>NZ_JBQDLQ010000069.1:0-18169 GCF_052095695.1 Halomonas sp.
CGGATGCGTACTTTACGGACTCGCTCACGGATTGGCAAGGGCTATGGTGAAAAAACTGTAAAAAGAACGATTGGGCCGTTATTTGCTAACTGGCATTCGTAGGTAAAACCCCTTCGGCACACCCCTCATTGGCGGTTACACTAGCGTATCTACCACCCTGCCGAGGTCCCTTATGAGCCACCATCTGCTAACTGTCGATTCATTAAATCGCGAAAGCGTTGATCACCTATTACGCGTCGCCGCGCGCATGGAGCCGATTGCCCAGCGCCGCCAGGTGACACGCGTATTAGAAGGGGCGGTGCTCGGGAATCTGTTTTTTGAAGCTAGCACCCGCACGCGGGTAAGCTTCCATACCGCTTTTTGTCGCTTGGGCGGCAGCGTATGTGACACGACCGGTTTTACCTTCTCATCGATGGCAAAGGGGGAGTCGCTTTACGACACCAGCCGCGTAATGAGCGGCTACTGCGATGCTATCGTGATGCGCCATCCTGATCAGGGATCCGTCGCAGAGTTTGCGGCCGCGACCAATGTACCGGTCATCAATGGCGGAGACGGCCCTGGCGAGCATCCCAGCCAAGCGCTGCTGGATCTTTATACGATTGATAAGGAATTTCAGCGTCTGGGGAAGTCTCTTAACAGTGCGCATATTCTGCTGACAGGCGATTTAAAGTACGGCCGCACGGTGCATTCACTGATTAAGCTACTGTCACTTTATGATCCGTTGCGCATTACTCTGGTGTCACCGCCAGGCCTGGAGATGCCTTCACGACTCATTGATCTAGTTGCATCGCGCGGTCACCGCATTGAGCAGCGGGAGTCATTGGCCACTGACTTTGCAGACCTGGACGTGGTTTACACCACGCGCATTCAGAAAGAACGCTTTACCGACGAAATGAATGAGAGCTTCCAAGGACTCTCCGATGACTTTATGGTCAATCGCGACTTTCTCGATCAGCGCTGCGGCCAGAGCACCATCGTGATGCATCCGCTGCCCCGCGATAGCCGCCCTGGCGCCAATGATTTGAATGTAGATCTTAACGGCGACCCGCGGCTGGCGATCTTTCGCCAAACCGATAACGGCATTCCCATGCGTATGGCAGTTTTCGCAACGCTACTAAAGGTCGACGAACTGATCGAAAACGATCTGCGACCCGTGCGCTGGTATGTTCCCGCCCAGATAGGCACGCTGGATCGCTAGCTACAAGGAAAGACGCCCGCCAGGCAAGCCTTCCTGGTGGGCAAACCAACCTTCAAGAATAAGAATAGCGGCAATACCATCGACACTGTCTTGACGATAGTTGCCTTTATGGCCTGCCTCGCGAGCGATCATTTTCGCCTCCCGCGTAGTACCGCGCTCATCGACCATTGCACACGGTTTACCGAAGCGGCCATGTAAGCGATTACCGAATTTGCGGGCGCGAATACTCATCTCAGACTCGGTACCGTCCATATTAAGCGGTAGTCCTACCACTAACAGATCCGGCTGCCACTCATTGAGCAGCCGCGCAACGATGTCCCAGTCGGGAATGCCCGCGCGCGCCGTGAGAGGCGTCAACTCACGGGCGCTACGCAATAGCTCATTGCCCACGGCAACGCCAATGCGCCGGATTCCATAGTCAAAGGCAAGCACTAAGCGTTGGCCCTCATCGGCCATTACGCGTGCCCCGCATCTCGAGTCATCAGATTAAGGTCTACGCCTAATAAGCCAGCTGCGGCCGTCAATCGCTCGACGGGTGGCGTGTTAAACAACACGTGGTGCTGGCCTTCTACGGTCAACCAGGAATTTTCTTTGAGCTCATCCTCAAGCTGCCCAACATCCCAGCCCGCACAGCCTAGGCAGACTAAAAACTGCTTAGGACCATCGCCCTCGGCGAAAGCCTGCAAAATATCCAGCGACGTGGTGAGAGCAATACCATCTTCCACCTGAACACTAGAGTCCCACTGCTGACTATCGCCAACGTGCAGAATAAAGCCGCGGTCTTTATGCATGGGCCCACCGTAATAGACCGGTGCATTACGATACGGACTTACTTCACCACCCAGCTCTAATTGATCAAATAAAGCTTCCAGCGTGATCTCCAGCGGGCGGTTAGTAATCACCCCCATACAGCCGTTGTCATCGTGATCGCAAAGATAGATAAGGCTACCGGAAAAATTAGGATCTTCTAGATGTGGCATGGCCATGAGAAAGTGATGTTTCAAACTTTGCATGCGTCTCCCACCGCCTGCAGGGGCTCCAGCAGGCGTAGCGTAATAAATGAGTTAGAGGGTGCAGCCCTCGTTTAGGCTAAGCGGCGCTCAATGGCATCCAGCAGCAAACCGGCAATATTCGTACCGCGCTGATCGTCAATTTCACGCACGCAGGTGGGGCTAGTGACGTTGATTTCCGTAATATAATCACCGATCACATCTAGCCCAACGAACATTAACCCCTTCTCTCGGATCATTGGCTGTACCTGCTGAATCAGCCAGTGGTCGCGCTCGGTTAGCTCACGGCTAACGCCACGCCCGCCGGCAGCCAAATTGCCGCGGGTTTCGCCCGCCGAGGGGATGCGTGCCAACCCGTAGGGCACCGGCTCGCCATCAACAAGCAAAATACGCGTATCGCCGTCTTTAATTTCCGGCAGATAGCGCTGCGCCATAATTTGGCGCTGGCCCCGCAAGGAAAGCTGCTCAATCACGGCACCAATATTGCGACCTTCTGGGCCAATATGAAAAATGCCCGTGCCTCCCATGCCATCAAGCGGCTTGAAGATCACATCGCCATGCTCAGCGTGAAAGGCACGCAGCACATCATCGCGGCTGGCCACGATCGTGGGCGCGCAGCACTGAGGGAACTGCTGAGCAAACAGTTTTTCGTTGCACTGCAAGAGCGCCGCGGTAGGGTTCACTACCAGAACGCCGTCACGCTCAGCAAAGCCCAGCAGATGTACCGCATTGGTAAAATCGGCATCCACCGGTGGGTCTTTACGCATCAGCACCACATCCAGCTCGACCAAAGGGCGAGCAGAAGGCTCACCTAAGTCATACCAGTGGTCAGGGTTACGGTGCACGGTCAAAGTGCGCATACGCGCGTAGGCTTGCCCTGCGTTTAAGAAAAGATCTTCCTGCTCCATATAGTGCAGGGTATAGCCACGCTCTTGGGCGGTCCACAGCATGGCAATGGTGGTATCTTTCTTGTAAGCGATGTCGCTGATGGGATCCATCACAACGCCGAGATGCAAATTTGAGTGGCTCATCAGGCATTTTCCAAACATAAATAATTGACGCTCAGTATGCCGTACTGCCCGTCCGGCTCCAACTGCCCCAACTCACTACTCGCTAAGAGCACCGGGCACTAAGCGAATAGCATCAGGTTCTAAGGTAATCAGCTGCTGCTTATAAAGTCGCCCAACCGCTTGTTTAAAAGCGCTTTTGCTGACGCCTAGCCGGGCTTTAATTTCATGCGCCGCACTTTTATCGCCCAACGCCAAATAGCCACCACTCTCACGCAGTGCCTGAATAATTTTATCGCCGACGATATCTAAGCGCGCGGCACCTGGCGGCAACAACGAGATATTCAAGCGGCCATCTTCACGGCGCTGCTTAACATAGCCTTTAACGGACTGGCCTCGGCGCAGCGGCTGAATAACGTCATCCTGATAAATGAGCCCCCAGTAGCGGTGGTTCACAATGACTTTCATGCCCAGATCGGTGCGCTCGGCCACCACCACGGCCACTTCATCGCCTTTTTCAAGCGCCCAGGCGTCATCGGTCAAAAAACGATCAAGTTTCATCGACGCCACTGGTCGCCCCTGGTCATCGCTATACAGCATGACCAAAACACGCTTACCTGGATCAGGGCGAAAATGTTGCTCGCTAAACGGTAGCAACACATCCTTAGGCTGCCCCCACTGTAAAAACGCCCCGACGTTATTAACGGCCGTTACCGTTAGGTACGCCACCTCACCCAACTGGGCGGATGCATCGCTAGCGGATCGAGGAGAGGAGTGTGACTCGCGGACCATGGGGAACGTCCTTCAAAAAATAGACCAGGATGACGGTGTCTTAGGGAGTACGCTAAAACGCGAAATTTGGGGATCAAAAAGCCATTACAGAGGATAGCTAAAAGCTAGAAATGAAAGTGAGTACTTACAAATCTCCAAAATAATGCTGGAGAAGAGTAAGTGCCACGACAGGAGCGGTTTCCGTGCGTAAAACGCGCGGACCAAGCGTTAAGGACGTAAAGGAGGCGACCTGTGCAGCGGCGATGTCGCTGTCACTCAAACCGCCTTCTGGGCCAATCAGCAGCGCCACCGCAGCGGGGCGAGTATGCTGATCAAAGGCATTACCCGTAGCCAAGTGCAGCATCAAGCGCAGCGGCTCTTGACGCTCTTCCAGCCATGCAGACAGCGCCATTGGCGCATGTACGCAAGGCACCACGGCGCGCCCACTCTGCTCGCAGGCACTAGCAGCAACCGCCTGCCAGTGCGCCAGCTTTTTATCTTCACGATCGCCTTTCAAACGCACATCACCACGCTCTGTGTAGAGCGGCGTGATGGCCGCAACGCCCAGCTCAACGGCCTTTTGGATAGCATAGTCCATGCGATCCCCTTTAGAGATCGCTTGACCTAAATGCACCGTTAACGGCGACTCGCCGCTGCCCGCCCACACGGCCTCAACATGCGCCAGCGTCTGCTTACGACTCACCGCCGCCAGCCGTACGCCGGCCTCCTGCCCATGGCCGTCAAACAGCACCAGAGGCGCGCCTTCAGCCATGCGCAATACCCGAGTGACATGGCGAGCAGGCCCTTCAGGCAATGCAACGTCGCTGCCTGCTACAAAAGCAGCAGGCACATAGAGGCGCGGCATTTTGCCATGCTGGGCGTACCAGTCAGAGGCGTGCATCGCTTAGTGCGTATTCTCAGCGGCTTGCTTAGCTTCGCGCTGTTTGCGCTGGGCGTACATTGCTTCGAAGTTAACCGGTGCCAGCATCAGCGGCGGGAAGCCGCCACGATTGACCAGGTTATCGACGCACTCGCGGGCGTAAGGAAACAGCAGGTTCGGGCAGAAAGCCCCCAGTGTTTGCTCCAGCTGCGCGCCTTCAATTCCTGCAATGCGGAATAAACCTGCTTGCTCAACTTCCGCTAGGAAAGAGGTAGTGCCGGTTTCACTGTCATTCACCTGGGCCGTCACTTTGACGACTACTTCGTACTGATCATCGGCAATTTTAGTGCTGGTCGTATTCAGATCCAAATTGACCTTCGGCTTGAACGACTGTTTAAACACCGACGGTGAATTAGGCGCTTCAAACGAAATATCTTTTACATAAATGCGCTGCAGCGAAAACTTAAGCTGCGGTTTTTCATCAGCTGCGGCACCAGCCTGCGGGGTGTTGTTATCTTCCGCCATGAGAAAACTCCTGATTATTTATTAAATAAAGATAGCAATGCTTACTTTTTAACCACTGGCAGGCCATCGCCTTGCCACTGCGCCATGCCACCCTTCAACTTAAAAGCTCGCTCGAAGCCAGCTTTCGCAAGCTTGGCCTGCGCGGCACCCGAGCTCTGCCCGTGCTTGCACACCACAATGATCGGCTGGGCTTTGACTTTTTCCAGTTCGTTCATGCGGCTATCGAGGTTGCTTTGCGGAATGTTGCGCGCCCCCGCGATATGCCCGGCTTTGAAGTCTTTGTTTTCACGGATGTCCAGCACCACCGCGTCTTCACGGTTAATGAGCTGAGTGGCCTGGGTTGAGGTCAACGCATTGGTGGAAGCACTGCGCGTTTCGTAGACAAGCCACGCTATCAGTACCAGCAAAAATGCCCCAACGAGCAGGGGGTGGTTCTGTACGAATTCGAACACTTGATCGATCATCGCGAACACAATCTCTTGGTCAATGCAGAAAAAAGCGGCCTAACCGCTGCCAAAACGCGACAAGTATACACGTCCGATAGCCTCCCGCGCAGGCCTTGATCATGACGCCTGGCAGTTACCTGCGTTATGATGCCCCAAGCGTGCGCCCGTCGCGACCCTGAATTATCGAGTCGGTCGACTTGCCAATCCCAACGAGGTTTTCATGGACACTTCTCGCACCCCGCGCCCGGTGGCGCTGATTATTCTTGACGGCTACGGCCACAACCCCGACAGCGCCCACAATGCGGTGGCGTCTGCCGCTACCCCGGTGATGGATACGCTTTGGGAAAATCGCCCCCACGCCTTCGTTCATACCGACGGTCTTCACGTAGGTTTGCCCGACGGCCAAATGGGTAACTCTGAAGTCGGGCACATGAATATTGGTGCTGGGCGGATTGTTTATCAGAACTTCACTCGTATCAGCAAAGCGATTGAAGACGGCGACCTAGATTCAAACGACAACCTCACGCAGCCAATTGATGAGGCCGTCGCGAATAATCGCCCGGTACACTTAATCGGGTTGCTGTCTCCGGGCGGCGTTCATAGCCACGAAGGCCACTTTATCGCCCTGGCCGAGCTCGCTGCGCGGCGCGGTGCTCAGCGTATTTTTATCCACGCCTTTCTCGATGGCCGCGATATGCCACCGCAAAGCGCCCTGCCCTCCATTGAGCGAGCCAACGACCGTTTAGCCGAGCTGGTGGGCGCTGACAACGGCTTCGTCGCGTCGATTATTGGTCGCTTCTACGCCATGGATCGCGACAATCGCTGGGAACGTGTTGAGCAAGCCTATCGCTTGCTCACGGATGGCCACGCGGAGCATTACGCTGCCAGCGCCGAGGCAGCGCTAGACGATGCCTATCAGCGCAGCGAAACGGATGAATTTGTGGTCGCAAGCAGCGTGCTACCCACGGGCGGCCCTCACGACAACGCTATTACCCTGCAAGATGGCGACGCCGCCATTTTCCTTAACTTTCGCGCCGATCGCGCGCGCGAATTAACCCGCGCCTTTGCCGAGCCCGACTTTAAAGGCTTCGAGCGTCGAGCTTGTCCTAAGCTTGCCGGTAAAGGGCTGGTGATGATGACCCAGTACGCGGCGGATATTCCTGCGCCTGCGGCGTTTCCGCCGTCTGATCTCAGCGATACCTTAGGTGAAGTGGTGGCCAAACGCGGCTTAACGCAGCTGCGTATTGCCGAAACCGAGAAGTATCCGCATGTCACCTTCTTCTTTTCGGGTGGCCGCGAGGATGCGTTTGATGGTGAAACACGCACTCTCCTGCCCTCGCCGCAGGACGTTCGTACTTACGACGAAAAGCCTGAAATGAGCGCCTATGAGATTACCGACAAGCTCGTAGAGGCCATTGATGGCGGCAGTTTTGATCTGATTATCTGTAACTATGCCAATGGCGATATGGTCGGTCACACTGGCGACTTTGACGCCGCGGTAAAAGCCATTGAAACGGTCGACATATGCGTAGGGCGAGCGGTTGACGCTATCGAGCGCGCGGGCGGCGCCTGTTTAATTACCGCCGATCACGGCAATGCCGAGCAGATGGTGCATCCGGAAACAGGCGCCCCCCAAACCGCGCATACGACCTTTGTGGTGCCGCTTATCTACGTCGGTGAGCGGGCGGCCTCGCTGAAAGAAGGCAGGCTATGCGATCTGGCACCCACACTGCTAACGATGATGAACCAATCTCAGCCCGAAGCGATGACCGGCAAACCATTAATTCACTTTCAGTCTGACACTCAGCAATAAATGCAGCGTACACGGCGATACTCGGCTGTGGTTGTCCTTCTGGCGCTATGCTATGCGCCAACCGGATTGGCCCAACAGGATGAAAGTACGGCGCGCCAGCAGCTCGATGCGATCGGTCAAGAGATTAAGTCGGTTGCCGAGCGTCTTACGTCCACCGGCAAGGCGCGAGACAGTGCCGAACGTGAGCTGCGTGAAGTCGAAACAGAACTGGCCGAAACGCATCAACGCTTAGACACTCTGCAGGCCGAGCGGCGTCAGCTTAATGACGAAACGACCCAGCTCCTTGAGCACCGTGACCGGCTGGAATCTGAGCGCGCCAGCCAGTATGCCGCGCTTGGCCAGCAGCTTTCTGCGCTTTACCGGCTGGGCCCAACGCCACAGCTCAAGCTGCTGCTTAATCAAGGCAATCCCGCTGAGCTTGACCGTATGCAGGCGTATATGAATCGTCTGACCGAGGCACGTAATCGTCGGTTAAGCGACATAGCGCGTCTTGATACGGCCTTGGCTGATACTCAAAATGCGCTAGGTGAACGCCAAGCCCGCCTTGATTTGCTCGCCGAGGAGCTAGAGGATCAAAGCGCTCTATTAGCCCAGCGGACGACTGAGCGCCGCGGCGTTGTTTCCAACTTGGATGACCGCTACGGCAGCGAAGAGGAGCGTCTGGCCGACCTTAACCAGAGCCGTGCAGAAGCGGAAAGCGTTCTGCGTAACATCCAGGCCGAGATGGCTAAGCTTGCTGAACCAACACCAACGACGCATATTGTCAGTACTCGAGGCGACTTGCCGTGGCCAGTACAAGGCTCCATCAGCAGTGATTTTCACTATCGCGACGGCGTGCACTATAACGGTATTGTGATTCAAGCCAGCGCCGGTACGCCAGTGGCGGCCGTTCACTCTGGCCGCGTAGTCTTTGCTGACTGGATGCGGGGGTTTGGTAACCTGCTGATTATCGATCACGGCGATCAGATTATGACGCTACACGCTCACTTACAGCAGTTCAGCGCAAGGCCGGGGCAGCAAGTCAACCGAGGTGATGAAATTGGCCGTGTCGGCGATAGCGGTGGCCAGAGTCGTGCGGCGCTTTACTTCGAGGTTCGCCGCGGCGGCGAACCAATTAACCCACAGCGTTGGATTGCACGCCGCTGACGGGATAAGCTGCATAACTATTGACGGTTTTAGCTACCGTGTTAACGACCTTTTAATAACAATTTTCAACGACCGTTTTTTCAGTGACAGTGTTTTAGTTTTTTCAACTACAGGGTGGCGCTACAGCGCTACCTATCGCCTGCGGAGTCTGCATGACGCTATCTGTTACCGGGGTATTAGCCCCCGCCAAGCGTTTCTTGGCCACCCTGCTCCCGGTTGCTTTATTGTCGGTTCCGCTACCGCTGTTCGCTCAATCCAGCACTAGCGGGGCGAATCAAAATGCCGGCGATACGTTGCCATTAGAAGAGATTCAGACTTTCGCCGAAGTGTTCGAGCGTATTAAGCGCGCGTACGTTGAAGACGTGGATGATCGCACGCTGCTGCGCAACGCCATGCGAGGCATGCTTAGTGAACTGGATCCGCACTCGGCCTACCTGGATGAGGAGGAGTACCAAAGCCTGCGTGAATCGACCCAGGGCGAGTTTGGGGGCATCGGGATTGAAGTCGGCATGGAAGATGGCCAGCTCATGGTCATTACGCCCATTGATGACACCCCCGCGTCACGCGCAGGGCTGCTGTCTCGCGATATTATCGTCGCCATTGACGGCATGCCCACCGCGAATCTGTCGCTTCAGGAGGCGGTGACGCTAATGCGCGGCGAGCCGGAAAGCGAGCTGCGCATGAGCATACTCCGTTCAGGCGAAGACACTCCGCGGGAATTCATCCTAAAACGTGAAATTATTCGCAGCGAAAGCGTTAAGCATGAGCTGCTTGAGTCTGGTTATGGCTACCTTCGCATTAGCCAGTTCCAGTCGCGCACTGCGGAACAGGCTCGCGACGCACTGGCAATGATGGCCCGTGAACAGCCGCTAGAAGGGCTGGTGCTCGATTTACGTAATAATCCTGGCGGAGTGCTTCAGGCTGCCGTAGGTATTGCCGACCTGTTTCTCGATCAAGGGCTAATCGTGTATACCGAAGGGCGTCTCTCGGATACCGCCATGTCGTTTTCCGCCTCGTCCAACACCCCCGCTGGCAATATCCCGCTGGTGGTGCTGATCAACGGCGGCAGCGCCTCGGCCGCCGAGATTGTGGCGGGTGCGCTGCAGGACCAGCGGCGCGGCATCATTATGGGAACCGACAGCTTTGGTAAAGGGTCGGTGCAGCAGATTATGCCGCTGGGTAATGGTGAGGGGCTAAAGCTCACCACCGCGCTTTATTACACCCCTAATGGGCGCTCTATTCAGGCCCAAGGCATTGAGCCTGACGTCGAAGTCGTCCGCGGGCGTTTAGAAGTCGACGAAAGCCGTCGTGAAATTCGTGAGGCGGATCTTGACGGGCATCTAAGCGCTCAACAGGCACCGCGTGACCGCCAAGAAATGGCCGAGCGTCTGCTTGACGATTATCAGCTCAGCGAAGCGCTTAACCTGTTGAAAGCACTTAACGTGGTTGATCGCCGCCGCTAACGGCAGGTAAGTGGCAGGCGGCCCCGCTCTCCGGTCGCCTGCCGCATTAGCATCCGCTTTAAGGGCACTTGCTGATTCATACCGCTCATGCCCAGGTTGCGCGCCAGTGTCAACACAGGATGATGACTGCCGAACAGCACTTTAAACCCCTTCATCAACGCCAGCATGGCAGCGTTATCAAAGCGTCGCCGGCGCTCATAGCGTTTTAGTGTGCTTATCGCCCCCCAAGGTGCGCCGCGCTGCCAGGCATGCACGACCTCTTCAGCCAGTACCGCGGCATCCATAAGCCCCAAATTGACACCCTGACCTGCCAGCGGGTGAATGCTGTGGGCAGCGTCACCGACCAGTGCAAAATGCTCTTGAACATACTGACGAGCATGGCGCTGCACAAGCGGAAAACGATGCGTCTGATCGCAGACCGTAACAGAGCCTAGGCGGTAGCCTAACGCTTGGGCCAGTGCATCGCCCAGCGCTGAGCGAGAGCTACCGCACAGCTCAGCTGCATGCTCCGGGGTTGTCGACCATACAATTGAGCAGTAGCGATCGTCGCCCGCCACCGTTAAGGGCAGAAACGCTAGCGGACGGCCATCGATAAACGCTTGGCGCGCCGTACCGCCGTGCGGCTTAGCGCACTGCACGGTGGTCACTACCGCGTCTTGCTGCATAGCATCGCTGGCCACGTCAATGCCGGCCATTTCGCGCAGTGACGAATGCGCGCCATCGGCCGCCACGATCAGCGGGGCATGTAGCTGGCGCCCGTCATCCAGCACCAGCCAACCCCCATCGGCCTGCTTATTGGCCTTCTGATTGGCGCGTTGCAAGGCCTCAATACTGACACCAAAAAACGTCGTAACGTTAGGATGATCGATCACCTGGCTATTGAGCGCGGCTAGCGTGACCGCATTTTCCACAATATGCCCCAATACCAGCACGCCCGCCTCATCGGCAGAAAATGCAATGTCACCGCTGCCCTCAGCATCCCAGACCTGCATACCGCGATAAGGTGTTATCCGGGTTTGCTGCATCGCAGGCCAAGCTCCCAAGTGCGTCAACAACCGCTGTGAAACCGGCGTTAATGCGCTGACTCGCGGGGCAGGCAGCGCGCTAGCTGCCTGCTTCAAACTAACGGGTGTGGGCTGTGCTTCAACAAGTGCCACCCGCATGCCCGCTTGAGCCAGCAGCGCGCAAAGTGCCGTGCCGACCATGCCGCCACCGACGATAACGGCCTCAAACCGCTCAACCAGCGGTGCTCCTGATGCAGCATTCATCTGCCATGCAGTGTTCGTGTGCATAGTTTTGTGTTCCTTGTTTGCGGCACTAACGCTCTAACCCCATCGCGCGTCTCGCAAGGCTACGACGCAGCGGCCCGATGAGGTTCAAGCCAATTAATCCCGCAGCGCGAGCGTGGGGCAGTAGCGGAAAAGAAAGGCCAAACAGACGCACTAAGCCATCACTAAAGCGGATCACGTTAGCGCGATCCTGGGAGCGCTGCTGCTCGAAAGCTAGCAGGGTCGTTATATCGCCCAATGGCCTTTGATCAAGCGCGCCTTGTTCTAGCGAATCGGCTAGATCCATGACTCCGCGCAGCGCCAAATTAAATCCTTGGCCGGCAACCGGATGCAACGCGTGAGCAGCATTACCTAATACGGCAAGCCCTGGGCGTACCGGCTCGTCAGCAGTCACCAATGAAAGAGGATAGACGTGACGAGCCCCTACTCGGGTGAAGCGCCCCACACGATCGCCAAAGGCATGCTGTAATTGCAGCAGAAAGTCACGCTCAGACAGCGCCAGCCTTGCTTGCTCGCTACCGCTGGGATGCGTCCATATCAGCTCCATGGCCTGCCCGGGAAGCGGTAGCAATGCCATAGGGCCCAGCGGTGTAAAGCGCTCGTAAGCAACGCCTTGATGGGGCTGGCTAACACCCACATGAGCAATTAAGGCGGTTTGCTCATACGATTCGCGACGACTGCCGATGCCCAGCTGCTCTTTAAGTCCCGAGCGGCCACCATCCGCCAGCACCGTTAGCCCTGCCGTTAATTGACTACCATCGGAAAGCTGCAAATGATGCCCGCCCGCCACGGGCGTAAGCTGCTCAACCGTGGCGGGGCAGTGCCAGGCTAGCGGCAGCTGAGTAAGATGCTGATGAAGTACGCGCCCCATCCATGCATTGGGTATCACATGGCCAAGCGCGGCGATACCCAGCTCATCAGCGCTTAGCCGCGTCGCGCCTAAGCGGCCGCGCTCACTGATATGGATACGCCGTATCGGTGTTGCCTCGCGACGCATCGCCTCCCAAACACCCAGCTGCTGAAAGCGCTGCACAGAACCTTCCGCAATAGCGCTGGCGCGAGCATCAAAGCTGGGCTGCCACTGCGTTTCCAACGGTTTCGCCGGTAGTGGAGCAGATTCGACAATCGCTACCCGCCAGCCATAGCGCTCTATCAACGGTGCCAGGGCGCAGCCTAAACTTGCACCGACCAACCCTCCCCCGATGATCACAATGTCATGAGTCAATGGTTGCTCAGCCGCTGAATCAGACTGCTGCATTGGCTTTCCCCTCTCATTACCGCCACCCAAAGGCAACTAATAATTCGTAATGTAAATTACATAAAGGCTATTATAGAGATTTTGAATTGCTTAATTCTTAGCCATTAATGCTTCAATTTCATTTATCTGCTTAGGCGCATCGGCCGTCAACACTTCGTGACCATGGCTTGTCACCACCACATTGTCTTCAATGCGAATGCCGATACCGCGAAAGGCAGCAGGAATGTCGTTATCGCCAGGTATGTAAAGGCCTGGCTCAACGGTAAGCACCATGCCAGCCATCAATGGTTGGGGCGTCTGCTCGTCTAGCCGATAGGCCCCGACATCGTGCACATCTAGGCCTAGCCAGTGTGACGTTGAATGCAGATAAAAACGGCGATAGCTCTCGTCATCAATGCGCGCCTGAACCTCTCCATCCAGCAGGCCCAACGCTATCAGCCCAGCCGTTAAATCGTGCACCACGCCAGTGTGGATATCTGCAAGCGATACTCCCGGCTGAATAGCATTCACGGCCTTTTCTTGAGCGGTTAATACTACTTGATAGAGTGCTCGCTGAGCGTCACTAAATTGCCCAGTGACGGGAAACGTGCGGGTAATATCCCCAGCGTAAAGATCGAATTCGGCACCGGCATCAATGAGTACTAATGACTCATCGGCGAGCAGCGCGCTGTTCTCAATATAGTGCAGTACACAAGCGTTGGCACCGCTGCCAACAATCGTGCTGTAGGCGGGGCCGCTGGCGCCTTGCCATACAAATTCATGCTCTAACTCGGCCTGTAGCTGATATTCGCTCAGCCCAGGCCGCGATACCTGCATGGCGCGCCTATGGGCGCGGGCTGATATCACCCCCGCATGTCGCAGCAGAGCAATCTCAGCATCACTTTTAATCAAACGCATGGCATGAATCAACGGGCTCACGTCCAGCCAGCCTTTTAGCGGCGGCTTTCCGCGCCTTAGCCCTGCCTGGGCTGACATCAACGCATTTTCTGCAATGGCCACGGCCTCGGCGCTGTCTAGAGGTAAATAAAGCAGCTCACACTCGGCTAACAGTTCGGGCAGCCGCTCATCGCGGTCAGCGTTTTCAAACGCCTGATCAATTCCATGTTCTGAGATCACGCCGGCAGCGCCCAAGCGGCGCCCTGTCCACGCCTCTAGAGTAGGATCCCGATCCTGACAGAACACCACGCTCTCATTGCCGGCTTTTCCGGGGAGCAGCAGCAATAGCGCATCGGGCTCCCGAATGCCCGTGAGATAGTAGAAATCGCTGTTCTGCCGAAAGGCGAACTCACTGTCGCGTGACCGGGTCACTAGCCCGGCACCTACAAGAATAACGGCGGCGTTATTCGGCAACTGGGCCATTAAGGCGTCGCGGCGGCGGCGATATTCAGCCACGCCTATCGCAGATGGCCGAGGTAACAACTCAGGCAGCATAAAGCCTCCAAGCAGCAGAATTAATGAACGGGTGCATCAGTTTGTTCTACTTGCGGCATGCCGGGGTGCTGCTCAGTGTAAAGCAGCATAGCAGCCATGCGGACATGCTCGGTAAGCGCAAAAAGATCGTTTTCGTTTTCGGGGCTGTCGTCGATATCGGTCTCCATTCGGCTGACCCCCTCTAGGTCCTCAATTGCCTCGCACAGCGCTTGCGACCAGCGCTCGCGCAGCTCGTTATCGGCCACTTCATCGACCACTTCGATAAAGCCTTGCGTCCATTCTTTAAGCCCCTGCGCCTGCTCTCCTAAAGAGAACAATTCATCGGGCAGCAGCGGCGTGTAATCCAGATCGCTGGCGCTTAACGCCTCCAACGTCTGGCGCCGCCAGCCTAGTAGGCGCTCGGCGCTGGCAGGATCACGGGGCTGCTCAATGCCCAGGCTCTGGCAAACCTCTTCAAGCCATGTCGCTGCGCCAACATCGCGCAGTGCTAGCAAAGCGCAAAGGCGGCCATCTAAAAATGCCGGTGACTGCATGCTGCCATGCAGTAAGAAAACATCCGCTACGTCAGAGAAATCCTGGCGCTCATCAATCAATGACATCGTTTCACTTGCTCCACTGGATAGGTTGGGATCGTATTGGCGATAGTGCTTACGCGTTGACCGCGTGCAAGCGCCTCTCTTATAGTGAGCGACGTATATCTTCCTATGCTGTGATGTTAACGCATTGGGCCCCTTGCTGGCCCGTGCTGGAGTCTTTGATGAGTAACGCCAAGCGGCCAACCAAAGAAATAACCCTGTTAGGGCGCGGTTATGTCATTGCCTGCGACACGGGCGAAGAAGCCAAACTAGACCGTGCCGCGCGCTACCTAGATCGCGCTATGCAAGGCATTAATGCGCAAAGTAGCGCCCTGGGAAGTGAGCGTGTTGCTATCATGACAGCGCTCAATATTACCCGCGAGTTGCTCGAAGCAATAGATGAGCACCGTGCTGGCGAGGCAAATCTTAATCGCCTTAACGATCGACTTGACCGGGTGCTCGCCAAAACCCGTCAACGCTAGTTAACGTTTTAACCAACACTTTGGCATTAGCCACGGCTCTGTTAGGATGACGGAGTTCTCTGGGGTGTACGCCAGTCGTTATAGTCCCTCGAGCCTATGCGCAGTACCCAGGGGGCCAAATGCTAGCCAGCCCCGTGTGCATGTCCGTGCGTCGGAAAGCCTGACGGTCTGGCTGCGGCCACCCACCTTGAACCAGTAGGTTCAGGGCCAGAACGGCAGCGGCACCTTGGAGAACACCTCTGTATGAGCATAAAGATATAGGGGAATAGCGGTTTATGAACAATCTCCATCACGCTACCGCACTACCCGACGTTGATAAGCGCGCGCTACGCCGCTTTTTACGTCATCAGCGCAACGCCCTTTCCCAGCAAGAGCAGCATGTTGCGGCACAGCGCCTGTGTCATCAGCTTAAAACCCTGCCTGAAATTCGCCGCGCGCGACGCTTAAGCCTATATCTGCCTGTTAACGGCGAAATCGACCCAAGCCCGCTCCTTGCTTGGTTATGCAAGCGACAGGTGGATGTGTACTTGCCCGTTTTACGGCCCTTTAGTGACAATAATCTTTGGTTTGTTGCCTACCGCTCGGACACTCCCATGATCAAAAACCGCTTTGGCATTTGGGAGCCTAACCAGCGATTTAGCGCCAAGCGTTGTAATCGCCTGCCCGCCTGGGCCTTAGACACGCTCATCGTGCCGCTGGTGGGGTTTGACGCCCAGGCCAATCGCATGGGCATGGGTGGCGGGTTTTATGACCGCAGCTTAGCGTTCATGCACCGCCCCGGCCCTTCACCGGCCCTGATCGGCGTCGCCCACGCGTGCCAGCAAGTCGCTTCGCTGCCGATTGAACCCTGGGACGTGCCTTTAAAGGCCGTGGTGAGCGACCAAGGCTGTGTAAGCCGTCGATAAACTGCCATAAAAAAAGCTGATTCTGTCAAGAATCAGCTCATATGCTGCCTATCAATTGCACCTTATCGATTAATGGCGCTGCTGCAAAACGCTGTGGATTAACTTCCCGACAACGCCTGCGCATACCCCGTGGCGAGCACTCCTAATGCAAACACCACCATCAACGCCATCACCATATCAGGCTTCTTCCGCCGCATGCCGTTTCTCCAACACCTTTATTGTTACCGAATGCCTTAAACCTGCCCTCTATTTCCGATTAAAACGTCGTGACAGATTCGATTAATATCGGCCACGACTATAGGGCTATAAGGGCACCGTTGACAACAGCATAACCAACATTTTTTCATACTTAATGACACCTTTTCGTTAACAAATGCTGCCTAGCTGCTCTAGCGTTCAGGGTAAGCAACCACTTACACTGGTACAAACAATATTAGGCCATGAATAAGCGATAAGAGGGGTTATCACTCTCCCGCCAATAGCGATAGCCAATAGCGTCTAAATGCTCAGCCACATGAGATCTGTCGCCATTAGGCACTTGCATGCCCACCAGCACACGACCATAGGCAGCGCCATGGTTGCGATAGTGGAACAATGAGATATTCCAGTCATGGGGCAGCTGGGTAAGGAAGTTCATTAGCGCGCCCGGGCGCTCAGGGAACTCAAAGCGATAGACTTCCTCTTCAAAACGCTCGCTGGGGCGTCCGCCGCTAAGGTGGCGAATATGCAGCTTCGCCAACTCGTTATCGGTAAGATCTTCTACCTGATAGTCATTTTCACAAAGTTTGTCGATCACCGCCTGGCGGTCTTCTCCACCCGGCTTCACCTGGACCCCCACATAAACATGCGCTGCAGTGCTGTCGGCATAACGGTAGCTAAACTCAGTCACCATACGCTTGCCTAGCGTACGGCAGAACTTTTTAAAACTACCGGGTTTTTCGGCAATGGTGACCGCCAGGATCGCTTCGCGCTGTTCGCCTAGCTCCGTGCGTTCGGCAATGTGCTGCAGACGGTCAAAATTGGTATTTGCACCGGAGTTAATGCACAGCAGCGTTTGCCCTTCAGCACCGGTTTGCTGAATATACTTTTTCAGTCCTGCCAGCGACAGCGCACCAGAGGTTTCCGCCACGGCCCGAGTGTCCTCAAAAATATCTTTCACCGCCGCGCACATTTCATCGGTATTGACGGTAATGACATCATCAACCAGGTCTTTCACTAGCGAAAAAGGCACCTCGCCAATTTGCGCTACCGCGACGCCTTCGGCAAACACGCCCACTTGATCGAGCACGACCCGCTCCCCGGCTTCGAGAGCCGCTTTGAGGCATGCGCTGTCTTCGGCTTCCACGCCTATCACTTTGATATCGGGACGCAAATATTTAACGTATGCCGCCACGCCGGCAATCAGCCCGCCGCCGCCAACCGGTACAAAGATGGCATCTAGCCGCCCGGCGTGTTGGCGCAAAATCTCCATCCCCACCGTGCCCTGCCCAGCGACCACATCAATATCGTCAAAGGGGGGAATATAGGTATAGCCATGCTCGCTAATCAGCTCCTGGGCATGCTCCGCCGCCGCAGCGAAGGCATCACCTTTAAGTATGACCTTGGCGCCCCGAGCGCGTACCGCCTGCACTTTAATCTCGGGCGTGATACGCGGCATCACAATCACGGCCTTAACACCCATGAGCTTCGCGGCCATGGCAAGCCCTTGCGCGTGATTACCGGCAGAAGCCGCAATCACACCTTTGTCTTTTTGCGCCTGGGTTAGCTGCGCCATTTTGTTGTAAGCACCGCGAATCTTAAACGAAAACACCGGCTGTAGATCTTCACGCTTAATCAGAATTTGGTTATTGAAGCGACGCGACAAAAAGGGAGCAGGGGAAATCGGGGTCTCACAAGCGGCTTCATAAACGCGGGCTTGGAGGATCTTTTTGACGGTTGCTTCTAGCATGCGGGTATCCCAAGGGAAGAAC
>NZ_JBQDLQ010000070.1:0-6133 GCF_052095695.1 Halomonas sp.
ATGGCGTCCCATAGGGGGTTCGAACCCCTGTTACCGCCGTGAAAGGGCGGTGTCCTGGACCACTAGACGAATGGGACGTAAACGGCGTCAGAAATGACGACGGCAAGCAAGATAAAGCAGAAAATGGTGGAGCCTAGCGGGATCGAACCGCTGACCTCAACACTGCCAGTGTTGCGCTCTCCCAGCTGAGCTAAGGCCCCACATGTCGCGAAGACGGAGCGTATAATACTGAGTATGATCAACTTGGTCAACAGCGAAAACGTCTATTTAGTTCTGACAAGATCAGTGACAAAAACAGACGCTTTCGCCATGGCTATCTTAACGAGCGGTTACGCAATATCACGAAACTCTTTTTCAAAGCGCTTGGCCTGCTTTTTAGAAACGCCACCCAGCACATCAATGGCACTACGCAAGCGTGCCCGGGTAATGTCAGAGCCGAGAATCGCCATCGCATCCATCACCGAGGTACTGGAAGCACTGCCAGTGATAGCAATAAATACCGGCGCGAGGAACACCTTCATTTTCAATTCAAAATGCTCGGCCAGCGTATTCACCTCAGCGAGCAACGCTTCTTTATTCCATGCTGACACGCCTTCAAAGCGCCAAACAAGAAACTGAAGCAACTTGACCAGCTCTTCTTCAGCAAGCTTCACGCTATCAAATGAATGCTTTGTTAATGCTGGCTGGCCTGCGAAGAAATGACCGGCCAGCGGCATTACTTCGGAAAGCGTTTCGACCCGAGGCCGCAACTGAGGCAGGATTTGCTTCACGTACGCCTCGTTGAAGGCCCATTCGCATAGCGCTTTCAACAATGCATCGTCATCCAAGTCTTCACGGATATAAACACCGTTCAGCCACGTCAATTTTTCTAAATCAAAGACCGGACCACCCAGCGACACACGCGTCACATCGAAATCAGCGATCATTTCTGACAAGCTGAATTTTTCACGCTCGTCAGGCATTGACCATCCCATACGGCCTAAATAATTAGTAACGGCCTGGGGCAAAAAGCCCATACGGCGATAATAATTAATCGACGTCGGATTTTTACGTTTAGAAAGCTTAGATTTGTCAGGATTGCGTAGCAGCGGCATATGGCACAGCACCGGCTTTTCCCACCCAAAATACTCATACAGCAACTGATGCTTAGGTGCGGAATTAATCCACTCCTCACCGCGCAGTACGTGAGTAATGTCCATCAAATGATCATCGACCACGTTAGCCAAATGATAGGTCGGCATGCCATCTGACTTAAGCAGTATCTGTGCATCGACCTGAGCCCAATCCACTTCAATAGTGCCACGCAGCATGTCATTGACGACACAAACGCCTTCAGCAGGCACGTTCATACGCACCACAAAAGGCCAGTTCTCTTGTTGGCGGCGCGCAAGCTCACTTTCATCGAGCGCTAAGTCAGCGGATTTCAATGCCAAGTGCATACCCGCCGCTTTGCGCGCTTCACGCAGGACATCTAATTCTTCACTTGTGCGGTAGCACTTAAATGCATGCCCAGCGCCCAACAGCTGCTGAACGTGCTGCGCGTAAATTTCGCCACGCTCGCTCTGCCGATACGGGCCATGAGGGCCACCGACATCAGGGCCTTCGTCCCATTCAAGGCCCAGCCAATGCAAGGAGTCGAGGATCATCTGCTCCGACTCAGGCGTGGAGCGCACTTGATCCGTGTCTTCAATACGTAAAATAAATTGGCCGCCATGCTGACGCGCAAAACATAGATTAAAAAGCGCTATGTATGCCGTACCAACGTGAGGATCCCCGGTGGGAGAAGGTGCGATACGAGTACGTACGGTCATGAAAACGTCCTATTGGCAAATATGCATGGCCATATTATACCCACCTTAGCCACAACCTACAGCGTCACGCAGGGAACAATTGGCGCTCAAAAGCGTCAATAAGATGTGCTCAATGTTGCATGCCCCTTAATGCGTGCTAAGTAGCGATCGATTAATACGGCACTGCAGCAATATCTTGAGTGAGCATCTCAAGAATGAGTTAGGATATAACGCTTGGTTATAGCGCCACTTTTTGTAGTGGATGGAACTCAACGAGCTTGTTAGCTCATTCAACAGGAAAATGAAATGGAATCGCTAGGCTCACGAATCAAGCAATTGCGGCTTCGAGCCAAGCTCAACAAAGCAGCCCTTGCACGCAAAGTTGGCGTGTCAGATGTCACCATTTCTTATTGGGAATCCGGGGCGATCAAACAGATCGGTCACGAACGCTTAGTTGCGCTCGCTGATGCCCTTGACTGCTCCCTGGCAACGCTATTAGAAGGTGATAGTGCTCCTGAGCTTTTAACGTTGACGCATACCGGCCCACTCCCCTGGGAGCAGGTACAAGCAACGAAAATAAGAGTCCCCAATCACCTACCCATGACGATTGATTGGAAAGCACCGTGCGTTATGACCACACCTGGTCCTGATACAGATTTTTCACCGGCCACCACGGGTGATTTACTGTTGCTTGGCCCAACGCATGTCTTCCACAAAGCGGGGCATTACGTTGTGCAGCGCGACGATCGTTTTGTGATTGAGCACTTCGCTAAGGCCCCAAGCGACACTGCCATCCACGCAGTGCTTTTAGCCCATTGGCATCCTGCCTAAAGCGTCTACCTCCCCGGACTCTCTAGCACCTCCACCTAGTCACGCGTGCGTCTTGGTTCACTCCCTACCAAAAAGCGCCGAGAGTAGGTGGCCACCTGACCCAGCCCATGGCGGGATTGGCTTACAAGCCCTCCCGCCAGTTGCTGGCCATTGTGGCCAATGATGGCCTGCACCTCAGCGGGTTGAACGCTACCTTCTGAAACCTCAACACGCACGTCGTAACCACCATCGGGTAACCCGCTACCTGAACCAAATGGCCCTGCTGCAAATAGCCCATCCTGTATCTGGGTTCGCGCTTGCCAGCGCACTCGACTGATCTCACGCTCGACAATAATTCGTACCTGAGTACCGTCAGGTAAATTGCTTTCACCCTCGACCATCAAGCGTCGATCGTTGCGCAGCGCTACATGTGCTGATATCTCGACAATGAGCGGCGCAGCATCCTCTTCCACCACGGCTGATTCAGGGGATGCTTGCTCTGGCTGCGCAGTCGCCACCAATTCACTGGTCGGCGACTCGGTTTCTCCACAGCCAGCCAGTAGCGCAGCAGTCACGATCACCACACCCGCGCGATTTATTATAGTGCCCATACGAACTCCCAAAACGTTACCTAACCTGCAGCTTACCACTGCATAGCGGCCGCCACAGCGGAATACGCCTTTTTGAACCCGCGGGATGCGCTACTTCCGGTACAATATGCTTATCGTGCTAATAAGACACTTTCAGGAGCAGCAGCTTTGGACATCATTTGGTGGTTGGCATACATAGCGCTGGGCGGTTTTGTTGGCCTCATGGCGGGCTTGTTAGGCATCGGTGGCGGCGGCATTATGGTGCCGATTCTCACCTCGCTTTTTGTACTTCAAGGCGTACCTCATGAGCACCTTGCCCACCTAGCCCTGGGCACCGCCATGGCCGCCATTATTCCTGCCTCCACCGCAAGCTTACTTTCCCACCACCGGCACGGGGCGGTTCGCTGGGATATTGTGCGCTTTATTACCCCAGGCATATTAGTGGGTACTTTTTTAGCAACCTTTGTTGCCGCACTCATTCCTACCCGCAGCCTGGCGATTTTTTTCGCCTGCTTTATGGTATTGATGTCGGTTCAAATGCTGGTCAACGTTAAGCCGAAATCCAGCCGCAGCCTGCCGAGCCCCGTGGGAGTCAGCGGCGCGGGATTAGGTATCGGCGGCATTTCGGCACTGGTCGCCATCGGCGGCGGCTCGCTGACAGTCCCCTTCCTCACCTGGTGCAACGTCACGCTGCCCCGTGCCATAGGCACCTCAGCAGCCGTAGGTTTGCCCATCGCCCTGGCGGGTGCACTTGGCTACATCATCAATGGCTGGAGCGTTTCGGGCCTACCCAACGCAACGCTAGGCTTTGTTTATCTACCCGCCTTTCTATTGATGGCGCCCTTCAGCATCCTCATGGCCCCTATCGGCGCAAAGCTCGCCCACAAGCTGCCCGTGGCACTGCTTAAACGAGTATTCGCCTTCCTGCTGATGGGGCTGGCCCTGCAGATGGTATATGCGGTGTTTACGGCTTAAGACATATACATATAATGCTACGTTTAGTGCAGAGACCGACACTAACCACTAGCTCACTCAACCTGAGGAAGAGCTTATCGGCATCGTTTTTTTTTGCTATTAGCGTGTCTAAAAAGCGATGTCATGCTTCTCCAGGGTTTGATATTGGCCCACCTCAATTCGCAGTACCAGATAACCATAGCCGCCTACATCAACATTCTCCATGGTCAGCACGTCACGACAAAGCAATCGAATCGCACCATCATTGGTCACCAATAGGTTAGCGTGGTGGAACTGTTCCTCAATTCGAAATGTCCATTAAACATAACCAACCTTAGAATTTTCAATATGATCGGAGAACTATATGGATATGCGCATTAAATCTATCGCAACCACAGGATTAGTAAGCATACTTCTAGCGGGCCAAGCATACGCTTTCGATATCAATAGCGTAACTGATCGCGCAAGCAATATGGCTTCCAGCGGAGGTAGCAGCAACCTATTAAGTTCACTTTCAAGTGGCTCGTTCAATTTCGCTAATCTTGAGAACCTCACCGGCGTTTTAAGCTATTGTCAGGAAAACGGGTATTTAGGTAGTAATGCTGATATCGCCAAAAGTCAGGTTATGTCACGCTTGGGTGTTGAATCTGAGCCGGAAGAAAGCCAAAGCTACCAAGAGGGCTTGTCTGGTATGCTTCAAGGCGACGGTGAGTCCTTCAACTTAAGCGCATTAGGCGACCAAGTCGGCGAACGCGCCTGCGGCATGGCAGCAGACCAAGCAATGTCTTTTGCTGGTGGATAACGCACTTCAACGACAAATACTTTGTCCTACAGGACAATGCATAAAGCGGGCTTACCGCAAAACAGCAAGCCCAATCCCCTTTGAAAATCAATTAGTCCTTCTCGGCACCCTAGATTAACGGCATCCCTTGCTCTGTGCTGAGCACTCTTTCTTACGTACAATGGCGCTTATACAAAGCGCCATTGTTGAAAAGATATCAAAATGTACCCAGCTTTTTGGGACCTCGCCCAATATCCTTACTTGGTACACTGTAGACACACCCAGTGCGTTAATTACGGTTTTAAGAGGCAAAATGGCTGCCTCCAGTGCAGCCAACAGTGTTATTAAATGACTAACTTACTTAAAGAAAATAGTGCAGATCGGGGGCGGCTTTTGTCGGTCGCGCCCATGATGGATTAGAACGAAATCCCGCCGTTAAGCCTCTCGTTCATAACAAGTACCAAATTTGTGCCAACTAAAGAGCGCTTTTGTTCTGTTTCCCTTTTGTCTACAGATACGCGAGTGACGCATGTGCGTGCGCATCATGCGTAGGGGGCGTCAGAATGTTTGGGGGTCTCGGAAAAAGGTAATAAAGGTAACCAATCTCGAAAACACCAAATAAGTGATTGAAATATATTTAATTAAAACAGTCGTTCAAAAGGTAATAAAAGGTGATCAATAGGTAACCACATTACCTTTTAAATAGGTAAATTCTTGCTTTTATAAATTCTAATATTTTCAGATACTTACTTTAATATTACCTTTTAGGTCACCTTTTATTACCTTTTAGAGGTAACTATAAAAATAAGTAAAAACAGTATCTTATAGTCGAAAAAAAGCCAAATTACCTAGATTACCTTTTTTCGAGACCCCCATGCTCGTTTTACCCTATGCCTTACCGCAGCTATCAGCTTGATAGCTAGCTTTAACCCTGTTCCATAGGTACGTTAATGACTAAAAAGGAGGAAATTGGATGAGCAAACTTTATCGGGTACTTTCGTTAGCTAATTGGGAAGAAGCCAAAACCAAAGGCATTGTTGCTCGCTGCGGCAACGATCATAAAGCCGACGGAGTAAACCTGAACTTGCCTGAAGCGGTGAATTACACCGCTAGCAAATATTTCACACCTGTGGAAAAACCAGTCTTACTGGAAGTAGACACCACTGAATTTTCAGATCACATAGAGTGGCGCCACCCCATTGAAAATG
>NZ_JBQDLQ010000070.1:6143-17633 GCF_052095695.1 Halomonas sp.
GCACGCATTAAGGGGATTCCTGTTGATTGCGTGGTTTCTGTAACGTCTATAAATCCCAAATTATTGAATGGATAACTAGCCTTATCTCCATGCCATAAATTTGCAGGATTCCGCATGAGAAAGCACGCCTGTAACAAGGCCATAAAGCCCAGTCCCTGCGCGGCTTGGAAGCTAGTGCATGGGTGCATAAAAACACACAGGTTTAGCGCGCAGGCGGGGCGGGGAGTCGACGGCGCGCCGTGGGTTACAGCGGGCTGGTTAGTTAAGTAGTCTGCTGATCATCAAGCAGCTGTTTCAACTTATAGACTTGGGCGTCAACAGCAGAGGCACGAGAAGATAAGAACCAAGCGTACAATCCGACTGCTCCGACTGCGATGGCGCCAGGACTGAAAGCGAAGGGTACAAACAATAAAGCTGTATTCCCCGGATGACGCACAAGGTCTTTTACCTCAAGCTGGCTCCATGTGGAGAACAATGCCCAAGCAAGCAGACAGCCAAAAAACAGAAAAAAGACAGAACAGAAATACAGGACTGGCTGAGCAATTCTTGAAAAGGCTATCCAGCTTTTTGGGTGTCGATGCCCCCAGCCTTCTTTGACTTGATCAGTGACATAATCATATTGGATTAGCGCAGGATGAGACTTACCAAATACGTCCCAAGCTCTAAAGGCCCCCCACTCTAACTTAGCCAGCTCGTCAATCAGCTCTGCAGATGCTCTTTTTTTATAGCAACGCCAGTACGCGTTTTCTAGCTCAAACCTAAGCACCAGATCATCAGATTTGCCACGATAATACTTGTCATATGCACTTATCAGTTGATTGTAATTCTCAGATTTAACTGGAATGGAAATACCAGGGAAGCTGAATGTAATCATTACGAACTCTCCATAAAGAAACCGCCCTCATCGGGGCGGTTTGGTTGATGTCTTTACTCCAAGCCTAGCGGTTGGTAATGATCAGCTCCCCCCGAGGCTCGGTCGCCCTCTGTCCTACAGTGTATCGGATTTCGGTGGTGTGAAGGGTTAGGCCCTGGAACGCATCGCGCATTTCTGGCGTGTCATTGACGCTGATCACAAACTGCCCCTGCCCTGTTCGGGCTAGTTCGCCCATGCGGTAGTACTCATCAAGCGGGAAGTCGCAGCCGTAGCCGGCGGTGCCCCAGTATGGTGGGTCGAGGTAGAACAGCGTGCCTTCCCGATCGTAGCGTTTGATGCATTCCGCCCAGTCCAGGTGCTCAACCACCGCACGAGCCAAGCGCAGATGTGCGGCGCTGAGATCCTCTTCAATGCGCAGCAGGTTCATTCTTGGTGGGGAAACTGCAGAGGTGCCAAACGATTGGCCGCTGACCTTGCCGCCAAAGGCCAATTTCTGCAGATAGAAGAAGCGCGCCGCCCGCTGGATATCCGTTAGGTGGCGTGGGTCGATCTCTCTTTGAGTGAGGTACTCTTCCCGGCTGATCAGCCCCCAGCGGAACTGTTTCACCAGCTCGTCCGGGTGGTGCTTCACGATGCGGTAAAGGTTTACCAACTCTCCATGCGCGTCGTTGATCACTTCGACTTTGCTGGGCGCTTTCATGAAGAAGAGCGCAGCGCCACCGCAGAACGGTTCCACGTAGGCAGTATGCGGCTTGAAGATCGGTAAGATCTGTTTGGCCAAGCGTCGCTTGCCGCCCATCCAGGGCAATATCGGTCGATTCATCATCCATGATACCTGTTCAAATATACAGTATTGATATACAGTAGTGGGTATCGCTTGCGGGGCCGGGACGCTCCCACTGTTTTCAGGGATGAAACGAGCGATCAGCGCCTGGTCATGCCAGGCGCTTTCTTATTCACCTAGTGAATACTCCCTAAACCGAATCACCTCCTCCCCCAGCAAATCATTGATCTCGCTGAACACCGCCTGCACCGGTTCTAACTCATTGGTCACAAACACCTTGGCGGCTTTTTCAACGTCGCCGAATCCGCCGGTGTTGTTGGGGATGATGCCCATCAGCTGCGGGGGAATACGGTGGCCGGCGAGCTGGTCGTCTCTTGTGATGTTTTTGATCGCGGCGAAGTCATCCTTGGCGGCCACTTCAGAGATCGGGATGATTTGGATACCATCCTTTTTGCCGTTGGGGCTGTACAGGAACAGGTTGCGGAAGTTGCCCACGCCCTTCGATTCCTTTAGCGCGGTGCGCATGGCGTCGATATCTTCCTGGTTGTGGGCGGCGTCGGAAACGTACATCACAAACCCGGCATGGGAGCCATTGAGGTAATACTTGCGCCGAAACAGCGTGGCGTTTTCGTTCAGGTAGATCGACTGCAGCGCACCCAGGTAATCCGGCACGCCGTACACCTCCTGGTTGATGTCCGGCTCCAGTAGATGAATGATGCTACCCTCGTCGAACTCGCTGCGATCTGACCAGTTAGGCACCCAGAAATAGCGGCTAAGATCAGCGCCGCGGCGCACATACTTTGCCCGTGCCGGCTTCAGTGCCAGCAGCCTGCCCAGGCGCCCGAAGATCCGCTCCAGATAGCAGTTGCCAAACACAAAGTAATCGGTAGCCAGTGCACTAAACGCCTGGCGGCTGAGCAGTGGATGGGGAATGAACGACCGCACCAGGATATTGCGCTTCACCTGAATGGCGGAGCCATGGTGTGCCGTGGCACGGTAGGTCTGAGCGAGCGCGGGAAAATCCACCGGCGGCTCGTACCACTCATTGCCCAGCATCCAGCAGCCGGTGTAGAAGAAATCGTAACCATCAATTACAGGCGTCGGCTCGCCAAAGCTGAACGCCTCCGCCTTGGCAGGCGCAGCCGTCTTGCCCGCTTCATTCACATCGTAGGCGGGCACGCGTACCCGCGGCTTTTCTGCCGCTTCGCTCATCCGTACATCTCCATTAGGGAACGGCCCGTGCCGTGATCGACCGGGCCATCAAGTGGCTCATTGTGTAAGGCATGCATGGTGGCCCACGCCAGGTCAGCGTGGCCGGTTTGGTTATTGCGCCCGGCGGTATAAGTCATCTGGCGACCAGAGGCGGTCAATTCCCGGCGGATCGCCATAAACGACTGAGCGATATCCACCCAACCCGCATCAAATTCCAGCCGCCCTTTGTTGATGATCTGCTGCGCCTGCATCACCAGGCGCGACTTCATTTCCGGGGTATAGCGGTAGCGGGTCACGGTGGGGAAGAACTTCGCCACCAACTGGGCCACGGCTTCACCCAGGCCCGAGGTATCGATGCCAATAAAGGTCACGTTATAGCGGCGCGTCACGCTGCGGATAAACTCCGACTGGGCCTCATAGTCGCGCCCTTTGAGGCGGTGGCGTTCCAGAATTCGATGTTTTCCATCCATCGACTTGGGCGGCGCAATCACCACCAACCCCGCACCGTCACCATCCTCACCATCACCCGCCGGGTCATAGCCGATCCACACCGGATGATCGCCATAAGGCCGGGGAGCGAAGGGTTTCAGATCCCGCCAGGCATCCCAGCTATCCACCATGCAGCGCTGCATCATCGCTAGTGGGAAGGCACTTTGCGTGTCGTCCACGAACTCGCACATCAGCAGGTTATTGAAGGCATCGGGGCTGTATTTGCGGCGCAGCTTGTCAATATCGAGAAGGGTGTCGCCACCGCGAGCGACGGCATCTTCGACCGTTACGATCTGCCGCCAGTGGTCATCTTCACAGCGTCGGCCACCCGACAAGGCACTGTGAGATACATCTATTTTGATGTGATCAGCTTTAGGGCGACCCTCGTTGAAGTGGCTGCCCGTCCAGAATGGATAGGCTTCATGGGTGACCGATGATGGCGTAGAGAAATAGGTCTCGCGCCACTGTTTCTGCATCGCCATCCCGGACGTCACTTGCTGGAACTGCTCGAAGCCATGAATCCAGAAATACTCATCCAGGTAGGTATCGCCGTGGTAGCCCTGCGCCGTTTTGGCGTTGGTACCCAGAAAATGCAGCTCGGCACCATTGGCCAGAATGATCGGATCACCCTTCAGCTCAACGCCGGTCGTTTCAAAAACGAAGCGCACAATGTAATTTCTGAAGATATGCGCCTGAGCCTTACTCGCTGACATGAATATCTTGTTGCGCCCCGTCTCCAGGGCATCAGCGATCGCCTCTCGAGCGAAGTACCAAGTCGCGCCAATCTGGCGACTCTTGAGAATATTGCGGATAGCTTCAGTTTCTTTCGCCCGATACCAATCGCGCTGATAGTCGAGTAGCGAGGCCTCAAACGCCTCGACAATCTGAATCACCCCTTCATCACCCACATCGTTGCGGGCGGGCTTCTTCTTCGGCCCTTCGTTACGCCGCTCGATGTTGGGATTTAGATCGCTCTCCTTGCCGCTGCCCTGGTACTTATGCACCCGGGCCAGCCGCTCGATCTGGCGGCCGAGCAGGTCGATCTCCTTAAAATCCTTGCCCTCTTTTTGCTCCTTCCAAATGAGCTGCACCAGGCGCGCTTCCAGCGCCCCCTCTACCCGCTGGGTCGGCGTGGCATCTTCCCAGGCATCGCGCTTTTTCCAGCTATCGATAGTCGCCCGGGGGATATCCAGGAACTCGGCAATGCGCGCAATCCGCCACCCCATCCAATAGAGATGGCGGGCAGAGAGGCGGTAGTGATCGTCGTCAATGTGCGCTTGGGCTGTCATGCCGCCAGCGTACCCGCGCAGCCAGGGCGAATATCGCCCCGCTCGGGGTAAGTAACGCTACTCACACCCAGCGCTTATTGAGCCAAGCCCCCTGTGCGCGGAACCTGACCGCAGCCAAACGCCCAACCCACACACCGAGGCTCGCTCATGCCCTGGCACCGTATTGCAAAAGAAGGCGCAACCACCGATGGCCGCACCATCAGCGCCGAATGGCTCACTCAAATGGCCGCTAATTTCGACCCCGACAACTACGGCTGCCGGGTCAATATGGAACACATCAAAGGCATGCTGCCGGATGGCCCCTTCAAAGCCTACGGCGATGTGACCTCGCTCAAAACCGAGAAAGGCGACGACGGAAAGCTAGGCCTATTCGCCGAGATCGACCCGACTGATGAGCTCAAGGCCATGGTCGAGAAACGCCAGAAGATCTATACCTCCATGGAGATCGATCTCGACTTTGCCGACAGCGGTGAAGCCTACCTGGTCGGCCTTGCCGTCACCGACTCCCCCGCCTCGCTCGGCACCTCCATGCTCAAATTCAGCGCGTCGGAAGGTAAGAACTCCCCGCTAGCCGCTCGCAAGCAGCGCCCGGAAAACCTCTTTTCTGAAGCTCTGGAAACCGAGCTCTCATTCAGCGAGGAAGCTGAGCCTGAAGAGCGCGGCCCGTCACTGGCCGAGCGCGTCAAGGCGCTGTTCAAAAAGCAGGATGCCAAAACGGAAGCCGGCTTCGCCGCCTTCCGGGCCGATCTGGAAGAGACGCTTGGCCTGTTCGTGGAGAAACACCAAGCCCTGAGCACCGCGCTGGAGAAGCGCCCCACGCAAGCCGCCTTTGCTGAGCTAAAAAGCGCCCACGAGACGCTGAAAAAAGAGTTCGATGAGCTCTACACCCAGCTCGATAAAACCCCCACCCGCTCGCCGCGCGCGCCCGCCACTGGCAACGACGGCACCATCGAAACCGACGGCTAAGAGACACTCAGCCCATGCGCAACGATACCCGAACGCACTTCAACAGCTTCGCCGCCCAAGTGGCGAAGCTCAACGGCGTCCCGGACGCCACCCAGAAATTCGCCGTCGATCCCACCATCCAGCAGCGGCTGGAAAAGCGCATTCAGGAGTCCAGCGATTTTCTCTCACGCATCAACATGGTCGGCGTCGATGAGCTGAAAGGCGAAAAACTCGCCCTCGGCGTTACCGGCCCTATCGCCGCCCGCACCAACGTCAACAACCAGGATCGCAAAACCCGCGACCTCACCACGCTGGATGCCCAGGGCTACGAGTGCCGAATGACCGAATTCGACACCCACCTGGGTTACGCCAAGCTGGATGCCTGGGCCAAGTTCCCCAACTTCCAGTCCATGGTGCGCGATGTCATCGTTCGTCAGCAGGCGCTGGACCGCATGATGATTGGTTTCAACGGCACCTCCGCCGCCAGCCAAACCGACCCGGTGGCCAACCCGTACCTGGAAGATGTCAACATCGGCTGGCTTCAGCACTACCGCACCCAGTCTCCTCAGCGCGTGATGAAAGACGGCAAAACCAACGGCAAGATTGTGATTGATCCAACGCCTATCAAGGACGAACCCGGCATCGTCGGTGACTTCGCCTCACTGGATGCCGTGGTTTACGACGTGATCAATAACTTGATCTCGCCCTGGTTCCGCCGTCTGCCCGGTCTGGTGGTCATCCTTGGCCGCAATCTCATGGCCGACAAGTATTTCCCGCTGCTCAACCAGCTACCGCCAAGCGAGCAACTGGCCGCCGACCTGGTCATCAGCCAAAAACGCATCGGCGGGCTGCAAGGCATGGATGTGCCCTTCTTCCCCGACAACGCGCTGATGGTCACCACCCTGGATAACCTCTCAGTCTACTGGCAGAACGGCGCCCGCCGCCGCTATGTCACCGAGAACCCCAAGCGCAACCGCATCGAAAACTATGAGTCCTCCAACGACGCCTACGTGGTGGAAGACTTCGGCGCGGGCTGCCTAGTGGAAAACATCGAACTCTCTGAAGCGGCTATAAACGGTATCAAGGAGAAGTGATGACCAGCCCAGCCCGCCGCCACTTCGAACGCGTCAGCGCCGCCCAAGCGGCCGCTGACGCGGGGGAAACCCCCATGCAGGGCGAAGCGTATGAGCTTATGCAAGCCGCGCTGTTTGAAGATTACCGCCTGCTCAAATCCACCCAATCCATGGAGCGCAAGGCCGAGATCAAGCGCGAGATCCTGCCCAAGTACGCTGAATACATCGCGGGGGCGCTGGAAGCGGGCCAGGGTGCACAAGATGACGTGCTGATGCGCATCATGCTCTGGCGTATCGATGCCGGCGACCTTGCCGGAGCCATTGCGATCGCCAAGTACGCCATCAAACACGGCCTTACCCCGCCGGACCAATTCGAGCGCGGTACCGCCGCTATTATTGCCGAGGAAGTCGCCGATCAGGCACTAAAGCAGTTGGATGAAGAAGGTGTCGATATCACCGCTCTGCTTGTCCACCTGATCGATGTAGAGCTGCTCACCCGCGACGCCGATATGCACGATCAGATCCGCGCCAAGCTGCACAAGGCGCTGGGCTACGCGTGCAGAGCCACCGGCCAGTTGGAAGATGCCCAAACCAACCTGGAACGCGCCCTGGCCCTTAACGACCGCATTGGCGTGAAGAAAGACCTCGAACGCCTGGAACGCGAAATAAAACAGAACGCTGCACAGCCAACGGCTGACAGCTAACCGAGTCGACCGCCGACGTCAGGGGGCGCGACGTAAGAGCCAAGCGCTAATGCTCACGCTCGAACGCCGCCCACCCCCTTTTACATGAAGGTCGCTATAAAGAGGTAACCCGATGAGCAGCTTTATCTCGGCAGGCACCACCAGCAGCGAAACCGAAGCCACAGCCATCGAGAACAATGGCTTCTGGCCAAACATCCAGCCCAGCGACTTCCGGGAAACCCACCGGCTGGATAGCACCGTCACCGACGCTCGAATCGAAAGCGCGCTGCTGGCTGCGATGGCGACGGTCAACCGCGTTTTACGCCACTGGCAAGCCGCCAAGGTGGAAGCGGGTTTTCACACGATGGCCTCGCTGCCCATTCCCCTCTGGCAAGCGCCGGAAGTGTTTAATGTGCTCTATCTGCGCGCTGTGTACTCCACCGCCCACGCCAGCGTGATAGAGCGCTATGCCGATTTTGATGCCACCAACAGCGCCCGCGAACGCGGCGAGCGACTGGCAGATCCCGCTGAAAGCTACCGGCGAGATGCCGCCTGGGCCATCAGCGAGATCGAAGGTCGGCCGCACAGCACTGTGGAACTGATATGACCAACGCCATAGAGCTAAGAACCGTCCACGCCCAGCAAAACGACACCCTGGATGCCATTTGCTACCGCGCCTTTGGGCGCACCCAAGGCATTACAGAACAGGTGCTGGCCGCCAATCCGGGGCTGGCCGAACTAGGGCCGCTGCTACCTGACGGCACCCCCGTCAAATTGCCCACGGTAACCCAACCACACAGCCGAGCCCCCACCGTGCAACTGTGGGACTGAACCTAACCGCGCCCGCTGCCGCGCATGGCCATCTATTGAGGCCCGCATGAGCCACCAATTTGAAATCACCACCGAAAGCGTCAAGGTCACACCCCCGGCCGTCGTCTCGCTGCTGCACGTCGGCGGCATGACACCCGCCGACTGGGTCACCGTGCTGACCCTACTCTATCTCGCGCTGCAGATCGGACTGCTGATACCGCGCTACCTAAAACGCATCCGCCACTATCTAGAGGAGCGCCGCCATGGGTCTTAAACGCCGCATTGCCATCGGCGCCACTGCCGGGGCGCTGAGCATTGCCACCGCCGTGGTCTCTTATTACGAAGGGTATGAACCCACCGCCTACCGCGACCCCGTGGGCATCGCCACCATCTGCTATGGCCACACCGCCACGGCACGCATGGGACAAACGCTTAGCCAGGCAGAATGCACGGAACTGCTACAGGCGGATCTCGGCAATGCCTTCAATGCCGTTGATCAACGCGCCCAAATAGCGCTTCCACCGCCCACTCGTGCCGCCCTGGCCTCGTTTGTGTACAACGTCGGGGAAGGCGCGTTTGCCCGCTCCACCCTGCTGCGCAAGCTCAACGCTGGCGACATGCACGGTGCCTGCCATGAGCTAAGCCGCTGGGTGTATGCCGGTGGTAAGCGGCTAAATGGATTGGTCACACGCCGTGCTACCGAGCGTGAATTGTGTCTGGAGGGCATTGAAGAGGAACTAAGACCATGAACCGCCTACTCGCCGCCGTGGTGATTTTAACGCTGGTCATTACCGTTACCTGGGCGCTCTGGCAGCGAACCAACGCCGCCGAGGCCCGCGCCGAGAACGCGGAACAGCAGCTAGCTGAATCCCTAAAGCGCGAAGCGCAACACCAGGTAGTGATCAACGCGCTATGGGATAACGCCCGCCGCCAGGCCAATCAGCGGCGCACCCTGGCCCAGCAGCAAGCGGCGCTGGCCCGCACCGCTTCCAACCGCCTCACTACCATAGAGGAGCTACACCGTGAAAACGCCACCCTTCGCGTTTGGGCTACCGCTCGCCTGCCTGATGCTATTAGCAGGATGCGCGGCCGCCCCGCCGTCACCGGCGCCGATGCTTACCATCAATCAGTGCGCGACGCCGCCCCCCTGCACCCTCCCCGCCAGTAACCCGCATACCAATGGCGAGCTAGACCTGCAGCTAGAGCGCACCGAAGCCGCCTGGGCGCAATGCGCCGCCGAGGTAGACGCCATCATTACTTGCCACGAGACCGCCGATGAAAAAGCTCCACCTACTTCGCGCCCACCTGATTAACGCGGTACCGGCGCTCGCCAACGATCCCGAACGCCTGCTCACCTTTGTGGAAGAAGGCAGCATCGAATTTCGCCGGGGCCCCAACCTCACCCACGAGTACCAGTTCACCGCCCAACTGGTACTCACCGACTTCAGTGCAGATCTCGACACCCTCATGGTGCCGCTGCTGCACTGGCTGGCCGAATACCAGCCGGATGCCGACCCCACCGAGGCGGTCAGCTTTGAAGCCGAGATCCTCAGCCACAAATCGGTAGATGTCGCCCTACGCATCAAACTCACCGAACGGGTCATCGCCAAGGTAGATTGCGACACCGGCGAAATTAAGGTCGACCACGCCCTGCCACGCTTTGAAGCCACCGGCTGCCCACCATCCCGCTGGCAACTGCTAATGCGCGATAACGAAGCACAAACCGACTACACCTTGGCTGCCGAATGGGGTGAAGAGTTGGAGGAAGAAGCAAACAATGGCGAATGACCTGCAAGCCCTGGAAGACTGGGTCGGGCCGCTACTCGCACGGTTGGACGTCAAACAGCGCCGAGCACTGGCCCGCAACGTCGCGCGGGATCTTCGCCGCCGCCAGCGTGACCGCATTCGCGCCCAAACCAACCCGGATGGCACACCCTTCGCCCCGCGTAAGCCGCAATCGTTTCGTGCCAAGCAAGGCAGCATTCGTCGCCGCGCCATGTTCAGCAAGCTTTCCACCGCCAAATGGCTTAAGGCCACTAACCAGGGGGATACCGCCGTGGTGGGCTTTTTCGGCAATGTGGCGCGCCTGGCCACCACCCACCAACGTGGCCTCAAGGATCGCGTCAGCCGCGACGGCCCCCGCGTCGAGTACGCCCAACGGGAGCTGCTCGGTTTCACGGCGCTGGATCAAGAGCACATTATGGATTCAGTGCTCGCCCACCTAAGCTCGGTGTAAACAACCTTACTCACACCCGCCGCTGCTTCGCCTGCGTCTTAACTCACCGCAGGATAGCGGCTATGAATATTCCCGAACTCCTCCGCCTGCTTCACAACCTGATCCGCCTAGGCACCATCGCCGAAGTGGACCATACCGCTGCCCGCGTGCGCATCAACACCGGTGAGTTGCTCACCGATTGGCTGCCGTGGATTGAAAGGCGTGCAGGCACCACTCGGGACTGGAACCCACCCACCCAAGGCGAACAAGTCATCATCTTTTCACCGGGCGGCGACCTCGCTGCTGGCGTGGTGCTAACGGGCATCTACAGCGATGCCCACCCAGCACCTGCCATCAATTCCAAGGTGATTGGCCGATGGCTCCCGGATGGCACCCGTATTGAATACGACCACGCCAATAACCGGCTATTGATCGACTGCGTAGGGCCAATCGACGTCAAAGCCAGCGGCACCGTGACTGTCGATGCGCCGCTAATCAAGCACAACCAAGGCACTGGCGTCGTCACCCAGCAGCATATCTGCCACTTCACCGGCAACCCCCACGGCGACGGTAGCAGCACCGTTAAGGCAGGCAAGTAATGGCCCTTAGCAAAACCCAGCTAAAAAACCGAATCATCAGCGAGATGCAAACCCAAGGAGCCACCGCCACCGGCGAACACAGCTGGGTTACCCGTCTAGCCGAAGCGCTTGCCAATGCAGTGGTGGATGAGATCCAGAGCAGCGCAGAAGTCCCCGTGACCGCCGGCTCTAGCGCAGGCCAGTACAAGGTGCAATGAGATGCCTGGCATGAACGCACACACCGGCTCTCAGCTAGATTCGCTGACCCATATCCAGCAATCGGTGGCCGACATTCTCACCACCCCGCTTGGCTCACGGGTAATGCGGCGTGATTACGGCTCATTGCTGCCAGAACTGATCGACCAACCGCTTAACGGCCCTACGGCACTGCGCGCCTACACCGCCACCGTGGTTGCCTTAATGAAGTGGGAACCACGCCTGCGCGTGCAGCAGATTACCCGCCAGGTCTCCACCCAGCGCCCAGGCCGTTTCGATCTGAGCCTTAACGCCCCCCGAGTCGATAACGGCGAAAGCATCA
>NZ_JBQDLQ010000071.1:0-3745 GCF_052095695.1 Halomonas sp.
TGGTGTCATCAAGACGCCGTATCCGGGTGTGTTGTTGGAGTGAATCGAAATCGGCTGCATGGGGATTGCCCACGCCGGCATGGCGAACGGCCTCGGCAGACAGTGCCGTGGCGAAGCGAAGGGTCTGTTCGGGGGCGTGGCGGCTAAGCAGGCCATGCAGCATGCCAGCGACAAAAGTGTCCCCGGCGCAAACGGTATTGGTCGCGCTGACCTTGGGCGGTGTGGCGTGCCAGACACCTTGAGCGTTAACCCACAGCACCCCTTCGGCGCCCGCTGAAATTAACGCATTGGCGATGCCGCTTTCATGCAAGCGCTTGGCAGCACTTAAGCGCGCATCGGACGACGTCATGTCTTCGCCCGCCCATTCGGCCAGTTCATTTTCATTGGGTTTAACACCGGCAGGATGCGTCGCTATCGCGGCGTTGAGTGCCGGGCCGCTGGTATCCGCCCATAGCGGTACGCCGCTGGCGTTCAAGTGGTTTAACAGTTCGCTGAAATCGTCAAGAGAGAGCCCAGGGGGCAGGCTGCCTGCCACAACGATGGCTTGCGGGGGCGTTGCGCTGGCCAGCTCGGCATTCAGAGTATCGATCAACGCTTGCAAATGCTGGGCATCAATCGGCATGCCGGGGCCGTTAATGTCGGTAACGCGACCGCTGTGTTCGGCCAGTTTGGTATTGATGCGAGTGCTGCCGGGAACACGCACGAAGGCATCGACCAATCCCGTCTGCTGAAAAGCGAGGGTAAAGGGAGCATCGTTTTCGTGGCCTAAAAATCCACTGACCGTTACCTGATGACCAAGCCCAGCCAGCACTCGGGCGACGTTGACGCCTTTTCCTGCCGCTTCTAGCTGCGCACTGGTGGGGCGATTCACGCGGCCCAGCACTAAGGCATCAAGATTAAACGCTAAATCCAGCGCAGGGTTCAAGGTAATACACAGCACACGGGCCATTAGCGCGCCTCCAGTGCATCGCGCACTTCATCACTGGTTGCTTTGCTTAGCGCAAGCTGAGCACTGGCCTGGGCATCGGCCAGGTCAAATTCACGCAGGCGGGCCTTCACTAAGGGGATCTGTCGCGCACTGACTGACAGTTCGTCCACGCCCAGGCCGACCAAGACCGGAATAGCCGCGGCATCCGAGGCTAGTTCGCCGCACACGCCGACCCATTTGCCTTGGCTGTGGGCAGCCGCCACGGTCATCTGAATCAAACGCAGCACCGCAGGGTGCAAACCATCGGCCTGGGCCGAAAGCTCCGGGTGGCCGCGGTCAATGGCCAAAGTGTACTGAGTTAGGTCGTTAGTACCCACTGAGAAGAAGTCCACTTCAGCGGCGAGGCTAGGCGCTAGCAGCGCGCTAGAGGGTATTTCAATCATCACCCCAAGCTGTACATCGGTGGCGCGTTCTGACGGTGAAATATCTTGGAGTAGGCGGTCGTAGATAACTTTGACTGCGCGGAACTCGGCAATGTCTTTGACCATCGGCAGCATGATTCGCAGAGGGCTGTCTTTGCCGGCCACCAACAGCGCGCGCAGCTGAGTTTCGAGCACTTCTGGCTGGGTCAGCGCCAGGCGAATGCCGCGCAGGCCCAGGAAGGGGTTGTCTTCCTGGGGCACCGGCCAGTAGGGCAACGGTTTGTCGCCACCCACATCTAGCGTGCGGGCAACCAGCGGGCGGCCATCGAGGGCGTCAATCGCCTGGCGGTACTCGCCAGTTTGGGTGGCTAAATCCGGGGCGCTGGCGTGGGCCATAAATAGGAATTCGGTTCGCAGCAGGCCAACCGCTTCGGCGCCGCGCTCCACCGCATCGGCGGCGTGAGCGGTGTTGCCCAGATTAGCAGCGACTTCGACACGGTGCCCGTCGCGGGTTTGGGCAACCTCAAAGCGGGTTTCCCAGGCATCGGCTTCGCGCTGCTGGAGATCGAGCAACTGCTGTTCGGCGCGTTGCAGGCGCGCTTCAGAAGGCTGCGATGTGACCCGGCCGCGTTCGCCGTCCAAAATCATCATGCTGGCGTTGTTGAGCGCCATTACCGCTTGCCCCGCGCCGACGACAGCGGGGATACCCAGTGCGCGGGCCAGAATAGCGCTGTGCGCCGTGGCGCCGCCGCGAACGGTGAGCAGGCCGCGCACCCGGGAAGTATCCAGACGGGCCACATCGGAAGGGCCGATATCGTCCATGATCAGAATGTAGGGGTGATCCGGTGGTTCGGGAAGCGTCACATCGCAAAGCACGCCGAGCACTCGGCGGCCGACGTCGCGCAAATCGGCGGCGCGTTCTGCCAGTAGGCGGTCAGCAAGCATCTCCTGTGCGTGGGCCGCGGTCTCAATCGCTTCCCACCAGCCTGCCTCCGCTGAGCGGCCTTCACGAATGGCATCCACTGCTGCGTGATGGAGCTCCGGGTCGTCGAGCATCTCTTCGTGCATGGAGAGAATATCGGCGACTTCGCCACCGGGGGCTTTACGTACCAAGCTCTCCAGTTGGGCGGCCCCCTCTTTGAGCGCGCTGTTCAAACGGCTGATTTCGTGTTCAGGATCGCTGGCATGCTCGGCATACTCGAACTGCATCGGACGAATCACAAACACCGGCGCAATGGCCAAGCCGGGGGACGCAGCCACGCCCGCATGGGGCGTATCGGCCGTGAGGGGCTCGATATCCGCTTGGGCGGTGCTCGCTTGCGGGGTGCTGTCAAAGCCGCCGTCAAAGGGCGTTACTTTCTCTCCCAGGCCCGATTCAACCGCCTCAGCGACGGCTTCTAGCGCAGCGCTCGCTTGCTCGCCTTCGGCTGAAAGTACCAACCACTGGCCGCGCCGTGCGCCCAGGCCGATCACTTTGGTCAAGCTGGCGGCGGACACTGGGGTAGCGCTGCCTTCTTCCAAGCGCGCCTGAATCGGCATAGCCTGGGCACGAGCAACTTGCACCAGCTGTTTGGCGGGGCGGGCATGCAGACCGTGGGGGTTAAGCACTCGTACGCGGCGGGTCTGAGTGCTGGTGGTTTCGCCCGCCAGGGTGGCCAGCAGTTGCGCGCTGGTTTTGCCTACTAAGCGTTGGCTTTCGCCGTTGTCTATTACCGCCATAAGTTGTTCTAGCAGTGGGCGATGGGCGTCGCCTTGGGCGGCCAGGCAGAACAACGCATGCACTGGGTGGCCTGCGCTCTCCAGGCCCTGCTCCGCTGGCGTGGCGACCGCTAGCGCGGGCTGATTAACGCCCTGGGCGCTGCTGGCCAGCCAAATCCCTTGGCCTAACCAAGTGGGCTGCGCTGTAGCGACGGCGGTAATGAAGCGGTTATCGACACAGCCGCTTTGGCGCAAGCGGGCGGCCGCGGCTAAAACGAGCTCTTGTGGATCGCGGGCGGGAAAGTTGACGCATAGGGTGTCGGCGTCCAGGCGCGGCTCTAATGCCGGTTTGGAAAGCAGGCGCGCGACATCGGCCGCGGAGGTGGCACTGGCCAACTGCTCGGCAACACCCTCTTTGTCGAGCACGTGCGTCAGCTGGCGCAGAATATCCAGGTGTTCATCGTTTTGGGCTGCAATCGTGACCAGCACGTGTACCTGCTGACCGTCGTGCCACTCAACCCCTTGGGGAAATTGCAAAACGCGGACGCCCGTTTGCTTCACATACTGGCGACTTTCCGGCGTACCGTGGGGTATCGCAATGGCGTTGCCAAGAAACGTTGATGATTGCGCCTCGCGGGCGTGGAGGCCGTCGCGGTACTCGGCCTCAACCAATCCGGCGTCTACCAGCGCTTCAGCG
>NZ_JBQDLQ010000071.1:3755-17387 GCF_052095695.1 Halomonas sp.
CCAGCTGTCGGCGTGGCGGCCTAGCAAGATGTCATTAGGGCCGAGTGTCAACATAGGTGTCTCCGTGTAGAACCATAGTCGTAGCGCATCGCAGTGAGCTAGATGAATCGTACCATCGGTGTATAGTTGGCTATGCTGAATCGATTCACTTAATGACACAAGGTTTGATCTTCTAGACTTTGGTCTTGCATGCGCTAACTTGCTGATAAACTGCCCGGTCACGCCAAGGGGAACTCTCATGACACTCGCTGATATTGCCCGACTAGCTGGCGTTTCACGCACTACCGCTAGCTATGTGGTGAATGGCCAGGCTGAGCAACGACGCATTAGTGCCGCCACGATTGAAAAAGTGATGGCGGTGGTGCGTCATCATCGCTACCACATTGATCCGCAGGCGGCAGCGCTGCGCAGAGGCGCGAGCCGCTTACTGGGACTTATCGTTCCAGATTTGGAGAACATCAGTTATGCCCGCCTCGCCAAGCGCTTAGAGCGTGGTGCACGGGAGCGGGGCTATCAGCTGTTGATCGTCAGTTCAGATGATTGTGCCGAGAGTGAGCGAACGCTGGCACTGTCACTGCGTGCCCAGCGCTGTGAGGTATTGATAACCGCTAGCTGCTTGCCTAGTGATGACACTTTTTATGCCGACCTGATGGAGCAGGGCTGGTGCGTTGTAGGCATGGACCGGGGCTTAAATCCAGCGCTGTTTGCCAGCGTCGTGAGCAACGATCAGGAAGCTGCGACCCTACTGACTCGCTCAGTGATTAGCAAAGCAACCAGGCGCGTGGCGTGGCTTGACGCGATGCCTGATTTATCCATCAGCAGTGAGCGGCGCTCAGGCTTTCAGGATGCCCTGGCGGGCACTGGCATTGAGTCGATTGTGCTGAGTGGTACAAGTTACGAGCGCAGCGAAGGCGCACGCTTAGCCACACAGCTGCTGGATCAGCATGGCAGTGTAGATGCGCTGGTGACGGCGTCCTATGCTTTGCTGGAGGGAGTGTTTGATGTGTTCTTGGAGTACGGTGGATTGCCGGGAAATATTCATTTAGCCACATTTGGCGACCACCGGCTGCTGGATTTTCTCCCTCAACCGGTCAACTCGGCGCTGCAGGACTATGATCGCATTGCCGAGCTGACCCTCACCTGTGCGTTATCGGCGGCTAGTGGTGACTATCTCAGCGGACGGCAAGTGGTGGCGCGTCACCTGCGTACCCGCTCCGTATAGTGCTTAAACGGTCCTCGCTTGGGCCCAGGCGTTGGCATCCGGAATCGACATATCGTAGCTTTCGTTCAAGTAAGGCGAGGAAAGCAGAAAGTCTGCGGTGGCTGCGTTGCAGGCGACCGGCACATTCCATAATGCAGCCAAACGCAGCAACGCTTTGACATCTGGGTCGTGTGGCTGCGGCGAGAAGGGGTCCCAAAAAAAGATCAGTATATCCAGGCGCTGTTCCGCGATACGCGCACCAATCTGCTGGTCGCCGCCCAGCGGCCCACTCATGAGTCCTTCTACGCTTAACCCTAAAGCTGTCTTTAAGCGCCCGGCAGTGGTACCGGTGCCCAGAAGGGTGTGCTGGCTAAGCGTGTCTTTCCAGCGAGTCGCCCATTTGAGCATTTCACCTTTCTTACCATCATGGGCAATCAGGGCAATTCGTTTACGCGCTTGTAGTGTGCGAATAGTCTGGCGGGGCGGCTGCGCATCACTCATGGCATCACTCTCTTTTGAATTTTTAGTATTGGACTACAATAGTATTTATATAGTAATTTTACTACACACAGGGGCTTCATAAGCCTTTTAAGGCAGTTGAGTCGCTGCTGACAGCTTTTTTGAGGTTTAAATACGTATTTTTGGTAATTTTTTTACAGGATGCCTTACTTTTCACCACTGATTTATTAAGGAGCTATCATGACAATAAGAGTTGCGATTAATGGATTTGGCCGTATCGGCCGCAATGTACTGCGCGCCCTTTACGAAAATAGCTACCGCGATCGCATTCAGGTCGTCGCCATTAATGATCTTGGCGACCCTTCGTTAAATTCACATCTGTTGCGTCACGATACCGTGCATGGCCACTTTCCTTTTAAGGTAGAGCATGATGCCGAGAGCATCACTGTCGATGGTGATCGTATCGCGATTTCCTCTGAGCGTGACCCGGCGAATCTGCCATGGGAAGCCATGAAAATTGATTTAGTCATGGAGTGTACGGGGTTATTTTCCAAGCGCGAGGCGGCGGCCAAACATATTACCGCTGGCGCCAAGCGAGTGCTGATTTCCTCGCCCAGCCCCGATGCCGACGCCACCATTGTGTATGGCGTGAACGACCATGTTTTAACGGCTGATCATAAAGTGGTCTCCAACGCTTCCTGCACGACTAACTGCCTAGCGCCGGTAGCCAAAGCATTGAACGATGCCGTGGGGATCGAGAACGGTTTGATGACCACGGTTCATGCTTACACTAATGATCAGAATTTGTCGGATGTTTATCACACCGACCCCTACCGGGCTCGTAGCGCCACCCATTCAATGATCCCAACCAAAACCGGTGCAGCGGCGGCAGTAGGGCTAGTACTGCCAGAACTGGCAGGCAAATTGGATGGCCTAGCGGTACGCGTGCCGGTCATTAACGTTTCGCTGGTGGATCTTACGTTTACCGCGAGCCGCGATACGACCAAGGAAGAGATCAACGCCATTGTTGAGAAAGCCGCCGCTAACTCGCCGGTATTGGCCGTGAACGCTGAGCCGCTGGTCTCTATCGATTTCAACCATGATGCCAGCTCCTCGACCTTTGATGCCAATCACACTCGTGTGAATGGCCGTTTGGTCAAAGTGATGGCTTGGTATGACAACGAGTGGGGCTTTTCTAACCGCATGCTGGATACCGCGCTTGCGATGCAGGCAACGGTCTAATCGTTATTGTTAGACTTTGAATGCTTACGTATTACCCCTAAATATTGCCCTGAGAACCTGCTCAGGGCTTTTTTTTACATTTTTTTAAACATCACTGCATCCAAAAGAGAGTCTCGCGGGTATTCCCTATACAGCCGCTATTTAAGGCGGTTGATAATAACTCTTTTAGGAGACTGAAATGACCATTCAAAACCTGACGCGTACCACACTGGCCGCAGCCCTGATTGCATCCTTCAGTCAAGCCGCTTTGGCTGAAACGCCAGCGGACGTACAAGTACCTGACGGCAACACCGTAGCACTTGAAACCGTTGGCGTTGGCGCTATCACTTATATGTGTGAAACCAATGACTCTGGCGACATGGCTTGGGTTTTCAAAGGCCCGCACGCTGCACTTAATGACACCGACGGCACTCAAGTAGGTAGCTATTATGGTCCCCCAGCTACTTGGGAAGCACTGGATGGTTCTAAAATCACCGGTACTCAGCTAGCAACTGCTGCCAACGGTGACGGCAACATTCCTCTTCAGTTAGTAGAAGCCAACCCAGCTGAAGGCGAAGGCGCGATGATGGACGTTAGCTACATTCAGCGCTTGAACACCGAAGGTGGTGTTGCACCTGACGTCACTTGTGATGCAGATCACGACGGCGCAACTGCAGTAGTTACTTATCAAGCCGACTACATTTTCTGGACTGCTAACTAAGTTTAGCAAAGCTAGAGTTCAGTAAAGCTAAGGGGTCGTATCGCGGCCCCTTAGCCGCTATGCTGTCTGGACGTGCGACGAGTGGGATCGACGCGTCATCAGGGAGCGAAGGTGTGTCCGATATAGCTAATGAATTTGATCATGATGCCGTATTAATTAAGTGTGCTCGCGGCGATCATGACGCTTTGCATCAACTCTATGCTCATGAAGGTGCAAGGCTTTTAGGCGTAGTTTTTAGAATCGTCAAAGATCGGGGCATGGCTGAAGATATTGTCCACGATGCCTGTCTTAATATTTGGCAGCGCGCCGGAAGTTATGATCCTGATAAAGGATCCGCGCGGGCATGGATATTTAGCGTAGCGCGTCACCTGGCATTAAATGCTATCCGCTATCGTGACCGTGAAATTACCTTTGATAGCAACGATCCGACCGAATTAGCCCACGATGAGCATTTCCAACTCGCCTCTGTTGCAGAAGAAGCCTTTGATTGGCAGACCGGTCAACAAATGGATCACTGTTTAAAACAACTTGAGCCGGAGCGACGTAACTGCGTACTCCATGCCTATGTTGATGGCCTTAGTCACGCAGAAATTTCCGCCCATACGGGTGCGCCGCTTGGTACCGTGAAAGCTTGGATTAAACGCAGTTTGCTGCGTCTACGGGAGTGTATGGCATGACTCGCCCCAGCCAAAATGAATACGAAGACGACTATGCCTTGGCGGGTGAATACGTGCTGGGCACGCTGTCGTTAGCGCAACGCCAAGTATTTGAAGCGCGGCTACCCAATGAGCCTGAATTGCAAAAAGCCGTTATGGTATGGGAAGAGCGTTTCTTGCCCTATACCGCTATTACGACGCCAGTAACGCCTTCTGACTATTTGTGGCCTCGCATTGAGCGCAGCATGACGGCATCAAATAAACCGTCAATCGCTGCTCGCCCGCAGGCTTCTTCGCCACGACGTCCTTTTTTGCGCAGCCTGCCGCTTTGGCGCGGCGCTGCAGGGCTTGGGTTAGCTGCTGCACTGGTTATGGGTGTGCTGCTGACAAACCAAGTCAATTCCCCAACCACTCCCGAGTACATGGTGGTGCTGTTAGCCCCACAAACTCAGTCGGCTGGCTGGGTGGTGCAGGCATCATCACGCCAAGAAATAGAGCTAATTCCTCTCGGTACCTTTACAGTGCCTGAAGGCAAAGCGCTTCAGTTTTGGACCAAGGCAGATGAATGGCAAGCACCGGTCTCGCTTGGTTTAGTCGAACCCGGCAAGCCGATTCGGCTACGTCTGGATGAGCTGCCACCGCTGCAAGACAATCAGCTGTTTGAGCTAACGCTTGAAGATGAAACGGGGTCATCTACCGGACTTCCAACCGGACCTATTGAATTTATTGGCCGCTCTGTCGAGATTTAAGCTCTACTTAAACGCCTGTTTAAAAATGTAATTCTATTTTTAACAGGCGCATGATAGTTGTCCGGTAACCAGCAGAGAAGAGTCAATATATGTGGCCGGCTAACGTCGCCAGAACATCGGGGTCATTAGTACGACCACAGTGAGTATTTCTAGACGACCCATTAGCATGCCAATGCACAGCAGCCATTTTGCCGCGTCAGGCAGGGGGGCAAAGTTACCTGCAGGGCCGATGATGTCACCAAGCCCGGGGCCCACGTTGGTTACCGCCGTGGCGGCACCTGAAAGGGCAGTCACTAAGTCCAACCCCAGTGCGGACAAGCACAATGCCAGTACGGCAATGGTAATAAAAAAGAAGAACGAGAAAGCCACCACGCTGCGGGAAATATCGTTCGTCACCGGCTGTTGATTATAGCGAGTGGTGAAGACCCCGTTCGCATGGATTAAGTAGCGTAGCTGGTTGCGCAGCATCAAAGTGGCAATTTGAAAGCGGAAGATTTTCATCCCTCCGCTGGTCGAGCCGCTACAGCCACCGATAAACGTAAGATAGAAGAAGGCTACCACCGGTAGGGCGCCCCAAAGAGTGTAGTCATCTGAGGCGTAGCCGGTGGTGGTCACTACTGACACAATATTAAACGTCACGTGAGTGATGGCTTCAAAAGGATCGCTGCCGTGAGTCACGCGCCATGCGCTCAAAATAACGATCGCCACCAGCAGTAGTTTAAGCAGGCCACGCACCTGCTGATCTTGCCATAAAGCACTGCCTGAACCGCGTATGAAGCGGATATAAAGTACAAAGGGCAGCGCACCGCTGAGCATGAATAAACTGGCCATCCACAGCAGCCACGGCCGGTCGGCATAGGCGCCAAAAGAAGCATCAGAATTAGCAAACCCGCCAGTCGAAAGCGATGACATACCGTGCACGGTGGCGTCCAGAGGCGTCATTCCGCCGAACCAATAGCTAACGATAGCGATAAAGGTGAGGCTGACATAAATCGTTAACGTCGCTTTGGCAATTCCACCGGTGCGGGGCATCACTTTATCGGACCAGTCGGATGACTCGGTATGAAAAAGGCGCATACCGCCTACCTTCAAAAACGGTAAAATCGCAATGCCCATCACAATAATGCCGATGCCGCCTATCCACTGCATCAAACCGCGCCATAACTTCAAGCCATCAGAAAAGTGTTCAATGCCGACCAGAATGGTCGAACCGGTAGTAGCGATCGCTGAGACTGATTCAAACACCGCGTTTGTGAAGGTTAACTGAGGCGCGCCCAGCACTAGCGGTAGGCTGGCAAAGCCGCTAATACTGACCCAGCTGGCGGCAGTGAGAATAAACATCTGCCACGGCTTTAGCTCCAGCGATACGCGGTACGTCAATAGCCAGATGAGTGCCGCAGCGCCTAATATGATCAGTACCGAAATACCGAAAGCCATGGCATCGGGGTCATTCTCTATGAGCAATACGACGAGCGGCACCAGCATAAACAGCGCTAGCACCACCCACAGAATCGAAATGATTTTAAAAACAGGCGCCCAGTGCCGGTACACATCCCTGCTACGATAAAACCACGGTGTCATCGATGTCATCTATCCAGCTCGCCATTTAGTATCCGTAAGCATGCGCTAAGAGATCACGGCCTTCCATAAAAAGTCTGTAAAAATGGAAGGCTATTAACAGGTAAAGTGGGGCTAGCAGGTATTGATTGCCGGTTACCGTGCTTTTTGTAGTAAAATTACATGAATTATTGCGTACAGTGCCTGCTTTACGGTAAATTTTAGGTAATCTAACTACAAGTAGCTGTTTAGATATTAATAGGAGCAACGATGAGCCAGTCTAGTGCTTCACAAAGTATTCCCCTCGGTGACCCCGATCACGCCATTGATCTGGCGCTGTTCGGGGCGCTGGGCGACCTTGCCATGCGCAAGCTGTTCCCTGCCTTATACCATCTAGACCGCGAAGGCTTGATGCCTGAAAGCACCCGCATTATGGGGCTGGCTCGCCAGGAGCACGATGTTGCCGAGTTTCGCGAGCTGGTTAACGCTGCGCTACAGAAACGACTTAAAAAAGATGAGCAGGACGATGAGAGTCTAAAGCGTTTTCTGAATCGCCTAGACTATCGGCAGCTGGATTTCACCAAGGTTGATGGGTTTGATGCGATCCGACAGTGGCGGGAGGGTTCGTCCCAGCCGATGGTGGTTTATCTTTCGGTAGCAGCACGCATTTACGGTGATATCTGTCGCCATCTTCAGGCCAGTAACAGTGTGAGCGAAGACTCACGCATCATCGTTGAAAAGCCTATTGGCTACGACCTGCAGTCGTCGATTGAGATTAACGATGCCATTGGCGCCGTTTTTCCCGAGTCTCGGATTTACCGCATCGATCACTATTTAGGTAAAGAAACCGTACAGAATCTGATTGCACTACGCTTTGCCAATCCTCTGTTTGGCACTCAGTGGAATCAGAATAATATCTCCCACGTTGAAATTACGGTGGCAGAAAAAGTCGGTATTGAGGGGCGCTGGGGCTACTTTGATGAGGCCGGGCAGCTGCGCGACATGGTGCAAAACCATTTGCTGCAGCTGTTGTGTTTAATTGCCATGGACCCTCCATCCAATTTGGATGCCGATGCGATTCGGGATGAGAAGGTGAAGGTGCTAAAAGCGCTTAAACCCTTTGTTGGCGAAGCGCTTGGGCGTGACGTTGTGCGCGGCCAATATATCGCCGGTAACACCGATGGCAAGTCAGTGCCCGGCTATCTGGAAGAAGAGGATGCCAATAAACAAAGCCAGACAGAAACCTTTGTGGCCATGAAAACGGAAGTGGCCAATTGGCGTTGGGCGGGGGTGCCTTTCTACCTACGCACGGGTAAGCGTATGCCGGAGAAGCTCTCGCAAATTGTGATTCATTTTCGCCAGCAGCCCCACTATATCTTTGATCCTGACCAGCGCGGTATCGCATCAAACAAACTCATTATTCGCCTGCAGCCCGAAGAAGGCATCGCTCTGCAAGTGCTGACCAAAGACAGTGGCCTAGATAAGGGCATGCGCCTACGTCCCGGGCCTTTGCATCTTGATTTCAATAGCGCCTTTCCCAAATCGCGGATACCCGACGCCTATGAGCGTCTACTGTTAGAAGTCATGAAAGGGCAGCAATATCTGTTTGTGCGTCGCGATGAAGTTGAACATTCGTGGCGTTGGTGTGATCAGCTCATTGACGGTTGGAAAAAACGTGAGACACCGCCTCGCCGTTATCCCGCGGGTTCTTGGGGGCCCGTCGCTTCTATTGCGATGATTACCCAAGACGGCCGCAGCTGGTACGAGGATTATTGATATGAGCCAAGCACGCCAACAGCTGGCTGAGCAGCTTGCCGAAGCCATTGCCCAGGCCCTGCACGAAGACTTAACGTACCAAGAGCGGGCTCTGCTAGTAGTGTCTGGCGGTTCCACGCCGGTGCCTTTTTTTACCGCATTAGCGGCGAAGCCTCTGCCGTGGGAGCGCGTAGACATCACGCTTGCCGACGAGCGCTGGGTAGACGAACGCAGCAGCGACAGCAACGCCAAGTTAGTGCGCGAGCATTTGTTGCAAGGCAATGCCGCGGCCGCCACTTTTCTACCGTTAACCTGCGATGCTGAGACCCCCGAAGAGGGCGTCGAGCATGTCGCTAAGCAGGCTGCTTTGCTTGCTTGGCCAGCTAGCGCGGTGATTTTAGGCATGGGCGGTGATGGCCATACGGCATCACTATTCCCCGACAGCCCTGAGCTTACGCTAGCGTTGGCGACAGATGAGCCGCTGGTGGCGGTAAGGGCGCCAAGCCAGTTGCAGCCACGAATTACCTTTTCAGCGGATCGATTACATCAAGCGCGCCGTCATTTTTTGCACATTACCGGTGATGATAAGCGAGCCGTGCTGGCGAAGGCCTTAAATGGCGATGATGTTCGCCAACTGCCTATTCGGGCCTTTTTGTCTTGTCCACTAGCGATTTACTGGGCGCCTTAACGCTTCGCGCTTAGCCATCCATCGGCCGGGCAATAACAGATTTTTTTGGAGACTTGCACATGACTATTGAAAAACAATTACCGTCTACCCGCACCGCTGAGCTTGATAGCATCTGCCTAAAAGCCGAAGTTATTCCGGTGATTACCGTTGAGCGCTTGGAAGACGCCGTGCCGCTTGGGCGTGCTTTGGTCGAAGGCGGTTTGACCGTACTGGAAGTCACTTTACGTACCGACTGCGCGCTAGAAGCGGTTAAACGGATGCGCGAAGCATTACCGGGCGCCAGCATTGGCGTTGGCACGGTGCTAACACCGGCGCAGTATCGCCAAGCCGAGCAAGTGGGAGCTGACTTTATCGTGACGCCGGGCGCGACAGAAGCGCTGTATCGTTATGGCATTGAAAGCGCCGTGCCAATGCTGCCGGGTGTGTCGACAGTGTCTGAACTAATGACTGGCTGGCAGTACGGCTATCGCCGGTTTAAGTTCTTCCCGGCAGAATCTAGTGGTGGCGCTAAAGCGATCAAAGCGTTTGGCGCCCCTATCCCCGAAGCACGTTTTTGTCCCACTGGCGGTATCACGGTAGATAACGCCGATGACTACCTGTCGCTGCCCAACGTAATGTGTGTCGGTGGCTCCTGGCTAACGCCGAAAGCCATGGTAGATGCGGAAGACTGGGATGGCATCCGTGAGCTGGCCCGTCAAGCGGCCGAGCGTTTTCACCACTAATCAGGCTGCATCGGCGGGAAACCGCGAGTTAAGCAACACGCGCCCTAACTGTTTTAAATAACCGTTAGGGTTTTTTTATGGCTTCGTGACGCCTATTGATCGCTTTGACGTGGATTTAAGACCAAAGACTCATTACTAAGTTATATTCAGCTCGTCTAAAATGATAGCCAATATGTCTGACATTTTGAGTGCGCATCGATTGTGACGTGCGCATCACTGATAACGATAATGAGGTGAGCCCTATGCACGCGTTGACCCTGGCGTCTTTTCTGTTCTTTACAGGATTTGTCGCCTTTATCACTTGGCGAATCACCCGCCGAGATGACCATTCGAGTACCGACGGCTACTTTCTAGCGGGGCGTACTCTAACGTTTCCACTGATCGCCGGTTCATTGCTGATGACCAACCTCTCTACCGAGCAAATGGTAGGGCTCAACGGTGCGGCATTCACCGATGGCTTGAGCGTAATGGCCTGGGAAGTCGTGGCGGTTATCGCGCTGGTGGCACTGGCACTGTTTTTCCTGCCACGCTTTTTGAAAAGCGGTATAGCAACGCTGCCGCAGCTGCTTGAAATTCGTTTTGATAAAGATACACAGTTGATTACCAACATTATTTTTCTGCTGGCTTATGCTGTTATTCTACTGCCAATCATCCTCTATTCGGGGGCGATAGGGCTGCAGGGCATGCTTGATCTGCAGGGGTTAACCGGCATTGAGTCTTCCACGACGCTGCTTTGGTTAACGGTCTGGATCGTCGGCATCATTGGCGCCGTGTATGCACTGTTTGGCGGGCTACGCACAGTCGCCGTCTCCGATACCCTTAACGGGGTCGGTCTATTGATCGGTGGTTTTGTCATCGTCTATTACGGCCTGCAGGCCGTGAGCGGTGGTACAGGCATTATGGAAGGCTGGAGCATTCTTAAACAGAGCGATCCTGACAAGCTTAATTCGATTGGTGGCGCTGATCAGCAGGTGCCGTTCTTCACGCTGTTTACCGGTGTATTCCTGATTAACTTGTTCTACTGGAGCACCAACCAGCAGATTATTCAGCGTACCTTTGCCGCGAAGAACCTGGCTGAAGGCCAGAAAGGCGTTTTGCTCACCGGCTTATTTAAGCTTCTAGGGCCGCTTTATCTGGTACTGCCAGGGATTATTGCTTATCACCTTTATGCCGATCAGGGCGTGCGTGCTGATGAAGCCTATGGGCACTTGGTGTTTAACGTGCTACCGCCTTACTTAACCGGCTTTTTCGCCGCGGTAATGGTAGGGGCGATTTTGTCATCGTTTAACTCGGCTCTTAACAGCACGACGACTATTTTCAGCTTAGGTATCTACAAGGGTGTGTTTAACAAAGAGGCCACTGAAGCGCAGATCGTAAAATCAGGCAAGGTGTTTGGTTGGATCATGGCGGTTCTTACTATGATCATTGCGCCGCTGCTGGCAGGTCAAGAGAGCCTGTTTGGCTATCTGCAGAAGATGAATGCCATCTATTTTATTCCCATTTTGGCCGTCGTGCTGGTGGGCCTACTGACGAAACGCGTTCCTCCCATGGCGGCTAAAATCGCGCTGGTGGGTGGTTGCTTGCTGATTGCCGCCGGCTACTTTGTACCGCCTTTTAACTTGCTCCCACAGGTAATGAACGAGTTCCACTTTGTGGCGCTGGTGTTTGTGCTATTGGTGGTGACGATGCTAATTATCGGTAAGCTGCGCCCCCGTGAGACTGACTGGGTACAGGAGCATACCGGTGATGTTGACCTAACGCCGTGGAAAGGCGCGGTACCCGCTGGTATCGTTTTGGTGGTGTTAGTGATCGTAATGTATATAAGCTTTGCGGGTTAATGGTGGTATCGAGTAACTAGAAAATCAGATACTTCAGCCGCAAGATCAAGGCCCCGCTAGCATATGCTGGCGGGGCCTTCGCGTTATATCAGGCGTAGCGGCAGCTCAGCCAAACCGGCAATGCCGGTGTCTGCCGCGTAAAGAGAACCAGCGGTGGGTTCCTGGGCAAGCTGTGTGGCACTAAAGCCTTCCTGGGCCGTGGTGATGTATAGCGTTGTCAGATTAGCACCTGCAAATGCGGAGCAGGAGGGCTGGCTTACGGGAAGCTCAACGCGAGCAATTATCTGACCCTCATGATCAAGGCGAACCACCTGGCCTGCCCCCCAAAGCGCGAGCCACAGGCAGCCTTCGGTGTCCATTACGGCGCCGTCTGGGTTGCCCTGTGCGTACGAAAAATCAGCCCAGGGGACTGGCTCACCCGTTGGCCATCCATCGCTATCTAGCGCCCAGCGCATCACTACGCCGGCAGCGGTGTCGGTAAAGCAGGCGAACTCGCCGTTTTCAGAGAAGCAAATGGCGTTGGGAATTGTCAGGTTCGAGCGTAAAAGTGTGAGCTGGCCGCGATGAAGGCGATAAATACTGCCTGCGCCTTTTTCGGCAGCCTTACCCATGCTGGAAAGCCACAGGCTGCCATGGCGATCAACGCGGGCATCGTTGCTGCGGGTAATTGGGTTGTCGGCTTCGAAATCACAAAATGTTTCTACGCTGCCGCTGCCAGGGTCGAAGCGACTTAAGCGATTTTCACCCACTAACAATAGTCCGCCTTCTTCAAGGGGAGTGGCTAGTGATACCCTATGATCAAGCGGGTAATAGCCGCTTTCCCCGCTGCCAGGGGATAGCCAGTGCAGCTGTTTTCCAAGAATATCGCACCAATAAAGACGCTGATTTTTAGCGTCCCACTGCGGGCCTTCACCTAATGTGCAGCGGCAATCAACCGATAACTCTGCCTGCCACGTTGCAACATGCATGCCTGCGCCCATTGTTATTAGCTCCCCTTATTGTTCTCCTGCCAACCACGCATCGACAAGGATTTGTGCCTGTTGCCCCACCTGGGAAGCGCTTTGGCCAGGTTTGTATAGCGCGCTTCCCAGGCCTGCACCGTCAACGCCAGCGGCGCGCCACTGGGCAAAATTATCGACGTCTACTCCGCCCACCGCATATAGCAGAATGCCTGTCGGTAGCACGGCGCGAACGGCTTTCATACCTTCTAAACCTACTTGAACGGCGGGGAATAGCTTAAGCCCCGTGGCGCCTGCCTCTAGCGCATCGAAGGCTTCGGAGGGCGTGACAATGCCTGGCCAGCTTGCCATGCCAAGCCGATGGGTTTCTTCGATGACCGCTGGCCGGCAGTTAGGCGATACAATCAGGCGCCCCCCGGCGGCGTGGACGTCGCGCACTTGAGCCGGCGTCAGCACCGTGCCTGCGCCAATCACCGCGCGATCGCCAAATGTATCGACTAAGCGACGAATACTTTCCAGCGGATTAGGGGAATTGAGCGGCACCTCAATCTGGGTTATGCCCGCATTCAGCACTGCTTTGGCGATATCAACCACGTCGTCCGGCGCCACACCGCGCAAAATTCCGATCAAGGGCAACGTCATAGTAAAACTCTCCATTTTCAGATCAGCGCAAGAGGAGAAGCCTCAGCGCTTCAGTGCCCGGTTGGCGAGGCGCAGGCCAGCGAGTACGGCGTCATCGCCGTCAAGATGCTGAGTTTGATAGCCGATCGCATTGAGTGCCAGTGTATAGCGATGACAAAGGGCCTGATTACCAATCAGGGTGACTGGCTGCTCAGTGGGGCGTTCACGGCAAGCGCTAGCCAGTTCAAGGCCGATGGCGAGCCCTGAGAGGCGTGCGGCGAGCAGCGCTCCTCGCGTTTTTTCCGAGGGCAGTCGACCATCGAGTAGGTCCTGCGCGCGTAGGCCGAACAGTCGGCTGCTAAACGACTCCGGTGCCGCTTTTATCTCGCTTACTGCCGAGATAAACGCCTCACGGCAAGCGGGGTCATTCAGGTCATCGCTGCCGATTGAGTGCTGCAAAACCGATTTATTGGCCAATAGCTGGT
>NZ_JBQDLQ010000072.1:0-17252 GCF_052095695.1 Halomonas sp.
CACCGAGCGCAGCGTGCGCAGGTTAGAGGTAATGCCTTCACCGCTACGGCCATCGCCTCGCGTCGCACCGCTCACTAACCTGCCTTGTTCGTAAACGAGCGACACGGCGGCGCCGTCAAGCTTAGGCTCGCAGCTAAAGGTAATCTCATCAGCAGCGCATTCCAGGCGATCAGCCACACGCTCGGCAAAGGTGTGGATATCTTCGCGGCTAAAGGCGTTATCGAGCGACAGCATGGGAATGGCATGCGCCACAGAAAAAAAGCCGTCCGCCGGGGTGGCACCCACTCGCTGGGTCGGCGAATCGCTGGTAATTAGGTTTGGATAACTGGCTTCCAACTGCTGCAAACGCTGCAGTTTGCGGTCGTAGTCGGCATCCGTCAGCGTCGGTTCATCCAGGATATAGTAACGGTGATTGGCCTCATCCAAGGCGGCGCGCAGTTGGTTTATCTCTTCTCGTGGCGGAGAATCAGACTGACTCATTAGAATGGGTTCCAGTACTCGCTAAAAGCGGCAGCGAAAATGCAAAATAGATATTTAAAACAGATATTGAAAACAGCACCCATTATAAAAGCAGACGCATAAACAAGAACACCCGCCCTCTGAAAGAAGGCGGGTGTTAGACAGCTAGCGCGAATTAACGTGCTTGCATATGGCGATGCAGTCGATGGCGGCGTTCAAATTCACGCACACGCTGGCGGGCGAATTCAATCGTTTGTGCAGTCATAACGCTACGATTTTCATCTTTCAGCTCACCACCCATGTGACGAACCAGCACCATAGCTGTCTCGACCATCGCCTCAAACGCAACGGAGCTGTCAACAGCGCCAGGCAGCGGCATCAGCAGCGTTACGCCGGGGGTCATGAACTCACCCATTTCCTGAATGGGGAAAGTGCCCGGCTTAACCACATTAACCATCGAGAACTGTAGCTCGCTTTCTTCGCTTTCAGTCTCAAAGCGGTGGAAAATGCCCATCCCACTGCTGTAGCGCAAACCACACACCATCATGAGTTCAAGCAGTTTACTACCGTCAAAGCCTTCGGGATCACGCGATAGCACGCTGATAACCACGACTTCTTCAGCGCTGGAAAGCGTCTCTTTCGCATGCTCGCCATTAACGTCATGGCGTAAGGCTTTTTCTAACGTGGGATGAACGCGAACCCGCTGACTTGACTCACGCTCACTAGCGGACCGTTCATCAAAAGACTCGTCGCTAGCGTACTCGTCGCGCTCATCAGCGTGGTCATCGCTTTCTTCATAAGCGAAAGAGCTTTCTGAATAATTGTCGGAATAGCTTTCCGTCTCGCGACGCGTCTCTTCTTCAGCGATACGCTGCTGTGCCGCCAGTCGATCAGCTGCCGCGGCGTTGGCAGCGACTTCGCGTGCCTGCGCCTGTTCTTGAGCTAGTCGAGCACGCTCAGCATCAGCGGCCTCTTTAGCCTCACGACGCTGTTCGGCTTCTAATACCTTGCGCTCTGCCTTCTGTTTTGCCAACGCTTTATCGCGAATGGCTTTTTCGGCTTTTTTACGCTGGCGTTCTAAACGACGTTCAATGAGACGACGTTTAAACGATCGGCCCATACCTTCAAAATCAACCAGACGATATTCGTCTACCTGATCATCGTCTAACTCTTCGTGCTCTCCAACGGTATCGGAGCGCAGCTTACGACGCTTGGGTGCCGCGTCGCTGGCAGCGTGTTTTGCAAACGCGGCATCTTCCGGCTCGGCACGCAGCACGTTCTCGCGTTTGGGCTGCACCGGAGCTTCCACTGATTCGCTTGCGCTTATAGTAGCCGCAACAGGCGTCGTCACTACTTCCGGCGCGACGGATTCTGAGCCAACCGGCTCTGCCGCCGATGCTTGAACAGAAGGCGGTGTCTCGGTAGCCACTGATGTATCGGCAATAGAAGCAGTCGCAGGCTGCTCAGCCTGCGGTGCAGCAAAAGAAACACTGGGTTCGCGGCGCTCATGTTCAGGCGCTGTATCAGCAATGTTGACTCTATGACTAGCCGTCGGCGTATTAACCTGAGGTGCTGCGGGCGACGCTTTAGCAACCGCTAGCGCTTCAGCTTTCTCGGCTTTTTCAGCTTTACGCTTAGCGACCTTAGCTGTGGCAGAGCGCCTAAACTCAGCAAGTACTCGTGAGGCACCTGGATGCTCTTGACGTTCTAACTTTGGCTTACTTCCTAACCCGCTATAATCTGCAGGTTTAATAACTCGGGCGCCACCGTTAGGAAGCTCCCAATTAATCTCGGCTGCTTTAGCAGCATCATCAGGGTCTTCTAGCTGACTAGCTGAAAGATCCTTCTCTGCCTGGTCAAGGCGGGGTACACGACGCTGTCGTTGAAGTCTTCGCGCACCGTCTATAACGATGAGCGATACCAACGCTAGCCCTAATATAATTAGCCACTCTCTTAGTTCCATGTCGAACGTTCCATGGTCATCTTGCCGGTTGCTAAGGCACTGTGTCTAAAAATTCATGCCTAAATAAAGGTAACGGCGATTAAATAAATACTTGCCATTAATACCACCAAGCATAGCGCGAATGCTATGAAAAGGGCCACTTTTTACTCTATTTCGCACAATTTTTGCACATTAGCAAAGCATTGACACGGTTAAAAGCAAAAAAATAGACCTTAACTTCAAACAAAAGTGCAGCGAGCATTTGATCTAAGCTTTTTTAAGCCGCTCTATATAGACCCCATAGAAGCAAGAAAGGATGAATTAATCTTAGGAAATAACACTACCACTTCCTCATTAAACATGCTTATCACTTCAAGCTTGAGCCTCTATCTTTAGGCTGCTTAAGGACCGCAAGATCAACTTTAATAGAGGTAATATAGTTAAGTTGAGCACTTTAGGACATTTTTTTACACATTTAAGTTAATGTTTATGAGCCTATGATTAACAAACAACTGTTTAAATTTACAGCTTATTCCAAAATACTTCGGCCGCCGCAGTTAATGGAGCAACGGAGCGGATAAGGTGTATTTGTAAGGTAACATCCCAGCTTTGATCCAGCGCACGAACTAGGCGTCCATCGCTAATCTCTTGCTCTGCAAGGCTTTTTGGCAACCACGCCACCCCCTTTCCCTCCAGCGCCATGGACATTAACACCGCGGCTAAGTGGCTACTAAACTGAGGCTTAACGGCCAGAACCGCGGCTTTTCCATATAAACGGTGGGCCACAATACGGCCTAGGCCCGATGCTTCGGTGTAAGCCAAATAAGGCAACTGATGAGAGGGAATTTCTTGACTTACGTGACGACTCATCAACGCAATCAAGGTGTCTTCCCCCACCTGCTTGCTAATAAACAGCCCCGGAGCCAAAGGTGAAGGCACGGCAGGATGTCGGTGACAGAGCAAAAAAGGCACGTCTCCATGCACCAGCAATTTTTCACACCCCGCCATGCTATCGGAATGAAGACGAATGGCCTCAATCGGAGCGCCGTTATCTACCTGGCGAATCCAACGTGGGAAAAACGTAAACGAAAGCGAGTGAGTCGCGGCAAAGGGTAGCGTTTTGGCCATATGCCCAGCCACTTCTTGCGCCTCGGTGCGCAGCCGATAAAGGCGGCTCGTGGCTTCAGACGCGTCGGTTAAAATATGCCGCCCGGCTTCCGTCAGTGTGGTGCCTTGCGGCGTTCGCACGAACAGACTCACCCCCATCCACTGCTCAAGTGAACGTATCCTGCGGCTAAACGCTGGCTGGGTAATATGACGAGCGTCTGCAGCACGCACGAAACTACCGTGCTCCGCTAGGGCGATGAAATCTTCAAGCCAAACAAGTTCCACAGGCAATGCCATTTCAGCATGGGAGTTGCGCAGTAATAGCATTGGTTGCCTTGAATTACCACGGTTATTGTTAAGCACTAAACCGATAGAGGAATGCCCTATGCGCATCATTGAAATCCGCGAAAAAACTGTTTCTATTGCGTCACCCATCGCCAACGCTTATATCGATTTTTCTAAAATGACGTGCTCCGTGGTCGCCGTAGTTACCGACGTAGTACGTGATGGTAAGCCGTTGATTGGCTACGGGTTTAACTCGAATGGACGCTATGGGCAGGGAGCGCTGATGCGCGACCGTTTTTTGGATCGCATTAGCGAAGCAGCCCCAGAAAGCCTTATCGATCAAGAGAATAACAACCTTGATCCGTTTGCTATCTGGAAAACCTTAATGACCAACGAAAAGCCCGGAGGCCATGGCGAGCGCTCCGTAGCAGTAGGCACAATCGACATGGCCATTTGGGACGCCGTGGCTAAAATCGAAGGAAAACCACTCTATAAGCTATTGGCCGAACGTTACCGTAACGGCGTTGCCGACGATAAAGTGTGGGTATATGCAGCGGGCGGTTATTACTATCCCGGTAAAGACCACAGCAAACTACAAGATGAAATGCGCAGCTATTTAGACCGCGGTTATAACGTGGTCAAAATGAAGATTGGCGCAGCACCGCTTGAAGAAGATTTACGCCGCATTGAGGCAGTGATTAAGGTTGTGGGTGACGGCAGCCGCGTTGCCGTTGATGCTAACGGCCGCTTTGACCAAGCCACCGCTATCGCCTATGCCGAAGCGCTAAAGCCTTATAATCTATTTTGGTATGAAGAAGCTGGCGATCCGCTTGATTACGCTCTTCAAGCAGAGCTTGCTAATCATTACGACCTGCCTATGGCAACCGGCGAAAACCTGTTCTCGCATCAAGATGCACGCAACTTATTACGCCATGGCGGCATGCGTCCTGACCGCGACTTTGTTCAGTTTGACTGCGCACTCTCTTACGGCTTAGTTGAATACATGCGCACGCTGAAGGTAATGGAAGATCTGGGCTGGTCATCACGCCGCGTCGTCCCCCATGGCGGCCACCAGATGTCATTGAACATTGCAGCCGGCCTGCATTTAGGTGGCAACGAGTCGTATCCGGATGTTTTCCAACCCTTTGGTGGTTTCGCTGACGGTATTCAAGTTGAAAATGGCTATGTTGGCCTGCCGGACATCCCAGGCGTAGGCTTTGAAGCGAAGTCCAAACTCTACGCGGTCATGCGCGAACTAGGTGAGGGCTAAGAGTGAGGGCTAAGGACGAAAGCGCTTACTCAACCAGCGCGGCCGCCTCTTCAATACCTACCGAGACTAGTCTCGATACGCCGGGCTCTTGCATGGTCACCCCCATCAAGCGCTCGGCGGCTTCCATGGCAATTTTGTTGTGGGTGATGTAAATAAACTGCACGTTCTCAGACATTTCTTTCACCAGCTTGGCGTAACGCCCAACGTTAGCGTCATCCAGCGGCGCATCCACTTCATCTAGCATACAAAAAGGCGCGGGATTAAGCTGGAAGATTGCAAACACCAGCGACAGTGCCGTCAGCGCTTTTTCTCCGCCTGATAGCAGATGAATGGTGCTGTTCTTCTTGCCCGGCGGGCGGGCCATAATCGCCACCCCCGTTTCCAACAAATCATCGCCCGTCAGCGTTAACCATGCCGCACCGCCGCCAAACACACGCGGAAACAAAACTTGCAGCCCGGCATTAACCTGATCAAAGGTCTCCCGAAAGCGTATGCGCGTTTCTTGATCAATACGCTTAATCGCTCTTTCTAACGTTTCCAGCGCCTCGGTCAACTCAGCGTGCTGCGCTTCTAAATAATTACGTCGCTCAGCCTGCTGATCGTACTCTTCAATCGCGGCAAGGTTGATTGCCCCTAAGCGGCGTATCTTATCGGTGGTACCTTCCAGACGCTCTTGCCAACTCGTTTCAGTGGCCTCCTTAGGCAGCTGTTCGGCAAGCGCTTCAGCGTTATGGCCTAATTCTGCCAACTGCTCATCTTGAGTGGCGGCTTTCAAGACCAGCGCCTGCACGTCCATGCGCCGCTGCTGCAGCTGCTCACGGCTCTGCTCTAGATTGCGCTCATGCTGCTGGCGGGTAAGCTCATCATTGCGCAACTGTTCTGCCAGCGCTTGAGCCTGCTGACGGGTCGCGTTTAAGCGCCCTTCCTGCTGCTCACGCTGCTGCAGCAGCTCTTCAAGCTCTTCGCCTGCCAGCTCATCGGGCTCAATCAGCATTTCCCGTGACTCTTCCAGCTCGGCAATGCGCAGCGATAGGCGTTCTTCAGAGTCACTTGAGCGGGACTGCTGCGAGCGCAGGCTCGCGCGCTCGGCGTTTAAGCGTTCGCGCTCAAGCGCCAGCGCCTGCTGCTGCGCTTTAAGCGGCGAATACTGTTGGGTCAACTGGTCACGCTGTTCGCGCAAAAAGCGGCGCTTTTCCGAGGCCTGCTCGCGTCCTTCTGCGGTGCTTTCCAGCTGCGCCATCGCCTCGTTCCAGCGTACGCGCTGCTCATCCAAGGTAAGTACTAACTCCGCCTCATCCTCTTGCAGCTGGGCAAGCTCTTCATCCAGCTCCGTCGCGCGGCCGGCAAAATGCTCAAGGCGCTGAGCGAGGCTGCGCTCTTTTACCGCTAGCTGCTGTAGGCTAGCGGCGTGGCTGCGCTCTTGCTCAGCCTGCTGATCGCGGGCCTGATCTAGTGCCTCAATAGTCTCACTGGCGGCCTCACACTGCTCCTCAGCCAGTGCTAGCGCTTCTTCTTCGCTCTCACGACGCTCATTGAGCTCAGTGTAGCGTCGACGGATAAGCAGCAACCCATCAATACCCTCGCCGTTGGCCTGTTGGTGCAGCCAGCCACGGCCCAGCCAAAGGCCGTCGCGGCTCACCACGCTTTCCCCGGGCGCTAGGTGCGCAACCTGCTGCTGAGCTTCGGCCGCCGTTTCCGTATAGTGAACACTTGCTAACCATTCACTCAGAGCCCCGGCGCCTTTCACCAGGCTATCCAGCCGCTGGCCCGCGGTCGATGGCGCTGGCGATGCTTGATCAATCAAACACCAGTCGGTGGCCAGCGCATCAGGCAAGGCGGCAAGCTGATGGCTAGCGACCAGGCGAGCATTAAGCCACGGCGCTAGAAGCCAAGAAGTAAGCGCTTCCCAACCGGATGTCACTTGAAGCACCTCGCCCAGCTGCGGCGCCTGTTCGAGACCCAGCGCTTCCAGGCGAGCCCCAATATCAGGGTCATGATCCGCCAGGGCCGCATCCATCAGCGCTTGAAGGGATGCAAGTTCCCCCTGCCGCTGGCTTAGTGTGGCACGCTGTTGATCCCGTGACTGGGAGGCCTGTTGATACGCTGCTTTAGCATCGCTGTAGCGCTGCTGCCACTGGTCGCGCCCGGCGTGAAAGTCGTCGGCCTGCTGCTGAGCATCCGCTAACTGCGCGTGGCACACCGCGTGCTCTTCGCGCAGCTCGGTGAGATCAGCCACCTCGCTGCGCTGCTGACGGCGGCGCTGGCTTTCAGCCTGCAAGCGCTGAATTCGTTGCTCAAAATCCCGCAGCTGATCCTGGCTTCGCTCAGCATCTCGGCTGGCATCGCGCCAGCGCGTTTCAGCGTCGACCCACTGCTGCTCGACCGCTTCCAGCGCAGGAGATGCATCGGCCAGCGATTGCTCCAGGCGCTCAAGCTGCTCTTCCAGCGCGTCGTGTTCTGGCTGCAAATCGTCAAAGCGTTCATCAATCGCGGCTAAGCGAATCTGGTCGCCTTCACTAACGCGCCGCTGCTCATCTAACTCACCGTGGGCGGTGGCTATATCGCTGGCCAGCTGCGCTTCACGGCTGCGGCGGTGGGCCTGGTCTTGCTCCAGGCGAGCAATACCCGTGGTGGTTTCAAAAAACTGCTGCTGATGACGATCGAGCACTTCAGATAGCTCGTCATGCTGCTCGCGGGCTTGTTCCAGCCGTGTTTCACATTGGCGAACGCCAAAGACATCTTTTTCAACGGCGATTTCCAGCTCGCGAACGCGACTTTCTTGATGTGACTGTTCGACGCGCAGAGTTCGGCCGCGTAATAGCGCAAGCTCACCTTTGAGGCGATACTCCAGCTGTTTCAACTCTTGATAACGCTTGGCGGCTTCAGCCTGGCGCTTAAGCCGATCTAACTGTTTATCCAGCTCTTCGCGAATATCGTTAAGACGTTCCAAATTCTCCTGGGTCCGCCGCATGCGGTTTTCGGTTTCCCGGCGGCGCTCTTTATACTTGGAGATGCCCGCGGCTTCTTCTAGCGTCGAGCGTAGATCATCGGGGCGAGCTTCAATCAGTCGCGAAATCATGCCCTGGCCGATAATTGCATAGGAGCGCGGCCCCAGGCCGGTGCCCATAAACAGATCGGCGATATCCCGACGCCGGCACTTTTGGCCGTTGAAGAAATAGTTGGACTGGCCATCGCGGGTTACGAGTCGCCTAACGACAATTTCAGCATACTGGGCATAGATACCGCCCATGCCGCCGTCGCGATTATCGAATTTTAGTTCGATGGATGCTTGGCTGATAGGTTTACGGCCGGTCGAGCCGTTAAAAATAACGTCGGCCATGGATTCGCCGCGCAGCGTTTTCGCCGAAGACTCGCCCATCACCCAGCGCACGGCATCAATAATATTGGATTTTCCACAGCCATTGGGGCCCACAATGGCGGTCATATTGCCATCAAAAGGCACCGTCACAGGGTCGACAAAGGACTTAAAGCCGACCAAACGTATGGAGGTTAAGCGCATAGCGAGACCACGCCTTGGTTATTCAAAAATGATAGCTATTTAAGTGCACGGCTGTTCACTACTTCGTCGACGTTTTCTTCGAGCTCTTCGGAAGCCGCATTTATCCGCTCTTGGGCGATGCGAATACCCTCTCGCAACGAGGCGGCGGTATCCGTATCGGCACTATTAGCGACCGCCCGACGCCAGCGGTCTATTGCCTGTTCGTAATCGCCATTATCAAAGGCGTGCAGCCCCAACATCCCTAGTACGGTGGGCTCACGCGGGTCTTTTGACAGCGTTTCATCTACCAGCGCCTGTACCTCATCGGTAAGCTCTCGCCCGGCCATAAAAAAACGAATCTGTGCGAGCTGAGCCAGCAGCGGTGGAAGACGCCCTTCAATATCAATCAGGCGTTCCAAGGCACCCACGGCCTGAGGCATCTGTCCCGTTTCGCGATAAAGCGGAAACAGCGTGCCCCACACATTGGGATTGTTCGGCTGGCGTTCCGCCTGCTCTTGCATACGTTCAATATACATATTAAGCGATCCTTCCGGGTCTTGCTGTACGGCTTGCTGCACCGCAAGTAGGATCAGATCGCCTTCAGCGCCCTTTTGCTGATACCACACCACGCTAACCGCCACCACCGCCACCATTATCAACGGCACCGCTAAACGCCCGGCGTGGGCAGGTTTAAGCGGGCGCTGCTCGCGCACGGCAGTGTCTTCTAGCAGGCTACGCTCTAGCTCCAAACGGTCTTCTTCAAAGCGTTCGACGTCAATGTCGCCACGCTCATGTGCGGCTTCAAGCGAGGCAAGGCGACGCTTGAAAATAGCGACGTTCTGCTCGTCAGAGACGTCGTTGGCTTCAAACTGGCGCTGCTGTTCATGCAGTGCACGCGCATTCCTGAGCGGCGATACTAACAGCCATAGCGCGGGTAGCAATAAAACGGCAATCGCAATCCAAAGCAGCGTCATGAAGGCCTCTTACGGTTAATCAGCGCTTCAACACGCTGGCGCTCTTCCGCACTTAGTGCTTTGGCAGAGGCATTACGGCGGGCGCGGATCATCAGTAAAACCACCAGCGCTCCCAGTATTACCAGCGCAATGGGCAACCCCCAAAGCAGATACGTGCGGTTCTCTAAGCGCGGATTGTACAGAATATACTCACCAAACCGCTGCACCATATGGTCAACAATTTCGATATCCGACCGGCCTTCTTGCAGCAGCTGGTAAATGCGATCGCGCATGTCTGCGGCAATCGGCGCGTTAGAGTCACCGATGGCCTGATTTTCACACAGCGGGCAGCGCATGGTGGCGGTTAAATCGTGATAGCGCGCCTGCATCACCGGGTCGTCAAATTGACGCAGCTCAATCCCGCCCGCTGCCGCACTAAAGGCGACGATCATTATCAGCATTGCTGCAACGGCACGCATTAACGCCATTTCTCCACCTCCGGAAGAATCCGTTCGCGCACGTCATCTGGTGATATATAGCCTTTGTGGTGATAGCGAATCACGCCGTTGGCATCGACAATAAACGTTTCTGGCGCACCGTAAACGCCAAGATCAAAGCCTAGCTCGCCCTGGGGATCAAACATATTGGTCTCAAACGGATCGCCAAATTCGTTGAGGAACGCTAAGCCCTTCTCGCGAGTATCACGATAGTTGACGCCCATCATACGAACATCGTGATCCGCCAACTCTAAAAGCTGCGGCATCTCTTGCTTGCACGCGGGACACCACTCGCCCCAGACATTCACCAACGTCACCTCGCCTTTCAGCAGTGTTTGGTCAACGCGCTGATGCTCATCGCGCAGCGTGACTGCCTCAAAGTTTGGAAACGGCCGTTCCATAAGCGCTGAATCGCGCTGCGCAGGGTCCAGCGACAAACCTTTGTAAAAGAACAGGGCTAAGCCTAAAAAACACAGCGGCAGCAGCAACAGCAGTAACCGTCGCTTCATAGTGTGACCTTCTGCGCAGCATAGCGCTGGGCGGTCGAAGCGGGTGTCTCACGCGCTATGGCGACACGGCGATAGCGCTTATCGAGCACTGCAAGTACTCCGCCAAAAGCCATCAATAAGGCGCCTAGCCAGAGCCAGCGCACAAACGGCTTGTACTGAACACGCATTGCCCAGCTGCCGTCGCCCAGGTCTTCGCCCATTGCCACGTATAGGTCGCGAAATAGCCCAGGCCGCAGGGCGACCTGGGTCATCGGCATACCCGTCGCTAGATAAAGACGCTTTTCAGGGCGCATAGCGAAGCGGCGCCCTGACTCGCCACGCTGCACCTGAATTATCGCGGTATCGGCCAAAAAGTTAGCACCGCGACGCTCGGTCAGTTCGCTCAGGGTGAACTGATAGCCCGCTACTTCTACCGTGGTGCCTGGCGACATGCGCACGTTGCGTTCAATGTTGTAGTTAGAAACAACGGTCACACCAACAATGGTGACAGCTACGCCCACGTGGCCCAGCACCATGCCCCAGTAGGACAATGAAAGCTTGCGTAGCCCCGCGGAAAACGAGCGGGCATGGCGGGTTTTATCAACGATATCGCGCAGTATCGGCAGTACAACCCACAGCGCAGAGACAATGCCTAGAGAGACCAAAAGATTCCACTCGCCGCGATATAGCAGCGGCATTACTGCCCCAATGACCAGCGCTGCAGCGCCAGCCCACCAAAGCTTATGGATAAGGTCTTTAGCCGCCATACCTTTCCAACGGGCAGCCGAGCCAAGGCCCATAAACACACACATCATCACGGTTAATGGCACAAACAGCGCGTTAAAGTAAGGCGGCCCCACGCTGATTTTCCCAAGGTTGAGAGAATCTAGAATCAACGGGTAAACGGTGCCGAGCAAAACAGTCACGGTCATAATGACGAGAAAGACGTTATTGATCAGCAGTAACGCATCTCTAGAGAGCCAGTTGAAGCCGATGCTATGGCTCACACGCGGTGCGCGCAAAGCGAAAAGCAACAGTGACAGCGTTACCGTAATGGCCAACAGAATCAGAATAAAGAGCCCACGGTCGGGGTCGTTGGCGAAAGCGTGCACGGAGGTTAATACGCCGGAGCGCACTAGAAAAGTCCCCATCAGCGACAGCGAAAAGGTCGCAATCGCTAGCAGCACGGTCCAGCTTTTAAAGGAGCCGCGTTTCTCGGTCACCGCCAGCGAATGAACCAGCGCGGTGCCGGTTAGCCAAGGCAATAGCGAGGCATTTTCAACGGGGTCCCAAAACCACCAGCCGCCCCAGCCAAGCTCGTAATAAGCCCACCAGCTGCCCAGCGCGATTCCTACGGTCAAAAATGCCCACGCCACATTGGTCCAAGGCCGCGCCCAGCGCGCCCAGGCCGCATCTAGCCGGCCGCCCAACAGCGCTGCGACAGCAAAGGCGAACACCACAGAAAAGCCCACATAGCCCATATAAAGCATCGGCGGATGAACGATAAGCCCAATGTCCTGCAGCAGCGGATTCAGATCAGCGCCGTCTGACGGCATATTGGGCAGCAATCGTGCGAAAGGATTAGAGGTGATCAGAATAAACAGTAAAAACCCAACGCAGACCATGCCCATGACGCCCATCACTCGGGCGACCATATCCCGCGGCAGGCTACCGGTGAATCTACTCGCAGCAAATCCCCAGCCTGCCAGCATCAAGCTCCACAGCAGCACCGAGCCTTCATGATTACCCCATACCGCACTGAATTTGTAATACCAGGGCAGCAGCGAGTTGGCATTATTGGCCACATTCGCCACGCTAAAATCGTCGAGCATATAGCTTGCGGTTAAACAGCCGTAGGCAATGGCGACAAACAAAAACTGCCCCGCCGCCATCGATTGGCCGTAGGCCATCCATAGAGGCCGTCGCGTTGCCGCGCCGGCAAGCGGTATCACTGCCTGCACCACCGCCATGAGCAGCGCAATAATCAGCGCAAAGTGGCCAATTTCAGGAATCATTGTGATGAGCATGTGCACTCCGAATTGGCACTGGCAGGTCGGCAAGCAGACGCAATCGCATCATTACTTGCCAGCGGCACTGGTCTGATAGTCAGCCGGCGAATAACCCGCCTCTTTCAACGCCTGGGCCACTTCCGGCGGCATGTAATTCTCGTCGTGGCGGGCAAGAACCTTATCGGCATCCAAATGGCCGTCGGCCTGAAGCTCCCCCACTACCACAACGCCTTGGCCTTCACGAAAAAGGTCGGGCAAAATTCCGCTATAAGTGACCTGGAGATCATCGACATAGTCCGTCACGGTAAATTCGACGTCCAGGCTGTCAGGATCGCGGGCCACCGAGCCTTCTTTGACCATCCCACCGGCACGAATTTGTCGCGCCATGGGGGCGTCCCCCTGAGCGATCTGGACCGGACTAAAAAACAGATTAATATTAGCGCGCAGCGCGTACAGCGTTAGCCCCACGGCGATCGCCGCCAGCGACACCAAGCCTAGGATAACCAACAGCTTCTGTTTTCGTTTAGGCGTCATGGCGCGCTCCTTTCGAACGCCTGGCTCGTCGTCTCAAGACCTTCAGCAATTGACGCTGTTCAAGGCGCGCATGCCAAGCGCTGGCGAGCAGCAGCAGCACCGTGACACCCCAAGCAGACCAAACGTAAGGTGCATGGCCACCCATGGCTAGAAAGTCAGAAAAGGAAGTAAATGCCATTAGCGCACCTTCTTCGTTGAAGTGCTCAACATCGGGTCTGTCAGCAACTCTTGCACCCAGCGTTTACTGGCTTCTCGCCGCAGAATCTCGCTACGCGTTCGCATTAGCGTTATCGCGATAAAGAAGCAGTAAAAACCCAACAGCATGATGACTAACGGCAGCCACATTTGCGTGGGCATGGTCGGGCGCGAGGTTAACGTAAATGAAGCTGTCTGATGCAGGGTGTACCACCAATCAACCGAGTACTTAATGATGGGAATATTGATGACACCGACCATTGTCAGTACCGAAGCTGCACGGGACCCGCTATCGCGCCGGGTAAACGCGCGGCGTAAGGCGATGATCCCGAGATAAAGAAACAGTAGAATTAGCATTGAGGTAAGCCGCGCATCCCACATCCACCAGGTGCCCCAGGTAGGCACGCCCCACACGGCACCGGAAAACAGCGCCACAAAGGTCATCACCGCCCCGAACGGCGCCATGACTGTCGCCGCCATGTCAGCCACTTTAATTTTCCACACCATAAATACCAGGCCCGACACGGCCATGGCGATAAAAATAGATTGAGCTAAAAAAGCAGCCGGCACGTGTACATAAATAATCCGAAAGCTGTTGCCCTGCTGATAATCCGCAGGCGCAAATGCCAGCCCCCATAGCGAGCCAACGACCAACAGCAGCACCGCTGCAGCCCAAAACCAGGGCTGCATCTTGGCACTCATGTCATAGAACCACCGAGGCGATCCCAGCTTATGTATAAAGGCCCACATAACGTGTTCTATCCTCAACCGTTAATACTGATACGCAGCGATGCGGCAATCGCCCACGGCGCCAGCATAAGCGAGGCGGCGAGCAGCGCGCCCAAAATAGCTAAATGTGCGGCAACACCGCTGCCGACAATAGCCGCCTGCACCGCGCCCGCCCCAAAAATCAATACCGGGATCGTCAGCGGCAGCACCAGCAACGAGAGCAGCACGCCGCCGCGCGCCAGGCCGACGGTTAACGCTGCGCCAATCGCGCCAATCAAGCTTAGGCTGGCCGACCCAAGTGCGAGCGACAGCGCTAGCACGGCGTAGCTACCGGCGGGCAACGACAGCATAACGCCTAATAGCGGCGCTATCAGCGCTAAGGGTAAGCCGGTTAGCAGCCAGTGAACGACCACTTTTGCTAGGCTGAGCGCGGCCAACGAGTGCGGGGCCAGCAACAGCTGCTCAAGACTACCGTCGTCATAGTCGCTGCGAAACAGGCTATCGAGTGACAGCAGCGCGGCTAATAGCGCCGCCACCCAGAGCAAGCCCGGTGCAATCATTGCCAACAGCGCAGGGTCGGGCGAAATAGCCATTGGGAACAAGGTAATCACGAGCGCAAAAAACACTAAAGGATTAAGAATTTCACCGCGACGGCGAAGCAGCAGCGTTAAATCACGCCGTAGCGTGGCTTTTACCGCGATCATTAGCCCGCCCTTATGGTCGAGCAATGGCGCTATCGGGCCTGAAGGCTGTGAAGCGCTGCTGTAAGCGTAGCTCAGCGGGCGACTTGAAGGGCTTTCTGAAGAGCCATTGGACGTGCTATGCAACGCTGTCCTCCTTCTACCCCAGCGCTACCTGCCTCAGCAGCGGCGAGGCGGGCAGATCATGGTGTGTGGTGACGAGCACGCAGCCACCCGCCTTTGCATGCGCAACAAGCTGTCTTTCAAGATCAGCAATGCCGTTACGGTCAATCGCGGTAAAGGGCTCATCCAATACCCACAGGGCTCGCGGCGTCAGCGTTAACCGCGCCAAGGCCACTCGCCGCTGCTGACCCGCCGACAGTTGCCCGGCAGGCACTTCTTCAAAACCTGCCAACCCAATGCTTTCAAGCGCATTCAAACGCTGTTCTTCGTCGCCTTTTTCACCGTTCAGCGCCTGATACCACGTTAAATTTTCTAACGGCGAAAGCCCTGACTTTATGCCGGGGGCATGCCCCAAATAAAGCAGGTTAGCAAGAAAGTGGTCACGAGCCTTGCTCATTACTGTGCCATTCCAGAAAAGCGCGCCCTGATAGTCGCTGAACTGCCCGGAGAGGATCTTTAGCAGCGTTGTTTTGCCGCTGCCATTAGGCCCTTCAATACGCACGATCTCACCGCTACGAATATCCAGATCCAGTCCTTTAAATAGCCAGCGGTCATCACGTTCACAGCCAAGTCCTCGGGCTTGTAGATGCAGGCTCAAGCGTCACTCCAGGCATATTGATTTCGCGTCGAACTCTACACGGAAAGCTCCTTTCTCGCCACTTACACAACCGGCACTCAACCAGTGGAACAACGGACTCCAATGATCAATAAGACGAATTACTGCTAGCACTGTATGCAAAAACAGGCCTATACTAAAACCACTGTATGAAAAGACATGCTCCGCGCGACTCAGCACCGCCTGCACCGCTAAAGCGATTGCCTGCAGTCAATGCTTAAGGTCGCTACTTTTAAAGTCACTACGCATGAACGAAGCCTAATCAGGCAGCGTAGCAATGGAGATACCCAAATGACGATATCAATGGCAGCATCTACCGCTACGCTCACCCATAGGCAACCACTACCGCGGCCTTATACATTGGCGTCTACCGTTACGCGGCACAACACCTATGCGCTTAAAGTACGTGGCAATGCCATGCGCGATTGCAACTTATTCGATGGCGATGTCATTATTATTCGGCGTTACCAACACGATACCCAAACAGAAACCGCCATTGCCGAAATCAATCAGCAGAAAATAGCGCTGAAGCAGCTTTCCATAAGCCGTTCTGGCGTGCAGCTATGGCCAGAAGATGCACTGCAGCCAGCGCTCTTTTTGCATAATCGAGATATTCAGGTACTGGGTATGGTGATGGGTGTTGAACCTCATGTGAGCAAGTCTGCTATTACGGAGCATTAATGCGTTACCGGGTTCCCAAACTGCCTGCAACCATATGGCATACGGCTGACATTGACGTAGAGAAGAGCCAATTTATAACCTGGATATGTCACGCCCCTGACATTGGTGCGTTCACCGCCCTACTCAATGCTGCTAAAGCGGCACACCCCAATGCGAGCCATCACTGCACCGCCTACATTGCAGGACCACCGGGCGAGCAGAACTTGATTGGCTTCTCTGACGATGGCGAGCCTGGCGGCACCGCCGGCCGGCCAATGTATCAGGTGCTGCAAGGCAGTCAGCTTGGCCACATTGGCTGTGTCGTCATTCGCTATTTTGGTGGCACAAAGCTTGGCACCGGTGGTTTAGCCCGCGCCTACGCCCAGGCAGTCATCTATGCGCTTGATACATTGCCCACCTGCGAGGTCATTGAGCGCGATATCTACACTTTACGGCTGAGCTTTGCCCATGAAGCGATTGCTCGCGTCTGGTGCGAAGAGCATGATGTTCCTATTGAGCAAGCCGATTACGATGGAAGTGGCGTCCGCCTGGCCATTGGCTGGCCTCGGGACGATCCGTTTGATCTTTCTCCGCTGGAAAACCGCCTGAAGAGCTCTATAGACATTCTCACCAACTAGCCAGCCCATCAAAAAAACGCGACATACCGTAAGTGCCAGTATGCCGCGCTCAATTAGCTTGTTCCTGAACCGTTAGCCCAGATATTTAATCATTACCCCTGCAGCAACCGCAGAACCAATAACACCCGCCACATTGGGGCCCATGGCGTGCATTAGCAGGAAGTTATGTGGATTGGCCTCAAGCCCCACCTTGTTAGCCACCCGCGCAGCCATCGGTACGGCGGAAACGCCAGCGGCGCCAATCAAAGGGTTGATGGGCATTTTGCTCACCAGGTTCATCAGCTTAGCCATCAATACCCCGGCGGCCGTGCCGATGCCAAAGGCGATAATCCCCAGGCCCAGTATCCCCAGCGTCTCAAATGACAGGAAACTCTCCGCCATCAGCTTGGAGCCAACCGCTAGACCGAGGATAATGGTGACGATATTGATCAAGGCGTTTTGCGCAGTATCCGATAACCGCTCTACCACGCCGCACTCGCGCATCAGGTTACCGAAGCAGAACATCCCC
>NZ_JBQDLQ010000073.1:0-17121 GCF_052095695.1 Halomonas sp.
CGGCAGGCCACCGACGTTGTGGTGGGATTTGATCACGTGGGATTTGCCGGTTTTAGAGGCGGCGGATTCGATCACGTCCGGGTAGATGGTGCCCTGGGCCAGGAAATCGACGCCGTCAATTTTGCTGGCTTCTTCATCGAACACGTCGATAAAGGTGTTGCCGATGATCTTGCGCTTGGCTTCTGGGTCTTTCTCGCCCGCCAGCTTGCCGAGGAACAGGTCTTCGGCGTCTACGCGGATCACCTTCACGCCCATGTGCTTGGCGAAGGTTTCCATGACCTGGTCGCCTTCTGCTTTACGCAGCAGGCCGTTATCGACGAAGACGCAGGTTAGCTGGGTACCAATGGCTTTGTGCAGCAGCGCCGCCACAACAGAGGAATCCACCCCACCGGAGAGACCCAGCAGTACATGGCGATCGCCGACTTGCTCGCGCACGCGCTGTACCTGGTCTTCGATGATTTGTGCAGGCGTCCAGCGTTTTTCGGCTTTACAGATATCCAGCACGAAATGCTCGAGAATACGCTGACCTTGCAGGGTGTGGGTCACTTCCGGGTGGAACTGTACGCCATAGAACTGTTTCTCTTCCCAGGCCATGGCAGCAATTGGGCAGCTGGGGGTGGAAGCGGTCACGGTGAAAGTATCCGGCGCTTGGGCCACCTTGTCGCCGTGGCTCATCCATACGTCCAGCAGGGCCTTGCCGGAAGCGGTGTCTACGTGGTCTTTAATGCCGTTAAACAGCGCATTATCGACGTCGATCTGGATCTGCGCGTAACCGAACTCGCTTTGGTTGGAGCCTTCCACTTTACCGCCCAGCTGCTCGGCCATGGTCTGCATGCCGTAGCAGATACCAAACACCGGCAGGCCCATTTCAAACACGCACTGCGGCGCCCGCGGGGAGTCCAACTCCGTCACGGATTCCGGCCCACCGGCGAGGATGATGCCGTTAGGGTTGTACTCGCGGATCTCTTCTTCGCTGATATCGAAGGCGCGGACTTCAGAGAACACTCCAATTTCGCGTACACGGCGGGCGATCAGTTGGGTGTACTGTGAACCGAAGTCGAGAATCAGAATCTTATGGGCGTGAATGTCACTCATGGCGGGGTCTCGGTTAAGCGGTGTGGGTGCCGCTGGTAAGGCCAAAAAGCAAGCGGCGGGGCAAAGCCCGCCGCGCCATCTATCTAAACGTGCTGGTTAGCTCACCCGGTAATTGGGCGCTTCTTTGGTGATCTGCACGTCGTGAACGTGAGATTCGGCCATACCAGCGCCGGTAATTTTGACGAACTCTGGCTTGGTACGCATTTCTTCGATGTCGTGACAGCCGGTGTAGCCCATGGAGGCGCGTAGGCCACCTAGCATTTGGTGCACGATGGCGGTCATCTGACCCTTGTAAGGTACGCGACCTTCAATACCTTCCGGCACCAGCTTCTCAACACCTTCATCTTTGCTCTGGAAGTAGCGGTCCGAAGAGCCTTGCGTTTGGGACATCGCGCCCATGGAACCCATGCCACGGTAGGCTTTATACGTACGCCCTTGGAACAGTTCAACTTCACCGGGCGCCTCTTCCGTACCCGCAAACATGCTGCCCAGCATCACAGTGCTAGCGCCCGCGACGATCGCCTTAGCGATATCGCCGGAGTAGCGTACGCCGCCATCGGCAATAAGCGGGATATTAAACGGCTCAAGCGCTTCGGCTACGTTGGCGACGGCGGTGATTTGCAGCACGCCAACGCCGGTCACAACGCGCGTGGTGCAAATAGAACCCGGGCCGATGCCGACCTTAACGGCATCTGCGCCGGCTTCTGCCAGTGCGACTGCTGCGGCAGCGGTGGCGATGTTGCCACCAATCACCTGCAAGCCTGGGTAATGCTCTTTCACCCAGCGCACACGATCAATAACACCTTTAGAGTGGCCGTGGGCCGTATCGACAACCAGCACGTCAACACCCGCTTCAACCAACGCAGCGATACGATCCGGCGTTTCAGGGCCGGTGCCCACTGCGGCGCCCACCAACAGGCGTCCATCACTGTCTTTAGCGGCCATCGGGTAGGTGCGGGCTTTTTCGATGTCCTGGAAGGTCACCAAACCACGCAGATGGAATTCATCATCGACAATCAGCATTTTTTCGATGCGGTGTTCGCGCATTTTGGACTTACTGACTTCAAGCTCGGTGCCTTCGGCTACCGTGATTAGCCGCTCACGCGGGGTCATGATATCGGCCACGCTGTCACCCACGTTGGGCTGAAAGCGCATGTCGCGCTCGGTCACAATACCGACGAGCGTTTCACCTTCCACCACGGGGAATCCGGAAAAGCCGTATTCACGGGCCATGGCGAGGAGGTCTTCCAGCTTCGCTTTGGGGCTAACGGTAACCGGATCCTTCACAATCACGCTTTCGTGCTTTTTGACCTTGCGCACTTCGGCTGCTTGCTGAGCCACCGCCATGCTCTTATGAATAATGCCAATACCGCCTTCCTGAGCCATGGCAATCGCCAAACGGGCTTCGGTAACGGTGTCCATCGCGGCAGAAACAAGTGGAATATTGAGCGAGAGATTACGGGTCAGGCGAGTTTTGAGGCTGACATCCTTGGGTAGAACGTCGGAGAAGCCAGGAATGAGGAGTACGTCATCGAACGTAAGCGCTTCTTGGGCCATACGTAGCATAGCGGCAACACCCTGATGGAAGAGGAGAAGTGGGGCGTGAAAGGTTAATCCCCTATTATAGCGTTTTGAGGGCCGCCCCAGCAATGCGGAGACGCTAGCAAACTGCGACCAATGGCTAATCCGTTTTTTATGGCGGGCTTAATGATAGGCTTAACGCGCTGTTATTTATTTGCGATTCGGCTTTTTGAGATTAAATTATGCCAGAGACTCCCCAGGCGCTTTCCGTTAGCCAACTCAACCAGCGTGCCAAGCAAACGCTTGAGCGCGATATGGGCGAAGTATGGGTAGAGGGCGAGCTTTCTAACGTTTCCCGCCCGGCGTCGGGCCATGTCTATTTCACGCTGAAAGATGACCGGGCGCAGATTCGCTGTGCGCTGTTTCGTCAGCGGGCGCGGTTTGTGTCGGCCTCGATGCGCGATGGTGATCAGGTCAAGCTGCGTGGGCGGGTGTCGCTGTTTGAACCCCGCGGCGATTATCAGCTGATTGCCGACGCGGTGCAGGCGGCGGGCCTTGGGGAGCTGCTGGCGGCGTTCGAGCGCTTGAAGGCGCAGTTGGAAGGCGAAGGCGTGTTCGCCAACACCCGGCCGCTGCCCTTCCCGCCGCGTAAGATTTTGATTTTAAGCTCTGCCACCGGGGCGGCCATTCGTGATGTGCTGGCGGTACTTGAAGCCCGCTGGCCATTGGCAGATGTCACGCTGATTCCCGTGCCGGTACAGGGAGCAGAGGCCGCGCCAGCGATGATATCGGCGCTGGCACTACTCAATCGCCAATCGCGATTAGACCCCGAGCGAGATGTGATCTTGATCACCCGCGGCGGCGGTAGCCTGGAAGATTTATGGGCGTTTAATAGCGAGCATTTGGCGCGGGCGATTTTCCATTCTCGGCTGCCGGTCATGTCGGCGGTGGGGCACGAGGTCGATGTCACCCTGGCGGATTTTGCCGCGGATATGCGCGCGCCCACCCCCTCTGCCGCAGCCGAACGCTTGGTGCCCGATCAAAACACCTTGAAGCGCCAGCTTGAACACCAACACAGTCGCCTGCAGCGTGCCATGCAGGCGCGGCTTGAACGCGATAGCCAACGGCTGGATACGCTGCGCGCCAAGTTGCGCCACCCCGGCGAGCAACTCAACCGCCAGCGCCAGCATCTAACTGGCCTTCATCAGCGTTTGAATCGCGCCATGCAGCAAACGCTCGACCAGAAAAAAACACAAGTAACACAGCTGAACAGGCGGCTAACCAGCCAGGATATGACGCGCCTGCACCGTGCAGAAAAAGAACGCGTCAGCCAGCTACAGCGCCGCTTGGTTACGTCGATGCAGCGCCAGCTTGAGAGTCGACAGGCAAGACTAACCAGCGCTGCGCGGGAGCTAAACGCAATCAGCCCGCTGGCCGTATTGGGGCGGGGCTATGCGATTGCCCAGGATGAACAGGGCCAGGTGATTCAGCGCGCAGCTGATACCCAGCCGGGCCAGAAGCTCACCGTGAAACTCGGGGAAGGCAGACTCAATGTCGAGGTTAAGCGGCGTTATAAGTAGCACTGCCGTTATCAAGCCAGTGCTTTTACCAACACTTTTGATTTGCGCGCGTGGTTGTAGGCCTCACGCTTCAGCGGTGGCAAATCATCCAGGCTGGCGGCGTGAAACCCACGTTCAACAAACCAGTGCGCGGTATGCGTCGTGAGCACGAATATCTCGCTAAGCCCCCGCTGGCGGGCACGACGTTCTAAGGCTTCCACCAAGCTTTCGCCGCGCTCGCCGCCGCGATAGCTGTCGTGTATCGCAACACAGGCCAATTCGGCAATGCGCGTATCGGGGAACACATGTAGCGCGGCGCAGCCAATCACCATGCCGTCGCGCTCAATGACCATGTAGTCATCAATGTCGTGCTCCAGGCGTTCTCTTGAGCGCGCAACCAGCATACCGCGGCGCTCTAATGGCTCAAGCAGCTCCAGCAAGCCTGTCACATCGTTGAGCGTGGCCGGGCGCAGCTGTTCGTAGCGATGCTGAGTAATCATGGTGCCCACGCCGTCGCGGGTGAAAAGCTCGCCCAGCAAAGCGTCATGGTTGCGCCAGGAAAGTAGATGCGTGCGCGCCACGCCCTGCCGTGCGGCAGTGCAGGCGGCCTGTAAATGGCGGGCTAATTCACTGCCTGGCAATGCAGCGCTTAAACGCGGCTCCGCTTCTGCCGGAGAAAGCTGGCGCAGCAGTGCCCCAAATTCATCATCTAACCCTTCGGATTCACCGAGCAGAATCAGCTTGTCGGCTTTTAGCGCCACGGCAGCGTGCTGAGCGACTTCGGCGGCATCCAGGTCAAACACCTCGCCCGTACTTGAAAAGCCCAGCGGTGGCAGCAGCACTAACGAGCCCTTCTCCAGCAGACCTTCAATGGCGCTGGCCCGCACGCGACGCACTTCCCCGCCGTGGTCAAAGTCCACGCCCTCTCTTACGCCGAGCGGCTTGGCGGTCACGAGATTGCCAGAGATCACGCTAAGCTCTACGCCGTGCAGCGGCGTGCTGGGCAACCCAAGGGAAAGCCGCGCTTCTAACCACAGCCGCTGGTGCGCGGCGACTTGCTCCACGTGCATCATGACGGCGCGGTCGGCGACCCAGCGGCCATCAATACGCGTGGGCTCAACGCCCGCCGTCGTTAAGGCTTCCTGTACCTGAGGGCGAGTGCCAAACACCACGACCAAACGCACGCCCAGCGTATGCAGCAGCGCTAAATCTTGAATCAACTGCTCCCCGCGGCCAGAGGCCATCGCTTCGCCTTCAATTAAGATGACAAAGGTTCGCCCCCGGTGCGCATTAATGTAGGGGGAAGCGTTACGAAACCAATCAACAAAGGGGAAGCGCGTATCCAAGGGCCGCTCTCCGGCAGCAGGTGAAAGAAACAGGCTGTTATCACGTTCAACTGGGCTACTTTAACAGAGCATAAAAAACAGCGGCACCTTCAATTGCATATCTGCTGATTCCCATGCAGATCGCGATGAAGAGTGCCGCCGTTATTTTAATGCCTGCTTGGCTGATTTAACCGAGCCGATTTAGCTGAACCAAGTTAATAAGACCAAGTTAGTAGCACCAAGCTAGCAGAGCCGGCCTAGCCAAACATGCCTTTAAACATAAAGAAGAACAAAATAGCCAGACCTGCGCCCGCGGGCAGCGTAATCAGCCACGAAATAGCAATGGTGCCAATCACGCGCAGGTTAAGAGCGGCCATGCCGCGCGCTAAACCAACCCCCAGCACAGCGCCAACCAGAGTATGCGTCGTCGAAATAGGCAAGCCGGTACCCGAGGCCAACACGACGGTGCTTGCGGCAGCCAAAGTGGCGGCAAAACCGCGGCTTGGGGTGAGCTCGGTAATGCCGGTACCCACTGTCGCGATCACTCTGTGACCGTAAGTCACAAGGCCTACCACGATCCCTGCGCCGCCCAGCATGAGCACCCACCAAGGCACTAGTGCAGCGCTGTCGATCACGCCGTCGCTACGTACAACGCTAATGACCGCGGCTAATGGGCCCACCGCGTTGGCTACGTCATTCGAGCCATGTGCAAACGCCATTGCACAAGCGGTGAAGATCATCAGAACGCCAAACACGCGCTCAACGTTAGCGTAGCCGAAGTGGTCGTTGGCATTTTGCTCGAACTTAATGCGCCGCTGCATAACGATACCCAGCCCCATAATGGCGATGCCGAGCACAATCGAAAGCAGCAGGCTTTGGCCAAAGCTGAGATTCAAACCTACGTGCGATAAGCCTTTGGTTAGCGTGACCATCGAGACAATAAAGCCCACCAGGAAAACATACCCAGGTACGTAGCGCTTTGCCGCAGTAAATGGGTCGCTGCTTTCAAAAATCAGATGCTGCACAGACTTAAAGAGGACATAGGCGATGGTACCCGCGAGCAGCGGCGAAATAAGCCAGCTAGAGGCAATTTGCCCTACTTTGCCCCATGCCACCGCATCAACTCCCAGACCTACCGCGCCAAAACCAACGATAGCGCCCACGATAGAGTGCGTGGTAGACACCGGCCAGCCGCGTGCTGACGCAATCAATAGCCAAATACCCGCGGCTAATAGCGCCGACAACATGCCGTAAACTAATAGCTCAGGATTGGTTTCTAATAAGACGGGGTCGAGTATCCCTCCGCGAATGGTAGCGGTGACTTCACCGCCGGCGAGCCATGCGCCTAGAAACTCAAAGATAACGGCAATAAGAATGGCTTGCTTGATGGTGATCGCTTTCGACCCCACCGAGGTTCCCATGGCATTGGCTACATCATTTGCGCCAACGCCCCAGGCCATAAAGAAGCCGAACAAACAGGCCAGGATAATGAAGATTTCACCGTGCTGGGCAATAATCAGCATACAAGTCCCCTTATCGGGCTGTCAGAATCTGTAAGCGGCTACCCACGCGTTCAGCGCGGTCAGATAGTTCACCCACCCATTCAATGATTTTATAAAGAAAAATCACATCGACGGGTGGCAGCTGACTTTCAAGCGCGAACAGCTGGCGACGAATAGTCACCTGCTGGTCATCGGCCTGGTGTTCGAGGATATGCAGTTCACGGATCATTCGATGCATGACATCAGCGACGTTACGCCCAAAGCCTGACTCAAGCAGATCTTTGAGCTCTTCCAATGCCTGACGGGCTTGCGCAACACACGAAACGCTCGTGCGGATATAATCGCGCATCGATTCAGCCAGCTCATCTGGCACGCGCATTTTACGGCCCATCATAATGCCGGTAATGTCGCGCACCTTGTTGGCGATTTTGTCCTGTACGCTAATGAGATCGAGCAGATCAGACCGCGACACCGGTAAAAACATGGTGTTGGGCAGGTTCAATCGCAACTCAGTTTTCAGCGTATCAGCGTCATGCTCTAAGCGGGTGACGTTTTCGCGCAGCTCAGCCGCTTTGATCCAGTCGTCTGCCAGGGTTGCCTCGAAAAACGGCAACAGTTGGTCGGCACATTCATTTGCCTTGACGATATGGGCCAATAACGGCTGGAATGGCGAGCGGCCAAACATAGAAGAAAAAGGATTGGAGGTAACCATAATGCCTTTTAGCCTGTTTTCGGAAAGCCTGGAAATGGCGGCGCCAGTATAAAGAGTGCGCTCGCCGCCGTCATGAAAAGTTCATAAATGTAATCAAATATTCATCTATATGTCACGATAGCGAGGTGGCGATTGCCATGAAAACCCCCACTCCTCTAGAAGTAGAGATTAAGCTGGCGCTCCCCCCCACGGGCCCGGCTGCGCTAAACCAACACCCGCTTCTCGCCTCAGTTCCCGTCTCTCAACACGCATTGACCAACACCTATTTCGATACCCCGTTAGGCGATTTAGCCAACGCGCGTATTGCCGTTCGCCTGCGCGAAGTCGATGGTAAGGTGCTGCATACCGTCAAAACAGCCGGCCAAGGTAGCGGCGGGTTTTCTCAGCGCCAAGAGTGGGAGTGGCAAGTTACTGGCCCGCAGCTAGACCTCATGGTGCTTGCCAAGCTGCCCCCTTTTCAAGGCGAGCTTGCGCAGGCGCTCCCTTCACTCGTCCCGACGTTACGCACTGACTTCACGCGGCGCAGTTGGCAGTTAATCAGCGGCCTTTCGAGCAACGCTACAACAGAGGCTAGCAACCATATTGAGCTAGTCTTGGATGAAGGCGAGATTATTAGTGGTCGCTACCGCACGTCTATCTGTGAAATAGAGCTTGAGTTAAAAAAGGGCGAGCCAGAGGCGCTTTGGACATTGGCACTGGCGCTTGCCGCGCAGGTCCCTCTGCGCCCATCAGACAGCAGCAAAGCAGCGCGCGGCAATATGCTGAGTGCCCAGCACTGGCCATTACCCGACGCGCAAACCCCGACTGAATGGCTGCACCGCACCACGCTGACGCTAGATGCCTACCATGATAGCCAGCAAGCGAGCTTTTTAGCCGAAGCTCACCAGGCGATCAAAACGCTGGCGGAACATCCTGAGCTAGATGCCACTACGCGCACTTACGCCCAGGTACTGGCTCACGCCTTGGACGCTCAAGGCCAGCCGCAGGCCGCTTACGGCAGCGCTGCGTTAGCACTCGCCTATCGCTTGGCGTACCAAACCGCGCTACGCTAGCGCTGAATGAGTGCCCACTTCAGGATGATGCGATGAATTTCCACCTAACCCCAGGCACGGAAGGCCTGCGCAGCCGCCTGTTTCATATCATATTCGAGTCCGATACGCCGGGGGCGAAAGCATTTGATATCGCCTTGATTATGGCCATTTTGGTAAGCGTCGCGGTGATACTGCTGGGCAGCATTGAAATTTATGCTGAGCGCTACGGGCATATCTTTTTTTACACAGAATGGGTGCTGACGCTGCTGTTCAGCATTGAGCTGCTGGTTCGTATCTATTGCCTGGAACGTCCACTTCTCTACCTCAAAAGCTTTTATGGGATCGTCGATTTAATTGCGATTTTACCCACGTGGCTCGTTCTTTTGGTGCCCGGCGCCCACGCGCTGGTGATTGTGCGCCTGCTGCGGGTACTGCGGATTTTCCGTATTTTGCGCTTGATGGCGTTTGTCGGTGAAGCCAATCTACTGATCGATGCTCTGAAGCGCAGCCTGCACCAAATCCTGCTGTTCTTCTTCTCTATTTTGATGGTGGTGACGCTATTTGCGGCCTTGATGTACACCATCGAATCACCGGAGGCAGGCTTTACCAGCATTCCCATGTCGATGTACTGGGCTATCGTTAGCATGACGACGGTGGGCTATGGCGATATCGTGCCTGCGACACCGTTAGGCAAGGCGATCACTATGGTGCTGATGTTACTCGGCTACTCGATTATCGCCGTGCCCACCGGTATTTTCTCGGCTCAGGTGATTCGCTCGATACGTGAAGATCGCCACTCGGAAGAAACCTGCCCCGGCTGCGGGCATGAGCAGCATGATAAACGCGCACGTTACTGCATGCGCTGTGGCACTTGGCTAGATGAGGACAGCGAAGACCCGCGCAAGAAAGACGAACAAAAACAAGACGAGGACTAAAACGCGCCCCAGGACAACGAACCCTGGGACGCGCAGTTCTCTTTTACTGAGATAACAAGAGATCAAGAGGCTGGGGTATTAAGAATCACTCCACTTCGAGCGGCGCGTCCCAGGCATCTAGCTCGGCCTCACTCCAAGCACCGTAGGTCGCATTGGGAAAGACAATCCAATCCTTGCCAAAGCGCTCTGCATTATCGTCTACAAGCTCGTGCTGCTGGGCAAGATCGGCACCCGCAAAATCACCCGCAAAATCGTGTAGCGAATCGCCTAACTGCATGACCAGCGTGTGACTCTCAACCACCTCCGCGCGCCGTTCTTCTTTAGCAGGCCCCAGCAGCATCACGCTCTGCTCAGATACTTGGGGCAGTGCTAACGCGTCTAGCGTGGCGATCGTGTCGGCCTCATTCTCCTGATAGCGATCAGAAACGTAAAAAATAGCCACGCCCTGCTCATCAGCGTAATCCAGGAACGCTTTGGCGCCTGGCATTAAACGCGGCTCACCTTCACGCTCCCAGTGCTTCCACGTATCCCAGGCGGTGTAGTCGTGGCACGCCTGCATGTCGCGAACCAGCAGCGCGCTATTGTCCAGCACCGTTTCATCCAGGTCGGTCATGATGGCCAAGCCATCGCTGCCACCATGAGCTTCAATTTGATCTTTGAGTCGATAGGTGGCGAGGGCAAAACCCTGACGCTGAAGGGCTGCGGCTTCAGCAGACTGCTGTTGATAGCGTAGGCCCATCGCATAAGCTTCCTGGGCACACATATCTCCGTCATCGCTATTCGCGTGGCTGGTCAGCGGTAGAGCGGAAAGGCTGGCTAAGGCAGCAAAGGTGCAGAGGCGAGAAGTGAAAAGCATCTTCATAGAATGATCTCCTGGGCTAGGCGATCTCAAAAAGACGAGGCGACTCCGCGCTTTAAGGATCACGATTTATTATCGAAAAGAACCATTAGGATCATATTTTATTTTCATTGAGCAATCAAATAACGAAAAAACAAACCTTCATCTCGATGATGCTACGGGATGAAGGTTTGCCTTGAAGAGAGCTTTTAGCCTACGAAAGGAGCAATATCGCCCCGCCCTTCACGAATGATTTTGGGCGGCAGCTCGCGCAGATCAATAACGCTTGTTGGGTCTAAGTGGCAGGCGCCGCCGTCAATAATGGCGTCCAAATGGGCGCCAAAACGCTCGCGAATCTCTTCCGGATCGTTCATGGGCAACGTCTCCCCCACCGGAATTAGCGTCACGCTCATCAACGGCTCACCCAGCGCGGCTAATAGCGCATGGGTGATGCGGTGATCCGGCACGCGCACGCCAATAGAGCGCCGCTTAGGATGCAGCAACAGGCGAGGCACCTCAGAAGTGGCATCCAAAATATACGTGTAAGGCCCTGGTGTGTGGGCTTTCAGTAGCCGAAAAACGTCGTTGCCGACTTTGGCGTAAGTGCCGATCTCAGACAAATCAGAGCACACCAGCGTAAAGTTGTGCTTGTCGTCCAGCGAGCGCAGCCATTTGATTTTCTCAACCGCTTTTTTTTCGCCCAAATGACAGCCCAGGGCATAGCCTGAGTCGGTGGGATACGCCACAACGCCGCCCTTGCGAATGATCGCAATCGCCTGGTCGATTAGACGCTTCTGGGGATTTTCTGGGTGAATCTGAAAATACTGGCTCATGGAACTGCTCCTGTCCTTAAACCCTATCCTAAAATCCTATCTTAAAACCCTATCTTAAAACCCTATCTTAAACCCTATCTTAAACCCTGTTCATACAGCATAGCTGACCTTGCGGTGACGTGGCCCAGTCTTTACAAGTAGGTCTTTACCAGCATGTCTTTACAAGCACGCCTTTAAAAGCCCATCACTACCAGTCGACCAACACCGGGCTAGGCGTTCGCCAATAGACCGGGCTGCGCGTCACGTAAATGCAGTAACCGCGGGTGCTGCCATATGGGAGGGGCAGCGGTGCGCGGCACTAGGCTCATACTGCCGGGCGCCGCATGGCTGCCGGGGAAGTGAAAGTCGCTGCCGAGAGAGGCGTAAAGCTCACGCTCAGCAAGCTGGCGGGCTAGATCGCGGGTACTGTCCGAGTTCTGCTGGCCGCTGACCAGTTCAACCGCTTGCCCGCCGGCTGCCTGAAACGTGTCCATCAACATGCCACGCTTGCGCCGCGTTAAACCATAGCGCAGTGGATGCGCAATCACTGCGACGCCGCCAGATGCCACCACCCATGCCGCCACCTGACTAATTTCCGGCCAGTGAGCTTTGACATCGCCCTTCTTGCCGCTGCCCAGGTAGCGCTTAAAGGCGCTTGACCAATCGGGCACTAAGCCATCAGCGACCAGCGCACGGGCAAAGTCTGGGCGTCCCAATGGGCGGTCGCTGCCCGCTTGCGCACGCGCTTTTTCCAGCGCGTTGCTTAAACCTACTTTTTCCAGACGTTCGGCAATCACTTCTGCACGCTGAATGCGCGCATCACGTTGCTGAATCAAGCCTTCGACCATCGCCCCCTGCAGGCCGCCGGGCATTAGCGCCACGACATGAATATTAATGCCCTGCCAGCGTGTGGATAACTCACAGCCAGCGATAAGGCACAGGCCTGCTTGCTCAGCCGCGCGAGCCGCTTCGTCGATGCCGTCCATGGTGTCGTGGTCGGTCAGCGACATATGCGTTAACCCACGTGCAGCACACAGCGTTACCAGCTCAGTGGGCGTTAGCGCGCCATCAGAAGCGGTGGAGTGCATGTGCAAATCAACCGGGTAGCGCTGATCGGCATCAAAGGTATAGGGAAGTTGAGGCATAAGATGACGCCGTGTGGCCAGTTTGTCAGAATGAGCGTTGGAAAAACTCAAATGCTGTTCAGTCGTTACTTGACCGCTCCCTGTCTGTCAGAAACGGTATTTCAAAGTAGCATGCGAGAACGGTGCATCAGATATGGTGCGCGCTTATAATCATATGGTCAATTAGCGCTAACGTCGCAACCTCGTCTAATCAAGGAGTTATACTCAATGCTGTATGCCATTCTTAGTGAAGATGTCGCCAATAGCCTAGAGCGTCGACTGACGGCTCGCCCTGATCATTTAGCCCGCTTAGAAACGCTGCGCGATGAAGGCCGCTTGGTATTGGCGGGCCCTCACCCTGCCATTGATGCTGAAAACCCGGGTGACGCAGGGTTTTCAGGCAGCTTAGTCGTGGCAGAATTTGACGGCCTGGAAGCGGCTAAAGCTTGGGCCGATGCCGACCCTTACATGATTGCCGGGGTCTATGCCAAGGTCGTTGTGAAGCCCTTCAAAAAAGTGCTGCCTTGATTTTAATAGCCCACTATGGATGTTCGCCGGGCTTGCAAAAAGTTCTTCACAGTGCCTGTGGAAAACTCTGTGCAAACCCGGCGGACGCTTTTCGCTAAGCCAGAGATAGCGCTGGCATCAACACTTTGATCATTTTTTAACCATCGATTGATCACTACGTCATCATCGACAACATCACCACTGATATCACTACGAAGGATGCCTGCGTGGCCCAACGTCCAACCGCTCTGCCCCCCCTCACGGCACTAACCACGCCCACACTGACCTGGAATGAAGAGGGTGCACCCCGCTCAGCAGCGTTTGATGATATCTATTTCACCCGTGGCGATGGTCGCGCTGAGACGGAACACGTGTTTCTCGATGCCAATCATCTTCCTAAACGTTTCGCCAGTTGGGCGTTGGCGCGCCCTTTTGTCATTGGCGAGACGGGCTTTGGCACAGGGTTAAATATGCTCTGCGCCTGGGCGTGCTTTGAACAACACGCGCCTTCTCATGCTCGGCTGCATTTGTTATCCACCGAAAAATATCCTTTTGATCGCCTGGCGCTTGAGCGCGCCCTAGCCGTTTGGCCCTCACTGGCGGCTTATACGCAGGTGCTGTGTGCCCAGTGGCCGGCCGCCGTCAACGGCATTCATCGACTGCACCTAACCGAGCGTGTAACCCTCGACCTGCATTTTGGCGATACCACAGAGCGCTTAGAACAGCTGGACGGCCAGGTAGATGCCTGGTTTTTGGACGGCTTTGCGCCGTCCAAAAACCCTGACATGTGGCACCCGGCACTGTTTGACGCCATGGCCGCACGTTCGCGCCCCGGGGCTACCTTTGCGACATTCACCTGCGCGGGCATTGTGAAGCGTGGCTTAAAAGCGGCAGGCTTTGACTGGCAAAAAGTACCGGGCTATGGTCGTAAACGAGAAATGCTGGCAGGCAGTATTGAGTCGCCGCCCAGCGATCAGCGGCGTGAGAAAACTCCCTGGTTTACGCCGCCCTTTGTTGAAGCGGCGAAGCACGTCGCAATAATCGGCGCGGGGCTTGCGGGCAGCACCGTTGCCGCGGCGCTCGCGCGGCGCGGCGTTCATGTGACGGTGATTGAGCGTGAGGCCCCTGGTTCGGGCGGCTCTGGCAACCGTCAGGGCGCGCTGTATGTGAAGCTTGCCGCAGAGACCAACCATCAAAGTCGCGTTTATCTTGCCGGGCTGCTGTATAGCCAGCGCTGGCTGGCGCAGCAGCATTGCACACAGCCGTTATCTTCGCCTCCTTTATGGCAATCTTGTGGCGTCATTCAGCTCGCTAGTAGCGACAAAGAGGTGCTTCGCCAACAGCGCTTTATTGAGCAACACCCGCTGCCTAGCGAGGTCGTCTCTGCGATGCACAATCCTGCGCTAACCGACGCGGCGGCGCTGACTATTGACGCGTCTCACGGACTTTTTTATTCGCAGGCGGGCTGGGTACGGCCTAAGGTGCTATGTGAGCACTTGCTAAGCCATTCAAACATCACACTACTGCAGGGCGACGTCACATCATTTGATCGCAAAGACGCTGATTGTACTTCTGGCCAGGGCTGGCAGATTCGCTTAGCCGATGGTCACATAATGGAGGCGGATCAGATCGTGATTGCTAGCGCACACTTAGCCAACCGTTTCGCGCAAACGCTAGAGCTACCGCTGCAGTCTGTGCGTGGTCAGGTCAGTGAAATCAATCTACCCGAGAAGGTGGCAGGCCCTAGCCGCGTAATATGTGCCGGTGGCTATGTCGCGCCGGCATTGGATGGCGTATTAACCTTTGGCGCAAGCTTTGTGCCCAACAACGATGCCTCCGATGTGTCAGCGGCAGACCATGAGCGCAACATTGACGAGCTGCGTCAAACGCTGCCCGCCCTGGTTGCAGAACTAGAAAAGGCTGGCATTAATCTTAGCCCTGACAACCTGCAGGGCCGGGCAGCGGTGCGTGCCGCGAGCCCTGACAAAAGCCCCTACGCAGGACCGGTGCCGGTAGCGGATACGTGGCGAGCCGACTATTGCGTGCTCAGCAAAGATGCCACTCGTGTGCCGGACAAGCGTGGAGAGCATCATAGGGGGCTGTGGATAACCACCGCGCACGGCTCGCGGGGCTTGGCCAGCGCGCCGCTCTGTGCCGAGCTGATTGCTTCGCGGCTGTGCGATGAGCCCATGCCTTTAGAAGTCCCGCTGACTGATCACCTGCACCCAGGTCGGCGCATTATTAGCGCGATTATCCGCGCTCAGTAGTCACCTTCCTCTTCATCGTCGGCCACGTCGCGACCAAAGGAGCGCCATTGAGCGAGGGTCATGACTTCGGTCATCTCCAGCTCAAGGTCATGCGCAATAATGAGCTCATTGCGCGACAGCTGTTTTTTCAGTTCGGCTACCCAGCCGTGCATGCCTTCGCCTGTCGTGTCGGTCGTATCGTAGCCCTGGCGGGTAACGAAGGCCTCCAGCAGCGCTTTCAAGGTTTCTTCTGGCAGCATTCGTGCGGGTACTTCAATAAATCGACCCATTAGCGCTGTTCCCACTCTGCCAAGCGTTCAATAAAAGTAGCCTCATCGATGACGTCAACGCCCATCTGTTCGGCTTTCGTCAGTTTGCTGCCTGCGGCTTCGCCAGCGACCAAGCACGTGGTTTTTTTCGAAACGCTGCCGGCCACTTTGGCCCCCAGGGCCTGCAAGCGTGCCTTACCTTCGTCGCGGGTCATGCTTTCCAGCGAGCCGGTGAGTACCCAGGTTTGACCTTCCAGTGGCGTGGGGCCCTGGGTGACGACCGCTTCTTGCCACGTAATGCCAGCGTCGCGCAGCGCCGCAATAGTTTCCTGGTTATGGGGTTGCCGGAAAAAAGTATGCACATGAGCGGCGACAATGGGGCCAACATCGCCCACGGTTTCCAGCGCCGCCAACTCTGCCGCCTGAATCGTTTCAAGCGTACCAAAATGATTGGCTAGATTAGCCGCCGTTGCTTCGCCCACTTCGCGAATGCCCAGCGAGTAAATAAAGCGCGCAAGCGTGGTCGACTTAGCGTTTTCAAGCGCGCCGACCAGGTTGGTCGCGGATTTTTCACCCATGCGCGGCAGGCTTTGCAACTTCTCAACCGTTAAGTGAAACAGATCCGCCGGAGTTTTGACCCAGTCAAGATCCACTAGCTGCACAATCAGCTTTTCACCTAAGCCATCAATATCCAGCGCTTTGCGGCTGGAAAAGTGCTTCAGCGCCTCTTTACGCTGGGCAGCGCAGTATAGGCCGCCCGAGCAGCGCGCCACGGCCTCACCTTCAAGCCGCTCAATTTGTGAATCGCACACCGGGCAGTACTCAGGAAAGGTAATGGCTCTAGCATCCGCCGGCCGCAGCTCCGTATGTACTCTAACCACCTGGGGAATCACATCGCCAGCGCGGCGAATCGACACCGTATCCCCGATCATCACGTCTAAGCGGGTGATTTCATCAGCGTTATGTAGCGTTGCATTCGATACCGTCACGCCTGCCACGCTAACAGGCTCAAGCCGTGCGACGGGCGTAATTGCCCCGGTGCGTCCCACCTGGAACTCCACATCGTTGAGCGTGGTGACTTCTTCCTGAGCCGGAAACTTAAACGCTACCGCCCAGCGCGGCGCGCGGGCGACAAAGCCCAGCTCACGCTGATGGCGCAGGTCATCAACCTTGACCACCACGCCGTCGATATCAAAGCCGAGGCTATCGCGCTGCTCGCCTAGCGTCTCGCAGTAGTCGGCAACCGCTTGCGGGCCTTTGACTACTTTCAGTTCACTACTCGACCGAAAGCCCCAATCTTTAAGTCTTTCCATCTGACGGCTATGCGTTGGCATCACACTGTCATCCAAGTTTGTCATATTGATGCGGGCAACTTGGTAGGCGTGAAATTCTAACGGACGTTTCGCGGTAATCCGCGGATCTAGCTGGCGTAAGCTGCCGGCAGCGGCATTGCGCGGATTGGCAAACACCTTGCTACCTTCTTCGCGCGCGCGCTCGTTAAGCGCTTCAAACCCCGTATGGCGCATAATCACCTCACCACGGATTTCAAGCAGCGCAGGCACGTTGTTACCCAGCAGCTTAAGCGGCACCGAGCGCAGCGTGCGCAGGTTAGAGGTAATGCCTTCACCGCTACGGCCATCACCCC
>NZ_JBQDLQ010000074.1:0-16887 GCF_052095695.1 Halomonas sp.
TTCAGCCGTGAAGACGATACGTTGATGGTCGAAACCAAGCTGTCAAAATCCTGGCTGGTAGATAGTCCGCCTGACGAGTTCGAGGCGCTGCTGTCATTGGGCACCGGTACCGGCCTGTCACTGGTTGGTCATAAAGGTGGGACGCCCGTAGCGAGCGCAAGCGGATCTCAAAGCTCTTCCATCGCAAGTGCCACCGGCCAAAGCAGTTTTCCTTTACTTCTGACAGCCTTTCTCGGTGCAATACTGGGCGGCGTTCTGCTCAACATTATGCCCTGCGTTTTCCCGATCCTCAGTCTCAAGGTACTTAGCCTTGCGCGTTTAACCGGGGGTGAGCGCGAAGCCCGGCGCGAGGCATTAGCCTATACCGCTGGAGTGGTGGTCGTTTGCTTACTACTTGGCGCAGCCATTATTGCCCTGCGCGCAGCAGGCACTCACGTTGGCTGGGCATTTCAACTGCAAGACCCACGGGTCATCGTGGTGCTGACACTGTTGACCGTAGCCATCGGCTTTAATCTGGCAGGCCTCTTTGAGCTGGGCTCTATCAATGCCGGTGGCAAGCTAGCAAGCCAGGACGGCGTGGCCGGTGCATTCTGGACAGGCGTGCTTGCTGCCTTCGTCGCAACGCCCTGCTCCGGCCCCTTTATGGCTACGGCTCTTGGCGCAGCCTTGGTACTTCCCACGTTTGCCGCCCTGACGGTGTTTGCGGGCCTGGGCTTGGGCATTGCCCTGCCGTTTTTGCTGCTTGCTTTCGTACCGGTGCTGCGTCGCCGCCTTCCTCGCCCTGGCCCTTGGCTTGCAAGCTTCCGGCATATCATGGCCATCCCCATGTTCCTAACCGCTCTAGCCTTGGCCTGGGTGCTTGGCCGCCAGCTCAACAACAACGGCATGATTGCGAGCCTTGCTCTGATCATGCTACTGGCGATAGGGCTTTGGTTCACCGGACTGCGCCAACGCAGCGCCAAGCGATTAAGCTGGCTTCCGGCAGGACTAGCGGCCGGACTCACGTTGATGGGCAGCGTCCTGGTTCCGGGTTCCTTTGCCCAGCAAGACGAAAGGGGCAATACGCTCACCAACTCAGCTGAAACACGCTCGCTCGACTTCGACGCGGGCCGCTTGGCCGATCTTCGACAACAAGAACACGCCATCTTCGTCTACTTTTCCGCAGACTGGTGCGTCACCTGTAAGATCAACGAACAGCGGGCAATCGATATACCCAGCACGCAGCAGGCATTTGAGCAGGCGGGTGTGATCACAATGAAGGGCGACTGGACCAATGGCGACCCCGCCATCACCACTTTTTTAGAGCAACACGGGCGCTCAGGAGTGCCTCTCTACTTATGGTACGCCCCAGGCGATGCAGATGCTGAAATTCTGTCACAGATTCTTGCGCCTAATGTTTTATCTGTATTAGCAAGCAAATCTGTTTTATCTGTATTAGCAAGCAAATCTGGTTAACTCAGTCTCGTATCTGGCATAGTTGGTGGCGACGCCGACACCCATAAGCCTTTGGATGAACAGCGCGTCTTTCCAAAAGAAAAAGCGCATTGTTTGACGAGTAACTCTCGGTCACGCTAGCTGCCTCTAACGCAGTGTTATAATACCCATCGCTGGCTCACGCGTTGGCACATATTCAGCCCTATAAACAAGCTTCATGGGTCGGCATATCTCTGATTTTGTTAATAACCTCGCTCTGTTCGGCCTCCTTGCTTCTATCCGATTCATGAGGTGTAGCCACTGCGCATAAGATACCCTAAGTAAAGTAGGTGTTCGAAAAATCTTAATGGCGTTGGACACTAGTCTCCCTTCTCCTTATCATCCTTCCACTTATTGTCCAAGGATATCACTCGTTATGCGCCCAGGTGTTTTTTGGCTAGTAGCTGGCTTGTCGCTCTCAATCGCAGGCTGTGCAGCAACCCAGCCGGAACCTAGTGGCCCGCCGCCGTTAAGTGAGGCGTCATTCAATTCACGTATCCTTGAGCTAGAAAGTCAACTGATGCAGCAATGCGATGCTCGCTCTGAGCTACAGTCGCGTCAACTTGACGAGCAGCAGGCTTTAACCGCGGATGTGCGTGAAGTGGGCAGCCTTCTGCGCTATCTGCGCCAAGACGTACAGCAGTTGGAAGCACGCGATGACGAGCCCGTCATCATTCGTGAAGAATGTGAAGTCGATGAAAGCTTAACCACTAAAACGCTGCTGGGTCGCAGCGAATGGGTGGGTTTGCCCAGCATAGGGACTTATCTTAAAGCGCGGGTGGATTCCGGTGCTAATACGTCATCTTTGTCTGCATCCGATATCACTCGGTTTGAGCGCGATGGTGAAGACTGGGTACGTTTCAAACTGGCGCTCAATGAGGACGATATTGCCGTTGAGGCTCAGCGAGATGAATGGATTGAAGCGCCGATAGTTCGTCGAGTGCGCATTGTTCAAGCCTCCGGCGAAGAGTCACGTCCGGTTATCTCATTATTAATGACGCTAGGCCCGATACGTGGAAACGTTGATTTTACACTCAATGATCGAACGCACCTTGATTACCCTGTGCTGCTTGGTCGGCGATTCTTGATGGATATCGCTTTGATCGATGTGGCCGATACGTACTTGCACGATCGACCTGAGTTTCCAGGTGGCGAGCCACCCGATCAAGCTGCTGAAGATGAAGCAGTTGATGAAGACGACACCGAAGAGTAACTGATCACCCTGGCGCTTTACCCTGAAAGGAATCTGCATGTCCCGGTTAATGTTTTATATTATTGTCGGCTTTTTATTAGTTGTTGGTATTGCGTCCAGCGTGCATCGCCATGTGCAGTTCGAAATCCCCTGGCTACCGGGTGAACAACGCCAGGTGTGGGAAATTGAGGCGGGCATTACTTTCAACGCCCAGAATGGGCCTGTGCAGGTCGATATGGCGCTGCCTTCCCATCAAGCAGGCTATCGAGTGTTAACCGAAAACACGGCTTCCTCAGGATATGGTCTTGCTTATCAGGCCGATGAGTTAGGCCGCACGGCACAGTGGACTATCCGTAACGCTGCGGGTAGCCAGCAGCTGTATTACTCGGTCCAGATGCTCGTATCTCAAGACGCCCGCTCTCCGATCCAAACACCGCCCGAATTAACTGCCGCAACGCCATGGGAAAGCCCCTATGATTCCGCTGCTAACCAGCTAATTGAACAAGCCTGGTCGCGTAGCGCTAATAACGCTACCTTTGCTCGTGAGCTTATTCGTGATGTTAACGGCGAGCGTCAGGAAGAAAATGCGCGGTTGCTGCTGTCGCAAGAAGCGCCTGCAGCTCTGGTAGTGCGCCTGCTTAATCAGTCTGGCGTATTAGCCCGTGAAGTCAGCGGTCTTATACTGGAGGACGGACGCCGCCGTCAAACGCTAAGCAGCTGGATTCAAGTCTTTGCCGATGACGGCGAGCAATGGTCTATCTTCAATCCCGCTACTGGCGAGCAAGGCAAGCCTGACAACCTGCTGCTTTGGGAAACAGGCGGCAGAGCGGTACTTGAAGTTCAAGGCGGCACTAATTCTCGGGTTTCATTCTCAATGATGACCCATGATCAGCCTGCATCCGCTGCGGTGCGTAATCATTACTCTGACGATACACTGCTAAATTTCTCTATTCATAGCCTGCCATTGGAAGAGCAGGCGCTGTTCCAGACTATCTTGCTTATCCCGATCGGTGCATTGATGGTAGTATTGTTGCGGGTGCTCGTGGGCCTTAAAACATCCGGTACTTTTATGCCGGTATTGATCGCCCTCGCCTTCATTCAAATCTCTCTTACCACTGGATTGATCGGCTTTTTACTGATCGTTACCATGGGTCTTATTATTCGTAACTACCTGTCCTATCTTAATTTACTGCTGGTGGCTAGGGTGTCAGCGGTCATCATTACGGTCATTGCGATTATTTCTATCTTTACCGTATTGGCCTACCGTATGGGACTCAGCGCTGGGCTTACCATCACCTTTTTCCCGATGATTATTCTCGCTTGGACTATCGAGCGGATGTCGATTTTATGGGAGGAAGAAGGTCCCAAGCAGGTGTTAATTCAAGGTGGCGGTAGCTTGGTAACGGCTGTCCTTGCTTACTTGGCGATGAACAATCCTTGGGTGCGCCATATCACGTTCAACTTTTTAGGTGTGCAGTTGATACTGATGGCACTGATTCTATTGCTGGGCAATTACACCGGTTATCGTTTGTTAGAGCTGCGCCGCTTTAAGCCAATCACTGACGACGAGAAGCTTTCATGAGTTGGTTGAAAAACTGGACCTGGCCAACACGTCTGCGCGATAAAGGTATTATCGGTATGAATCGGCGCAATATTCGCTATATTGGCCGCTATAATCGTCGCCGCCTTTATCCGCTTGTCGATGACAAGCTCAAGACTAAGTTGTTGGCTCAGCAGTATGGAATAACCACGCCAAAACTGATCGGTACTGTGACCACTCAGTTTGGCGTGAAGCACATTAGTGAAATGTTGGCTGGGCACGACGGGTTTGTCATCAAGCCTGCCAAAGGCAGCGGCGGTAAAGGCATACTGGTAATTGAGCATGTTGATGAAGATGGCTTCATTAAACCCAGCGGTATGCGTCAGTCCATTACCGATATTGAGCGCCATGTCTCGAACATTCTCTCAGGCCTCTATTCACTGGGCGGTTCGCCTGATGTGGCCTTGATTGAAACGCTGATTAACTTCGATGAAAGCTTGATGGACTATACCTATGAAGGCGTGCCCGACATCCGGGTAATTGTCTTTAAAGGCTATCCGGTAATGGCGATGATGCGCCTTTCTACCGCGGCATCCGATGGCAAAGCAAACCTGCACCAAGGTGCGGTGGGCGTTGGTTTAAATATTGCCACTGGCGCTGCACTGCGTGCCGTTCAATTTGATATGCCTTGTTTTAGCCATCCGGATACGGGGCACGACTTAGCAAGCTTAGTGGTTCCTCAGTGGGATACGCTGCTTCATTTAGCGGCAGGTTGTTATGAGATGACGGGGCTAGGCTATTTAGGTACCGACATGGTGTTAGATCGCGAGCATGGTCCGATGCTGCTTGAGCTTAACGCTCGCCCTGGTCTTGCCATTCAAATGACTAATGGCGAAGGTTTGCGACGCCGACTTGATCTTATTGAGCAGCAGCCAGACAATGTGCCAACTATTGAGCGCGTAGCCTTTGCACAGCATCATTTTGCGCGCCAGAGTGAATTAGTCGAAAGCAAAGACACCTCTTCTACGAATGCGTAAACTAGGTCTATAAACTTGGTCTATAAAAACTAGGTTCTAGTCGAAATTTACGCTGTTAGCGTTCACTGAGTTGCCCATGACCCAAGCGAATACATTACTACAGCAGGCTGAATCTCAGTGCCATATCCGTGGCGTGCGATTTACGCCCATTCGTCGGCGAGTATTGGAGTTAATTGCTGAAAATGGCGGTGGGCTGAAAGCTTATGATTTGCTTGATAAACTTTCCACTGAGCATGCCGCAGCTCGCCCACCGACCGTTTATCGTGCTTTGGAGTTCTTGATTGATCAGGGGCTTGTCCACCGCATTGAATCTTTGAATGCCTACGTAGCCTGTGCCTGTCCTGAGCATGCTCACGGTTTTCAACTGTTGATCTGCCGTCAATGTGGCTATGTGGAAGAGCTGCATTTAGATGCAATCAGCGAGCAGCTCGTCGCGCTTGCTCAAGGGCAAGGCTTCAAGATCGAGCGCCAAACTATTGAGCTACAGGGCCTTTGTCAGCGCTGTCGAGCCACTTCTTAATCGAATTGCTAGTGAGTATATTCAATGTCCCGTTTTGATCAGGTTGCGCCAGATGCTCTCTTTAAGCAGTTAGAGAGAGCGTCACCTGACGATAGCCTGCCCTCTGCCACCACCCTCCTCGCCGCTGTCAAGTTCAATGCTGATGGTTTAATTCCTGCCATTGCGCAGCAGCATGATTCAAAAGAAGTATTGATGATGGCCTGGATGAATCGCGCGGCATTAGAGGAGACGCTCTCGACTCGTCGCGTCTGTTATTTCTCGCGCTCGCGGCAAACGCTCTGGCGTAAAGGCGAGTCATCGGGTCAGCAGCAACAGCTAGTATCCGCAGCACTGGATTGCGATGCTGACACACTCCTTCTGTACGTCGATCAAACGGGCCCTGCCTGCCACACGGGTCGTCGCAGCTGCTTCTATATTGCGATAGATGAAAAGCAGGCTGTAATTACCAGTACGCCGTTAATCGACCCTGATCAACTGTACGGTAAAAAAAACGAGTCTTAGCAATGGCGCGCTGGAAATCAGCACTGCGATCAGGCCCGCGCTGGGCGTTAATGAAAGTAATGATTGGCTTGGTGAGAGTCTATCAGTATACGCTTAGCCCGTTACTGGGCCCTCGCTGCCGCTTCTGGCCTAGCTGCTCATCTTACACAATTGAGGCTATTCAGGTGCACGGCCCTTTTGCTGGTGGCTGGATGGCAATTAAGCGTATCGTTAAATGCCATCCTGGCCACGCAGGCGGCATGGACCCTGTTCCTGGGGGGCGAAGTGAGCAACTTTGCCGCGAGGACGATGACTCATGCTGTGAGCACCCTCCCCGCTAAGCAAGTTTTCTCACGGCTATTGTTGCTGCGCAACCAGATAAATTCTTTCTAGCATGGCATGCAAGCCATTGCTGCGCGTGGGCGAAAGATGTTTATCCAACCCTAAGTCGGCCAAAAAGTGAGGCTCGGTAGCGCGAATTTCAGCCGCCGTTCGCTCACTGTAAATGCGCAGCAGTATCGCAATAAGGCCAGAGACAATGGCGGCGTCCGACGTTGCCTTGAAAACTAGCTTATCGCCCTGTTCTTCATGGCGCATCCATACATTCGACTGACAGCCTTGTATTTTAAACTCCTCGATTTTCCAATCATCAGGGAAATCAGGTAGCTGTTTACCCATGTCGATAATATATTGATAGCGATCCATCCAATTGTCGAATATCTCGAAATCTTCAATCAGCTCTTGCTGGGCCAGCTCGGCGCCGGAAGTGCTCATGGTATGTCCTTCTAAATAGGGATTGCCTGCTTAAATGCTCTCTTTCAGAGATTATCAACCTGTTTATTATAACGGCTCAGAGGTGGGTTGAGGGAGTCATTGGTATCCGAATTGCCGTGCGGATGCTGCAGTCGATGCCGCTGCTGCTCGCGATGCCACTCGTCGTCTTCACTATGCAAATAGCGTGCGGTTGTTTCTAAGCGAGCGTGGCGGGCGCTTTCAGCTAAATGCCTTAGGCTAATGCCTGACTGGGCTTGATGAGTGATAGAGGTATGTCGTAACCAGTGTGGCGTCGCCTGGCGTAGTGCAGCAATGTGCGCAGGCTCGCCGCCTTGATCTTCAAGCGCATCCGACGCTTCTCGGAACGTGGCGCAAATCAGGCGATAAAGCTGGTTGTGGCCAAGGCCGCGCTGCCCATCCAGTGAGCGCAGCACCGGTGCTACAGCTTCCAGTTCGCTAGTATGCTCAGGCAAGCCAATCGCTTGGCGCCATTGGTGCAGGCATGCCCGCATGTCATCAGGTAGCGGAATGCGCGCTACTTTGTTGCCTTTACCCACCACGGACCACCACCACCGCCCTTCGCTGCGTTGGAAATCACCCATGCGGGCATCGGCCATTTCACTAATGCGTGGCGCAAGTAAATAGGCAAAGCCAAATATGAATTGTCGTCTTGCCTGTTCAAAATGAATGCGGCTATTTTTATCGTTCTCTAGCGGTATGTTCAGCCATTGCCACAGCCACGCCCATAGCTCCCTTTCCAAATAGCGCTCAATGCGCAGGGGTTGGTTATTCAGGCGTCTTGATTTGTCGCGCATCAAGCGAAACGGGTTATGGCTAACCCAGCCTGCTTCCACCAGCCAGCTAAACATTCCTTGCAGTATGACGAGACTCTGGCGCCGGCTAGGTGGTGATAACGGGCCGCGAAACGGGCGCCATGCTGGGTGCACGCGTGGCTTTGAAGGGCCAACCCACTGTTCGCTGGGCTGTGGATCGGCAAGAAATGCTTCAAAACGATGTAGCGTTTCACGATTTATATCAGGCAGCGTGAGCCCTTGGCTGCTTAGCCAAAGCAATAACCGCTCAGATTCACGCCGATACGCCTTAAACGTCTGGCTGCTATCTTTGTATTCCTTAAGCCATGCCATCACTGCCTGAGCATCATTTTTAGCAGCAATCCTGCCGCCAGCAGGTTCAGCTGTTAACACTTTGTTAAGCGTTATAAATTCTGCTTTGGTAAGAGGCTGTCTGTCCGGCATTAAACAATCCCCCCCTCTCTTTGGCTATGCAATCATTAGCGACGATGACAATGCCCCAAGTCTGCATCTATCGACACATAAACTCAAGATAATACGTGTAATCTTGAATTCACCCTCTAATAGATAAATAATATTACGTAAAATGTAATATGTAACAATTGCCTTTCATCCGAATTATCACGACAATAGGAGTACAAATTTAGTCAAAAAAGGAAAGCTCGATGGCCCGCAACGGCATTCAGTACAGCGATGTGCAGCAAGCCATAGATGTGCTGCTGGCGCGTGGCGACAATCCCAGCGTACAGCGCATCCGTGATGTTTTAGGCACCGGCAGCTTTACGACGATTAGCGAGCACTTCCGGCTATGGCGCAGCGAGCGCGAACAAAGTCGCGATGTTCCCCCGCCCAAAGGCGTGCCCGAGGCTGTAGTGACGGCGGCTAGCCAGCTATGGCAAGAAGCTCAAGAAGCCGCAAATCAAGCGCTAGTGCATTACCGCGAAGAAGCGAATCGACAGGTAGAGGCCGCCCAGCAGGCAGAGCAAGAAGCCGGTCGACAAGCGGCTGATGCCGAGCAGCGTGAAAGCGCCCTCGCCGAACATCTACGCCACGTTGAGCAGCGTATGGAAGCGCTCAACCGTGAGCTGGCGGCCAGTCAGACAAACGAGCATCACTGGCAACAGCTAGCCCAAGCGGCGCGCGATGAAGGCGTTCAGCTAAAACAAGCACATCAGCACTTGCTGAAACAGGCAGAGGAGAATGCGCAGGCTCAGGCGGACGAGCTTAACCAGCAGCGTTTAGCCGCAGAGCAGCGTCTTGGACAAGAAGAACAGCGCCACGAAGCCGCTGAAGGCAGGCTAATGGCGATGCTAGATACGGCACAGCAAGCCCGGACACAAGAGGAAAAGGCGTATCAAAAGCGTCTTATTCAGAGCCAGCAACGCATAGAGACGCTAAGCGAAGAGCTAAACGCTAAGCAGCAGGCCATGCACCAAATGCAGCTCGACGCCGGTGAACGAGAGCAGCAATTTAGCGAGCATGAGCAGCAAATCACTACGCTAACGAAAGAGCACCATGCTTTAGTGGAGCAGTTAAGCCAAGCCCAGTCAGCCCTTGAGCAGCAGGCCCAGCAGCATGCGCAGAATGAGGACTCGCTCCAGAAGGAGTGGCAAGCAGAGCTTTGGAGCCGGATGGAAGCGTTACAGCAGCAGTTGACGGAGTTGCCAGCGTCGCTAGCTGATAAAGGGGGACTACAGAATTCGGAAAAAATCGTACGCTAAGGTTTTCTGAGCTTTTGTAGGGTCTGCGCCAAATTCGTCAGGAAATGGTCAAGCTTTGGCTTGCCGAGCACTCGGACTGACCACAACTGATTCACAATGGAAAAATGACTATGACGGAGTCCAGTAAAAGTATTCATCCGCTCGACCAGCATCGTGACCCGACCAGCACAGCGCTTGTCCGGAGCTTGGCCGCTAAGGTGGCGGCTCTCTATGGTGGCGAACTCGCGCGAATGCAGCGAGCCAATGGATACTCGAACGCGACCTGGGTCGGTAATGGCATCGCCGTGCGGATTGCGCATACAGCTGTCGATATGGCACGCGAGGTTGCGTTCGTGCGCGCTCTTCCGAAAGAGGTCGGGCACCCCGAAATCCTTGGAGAGGGCATTATCGAGGGCCACGGCTGGATCGTGAGCGCGGAGGTTCGCGGCCAGAACCTACACGAGGCGTGGCCGGCGCTGACGCCTGCGCAGCGGGGAGCGGCGGTCCGTCAGCTATGGGCTCGGGCTCAGGTCGTACACGACGTGAGCCCGTCGCTCAGGAAGCATGTCGCATCTCATGGGGGGTTCATACCGGCTACGCTTGATTCTGCCATCGAGGCGGCTAACCGTGTCGAAATAAAGCTGGGACTTTCCAGTGCCCAGCAGTCGCAGCTCCATAAGGTCATAGAGGGTTACTTCCGGGCTGCATCTTTGGTAGAACAAACCGCCAACCATGGCGACCTCGCGCTGATGAATGCCTTATGGGAAGGAGAGGTCGTCGCCCTGCTGGACTTTGAGTTCGCCGTGCTCGGTCCCGTCGAGATCGACCTGTGCCGGCTGGTATGCGAGGCCTGCGTATCCGACGATGGCTATCGGGTTGATTCGGAAGCAGGAAACGCGGCCATTGAAATCGCCGCTCGTCATATGGATCCGATTCATGGTCTTGCGCTTATCCATGGCGCAGCGATTCTCGACCAACTGCGAGATATTGACATCTGGAAAGCCCCTGAGAGTATCGAGGACTGGCGCCCGTGCCGGCTGCTCGCTGGCCTACTCAGCGTAGACGGCGGCTATCTCGCTCCGCTACTCAGGTAGCCGATCCGTAATTACCGATCTTGCCTAACTCTCGGCCTCTGAGCGCGACACTCTGCTTGCCCTGCGCTTATGAAAACACCCAGCACGGTGGCTGGGCGTTTTGTTCAACGGCTATAGCTTATCAACATCGATAACTAGTCAATGACAGCAGCTTCCTGGCGTATTACTGATAATAGGCGTTGGTGGTATCAGAGTGGTCGGTGACGTCGCGGATGCCGGCAAGTTCTGGGATGCGCTCCATCAAGGTTTTTTCTACCCCGTCTTTCAAAGTTAAATCAACCGCTGAGCAGCCCTGGCAACCGCCGCCGAAAGCTAAGACCGCGTATTGCTGCTCGGTTAGCTCTATTAATTTTATCTCACCACCGTGTGCTGCCAGCCCGGGATTGATCTCGCTGTAAAGAACGTAATTAATACGGTCTTCAAGCGGGCTATCGGCGTTAACCTTGGGCATTTTGGCGTTCGGTGCTTTGATCGTCAGTTGGCCGCCCATACGGTCCGCGTTAAAATCGACGACCGCCTCTTCCAAAAAGGCCAGGCTGTTCTTATCGAGGAAAACGTTGATTTTCTCGAGTTCCAGCGTGACGTCGGTGGGCTCTTCTTCACCTGGGCGGCAGTAAGCCAGGCAGGTTTCCGCGTACGGCGTACCTGGCTGAGTAATAAAGATGCGCACTGCAATACCTTCTACGTTTTGCTTTTCAAGCAATTCGGAAAGATATTCCTGAGCACTATTAGTTATATCGATACCTTGGGTATCGACGCTGGTGTTTTTTTCGCTAGTCGTGGTCATGAGGGGTATCTTCCTCCTGTGGTAGTGGCTAAGCCTAATGACTGAACCACTTCACATGTCATTTGTTGCTATGGTAAGCAAAACATCGCTCTGACACAATCCCGAGTAATTTAGTAGGCTATTTAAAAGATGACTTTATGTCGGTAGATGATCACCTGTCTGTCTCACCGGCATTATCTGGCGGCCCTTAGAGGCGCCTTTTGTACTCCCTTTTGTTATCATTACGCGCCGCTTAACCACTGATGCTGCTTTTCCGACGATAACAACATCCCCTTTGACGACTGTGACGCTGGAGAATTCACCCTGCCATGGCTGATAGTGCTTTGATCGCAACCCTCACCCAACGCCTTACCCAACGCATCCTGATTCTGGACGGCGGCATGGGCACCATGCTGCAGAATGCCCAGCTGAGCGAGGAAGATTTTCGTGGTGAACGATTCAGCGATTGGCCCTCGGACCTCAAAGGCAATAACGATCTACTAGCGCTCACCTGCCCCGATTTAGTCACGCGTATTCACCGCGACTACCTGGAGGCCGGTGCCGATATTATTGAGACCAATACGTTTAACAGCACTCAGCTGTCACAGTCTGATTACGGGATGGAAGCGCTGGTCGTAGAGCTCAACTATGAATCGGCACGCCTGGCGCGCGAGGTCTGCGATGCGGTCGCGGCTGAAACCGGCGTGCCCCGCTATGTTGCTGGCGTGCTAGGCCCTACGTCGCGTACGGCGTCTCTATCGCCAGATGTTAATGATCCCGCCAAGCGCAACGTGACCTTTGATGCGCTGCGTGAAAATTACTATGAGGCTGCCGAAGCACTCATTGCTGGCGGCGCTGACCTGATTATGATCGAAACGATCTTCGATACGCTCAACGCAAAAGCGGCTATTTATGCGTTAGAAGAGCTATTTGATGATCGTGGTGAAAGACTGCCAGTGATGATCTCGGGCACCATCACAGACGCCTCTGGGCGCACGCTTTCAGGCCAAACCACCGAGGCGTTTTGGAACTCAGTACGCCACGCTCAGCCGCTTTCCGTAGGATTAAACTGCGCGCTGGGTGCTGAGGAGCTGCGCCCTTATGTGGAGGAGCTATCCAAAAAGGCTGACACCTTCGTATCGGCGCACCCCAATGCTGGGCTTCCCAACGAGTTTGGTGAGTATGACCAGACGGCTGAGGAGATGTCTGAGATTGTCAGCGAGTTCGCTGCCAGCGGCATGGTCAACATCATTGGCGGTTGCTGCGGTTCGACGCCAGACCATATTCGCGCCATTGCCGACTCCGTTCGCCATATGGCACCCCGCGTTGTTCCCGAGCTTAGCCATGCTTGCCGTTTATCAGGGCTTGAGCCGTTCAATATCCAAGCCGACTCGTTATTCGTCAACGTTGGTGAGCGCACTAACGTCACCGGTTCGGCACGTTTTAAGCGACTGATTGTTGAAGAAGATTTTACTACGGCGTTAGAAGTCGCCCTTGAGCAGGTAGAGAACGGCGCTCAGGTGATTGATATCAACATGGACGAGGGTATGCTTGAATCTAAGGAAGCCATGGAGCGCTTTCTTAATCTCATTGCCGGTGAGCCTGATATTGCCCGTGTGCCTATTATGATCGACTCCTCCAAGTGGGAGATCATCGAAGCAGGCCTGAAGTGCGTCCAAGGCAAGGCGGTCGTTAACTCCATTTCATTAAAAGAGGGAGAGGCCGCCTTCCGCGAACAGGCGACCAAATGCCGGCGTTTTGGTGCTGCTATTGTGGTAATGGCTTTTGATGAAGAAGGCCAAGCGGATACTTTTGCGCGTAAAACCGAAATTTGTCAGCGTGCCTATCGTTTGCTGGTGGACGAGATTGGCTTCCCTGCTGAAGACATTATTTTTGATCCTAATATTTTTGCCATCGCGACAGGTATTGAAGAGCACAATAACTACGCGGTCGACTTTATTGAAGCCACTCAATGGATTCGTGACAACCTGCCCCACGCCATGATTTCAGGCGGTGTTTCCAACGTCTCGTTCTCGTTTCGTGGTAATAATGCGGTGCGCGAAGCGATTCACTCGGCGTTTCTATATCATGCTATTCGTGCGGGTCTCAGCATGGGCATCGTCAATGCGGGCCAGCTAGCCGTGTACGACGACTTGCCTGCAGAGCTGCGCGATGCGGTTGAAGATGTGGTGTTAAACCGCCGCAGCGACGGTACTGAACGCCTGCTCGATATTGCCGATAAGTTTAAAGGAGACGGTAGCGGCGCGCCCAAAAAAGAAGACCTTGAATGGCGTAGCTGGCCGGTCAATAAGCGTATTGAACACGCGCTTGTGAAAGGTATTACGGTTTATATAGAAGGCGATGCTGAAGAAGCCCGTAGCCAAGCCAAGCGCCCTATCGAAGTCATCGAAGGTCCGTTAATGGACGGTATGAACGTCGTTGGCGACCTCTTCGGCGACGGGAAAATGTTTTTGCCCCAGGTCGTTAAGTCCGCGCGGGTGATGAAACAGGCCGTGGCTTATCTGATTCCTTTTATTGAAGCCGAGAAAAGCGAGCAGGTGAAAGCCAAAGGCAAGATCGTAATGGCAACGGTAAAGGGCGATGTTCACGATATTGGTAAAAACATTGTCGGCGTGGTGCTGCAGTGCAATAACTACGAAGTGATTGATCTTGGCGTGATGGTGCCCGCTGATAAAATTTTGCAGGCAGCGAAAGATCATAACGCCGATATTATCGGCCTTTCTGGCCTCATTACGCCGTCGCTGGATGAAATGGTCAGCGTGGCCAAAGAAATGCAGCGCCGCGGCATGGATTTACCGCTGTTGATTGGTGGTGCAACGACATCTAAGGCCCACACAGCGGTCAAAATTGAGCCTCAATATGAGCACCCGGTCATTTATGTCACCGATGCCTCGCGCGCAGTAGGCGTTGCGGGGCGGCTGCTCTCTTCTGCACAAAAGCCCGCCTATGTGGCTGACATTCGCGAAGAGTATGAAAAAGTTCGTGAGCGTAACGCTAAGCGCCGCCCCAAAGCGGCAGACCTTGATTATACTCAAGCGCGCAAGCGACGTTTTCGCACTGACTGGAGTAACCACACGCCCGCCCAGCCCACAATGATTGGATTAAAAACCTTCGATAACTATGACCTTGAAGAGCTCGTGGCGTTTATCGACTGGACGCCTTTCTTTATGAGCTGGCAGCTCGCGGGTAAGTATCCCAAAATTCTTAATGATGACGTTGTTGGTGAAGCTGCGCGCAACCTGTTTGAAGATGCGAAAAGCATGTTGCGTAAGTTAATTGATGAAAAGCGCGTGCAGGCACGGGGCGTTATTGGGCTTTGGCCTGCCAATAGCGTTGATGATGACGTGATTGAGGTTTATGCCGACGAGTCGCGCAGCGAAGTCGTTGAGCGCCTCCATCATATTCGCCAGCAAACGACAAAAGGCCGCGACGGCATTTGCTACAGCTTGGCTGACTTTATTGCCCCCAAGGAAAGCGGCAAAGCCGATTGGATTGGCGGCTTTGCGGTGACCACCGGCCACGGTGTCGATGAGCTGTCTAAAGCCTATGGGGCGGCGGGTGACGACTATAACGCGATTATGGTTCAGGCATTAACGGATCGCCTCGCAGAAGCCTTTGCTGAACGTATGCATGAGCGTGTACGTAAGGAATTCTGGGGCTATGTGCCAGAAGAAGTATTGGATAACGAGGCGTTAATTGCTGAGAAATACCAGGGTATTCGCCCTGCTCCCGGCTACCCGGCCTGTCCTGATCATACTGAGAAAGCCACGCTGTTTAGAATGCTCAATGCGACCGAGAACACTGGCCTAGCATTAACTGAAAGCTTTGCTATGTGGCCTGCTGCTGCCGTTGCGGGCTGGTACTTTGCTCATCCGCAGTCGAAATATTTTTCGACCGGTAAAATCACCCGTGACCAGGTTGAGACAATCGCTGCCCGTAAGCCCATGCCGCTTGAGGAGATGGAGCGCTGGCTTTCACCGGTGCTTTCCTACGACCCAAGCTGATTGGCATCGATGGGTCTATTTGTCACTCGCCGTCATGGTAAGGTCATTCGTTTAGCCCTGCCGATTATGTTGGGCATGCTGTCACAAAGCGTACTCAACTTGATCGACGCGGCGCTTGTAGGGCGGCTGGGTGAAGTCGCCTTGGCCGGTGTTGGCGTGGGCGGCTACGCGATGTTTATGCTCACCGCTGTTGTCTTTGGTCTCTCCTCCAGCGTGCAGTCACAGACGGCCCAGCGTGCCGGCTTATCCGCCGTAGAACGCTACCATCCGCTGCAGTCAGGGTTAATGATAGGCGCTGCGATGGCGCTTCCGCTATCGATATTGGCATGGTGGCAGGCGCCTTGTTTAATTGGCTTTATCACTCAGGCGCCGGATGTACATGCGGTTGCCGTTGACTACTTCCGTTGGCGGGTCATCTCGCTACCGGCCATTGCGCTAACGCTATGTTTTCGTGGCTACTGGAATGGTCGTCAGCAGACGCAGCTTTATTTGCAGATTATTGTGGCGGTGCACCTGCTGAATGTCGTCGCTAGTGCGGGCCTGATCTACGGCGTTGCCGGCCTGCCACATATGGGGGCAAGCGGTGCTGGTGCAGGTACGACCCTATCGCTGTTTGTCGGCTTGGTAGTGTGGAGCCGGATTAGCTTGAAAAGTGCATTCAATACGCATTTTTTGACATGTCTACCTAGCTTCGCCACGCTACGCTCAACGCTCGCATTGGCCATACCGCATTCTATCCAGCAGCTTTGGTTCGCTGCGGGCTATGCCGTTTTATTCTGGCTATTAAGTCAGCTAGGCACTGCTAGCGTTGCCGTTGGACATGTCCTAATTAATCTATCGCTCCTGCTAATTTTGCCGGGTGTCGGCGTTGGCGTTGCCGCGATGAGTTTAGTGGGCGAAGCCCTAGGGCGAGATGCCCAGCGCGAAGCGCATCAGTGGGGCCTGGATGCGCTTCGCGTGGCCTGGCTGCTGCTGTTATTGTTGGCGCTGCCTATGCTGCTAATGCCTGAAAAGATACTCAGCACCTTCTTTAGCAGCCCAGAACTCATCGCTATGGGCGCCGTGCCACTTCAGCTAACAGGTGTGATGATTGTGATGGATGCGGCGGCGCTGGTGCTTGCTCAGGCGTTAATGGGCGCTGGCGCTCAACGCACTGTCATGATGCTAACCGTGGGTATGCAGTGGCTGTTTTTTCTACCGCTGGCCTGCTGGGTTGGTATTGGCTTAGGGCATGGCTTATTAGGTGTATGGCTGGTGCAGTTATTATACCGGCTGGTTAACTCGATAGGGTTTGTGTGGGTCTGGCAGCGCCGTCGCTGGGCCTCAATGGATTTTAAATAGCTTTTAGAACTAAAAAGATAATTATATATTCTTTTGTAGAATATGATGCCCGCGTTAAGGTGGTACTACACTAACCCCCCGTCTCAACGTGACCATTTCGCTTTTTAGCAGGATCGTGCCACATGTACCGTTA
>NZ_JBQDLQ010000075.1:0-2387 GCF_052095695.1 Halomonas sp.
ATTTGGAAGGAGCGCGACCTTGAGTAGCGAAATCATCAAAGTTCCCGATATCGGTGGCGATACCGATGTCGAAATCATCGAGATTGCGGTGTCAGAAGGCGACGTCATTGAAGCGGAAGACACCCTGATCACTCTGGAATCTGATAAAGCCAGCATGGATGTGCCTGCCCCGAAAGGCGGTAAGGTCATTAAAGTGCTGGTCAAAGAAGGCGACACCGTTTCCGAAGGTGACGATATCGTTGAGCTAGAAGTTGAAGGCGGCGGCGAAAGTAGTGACGAGAGTGACGATGCGCAGCCAGATGCTGACGCTGAAAGCCAGTCAGAGACCGAGCCGGCGAAAGAAGATAAAGCTGAAAAGCCGTCCCAAGAGCAAAAGCCTGCTGCTAAAAAGGCGGCCGGTGGTAAGCAAACGGTTGATATCATAGTGCCTGACTTGGGCGGCTCTGATAGCGTCGAAATTATTGAAGTCGCTGTAAACGAAGGCGACGAAGTAGAGGCTGAAGACACGCTGATTACCTTGGAGTCTGATAAGGCCTCCATGGACGTGCCGAGCCCTTATAGTGGCAAAATCGTTACCTTCACTGTGAAAGAGGGCGATACCGTTTCCGAAGGCGATGTTATTGGCCAGATGGAAGTCACGGGTGAAGGCGGCGAAGAAGAGACTGAGGAAGCATCTGACGAGGAAGCTTCTAGCCAAGCCAGCAGCGAGCCGGAAGAGTCGTCTGAAGAAGACGATGATCAAGAAGAGGCTACAAGCGGCGAGCCGGAGCGCAAAGAAATTCGCGTGCCAGAGATGTCGGGTGCCTCTGACGTGCCGATTATTGAAATTGGCGTGGCCGCAGGCGATGAGATCAACGTGGAAGATGCGCTGATCACGCTGGAGTCTGACAAAGCCTCGATGGACGTGCCCAGCCCCTATAAAGGTAAGCTCATTGAGTTAACCGTTAAAGAGGGCGACACCGTCTCTGAAGGCGATGTGATTGGCTATATCGAAGTGGCTGCTAGCGGTAAAAAAGCCGCGCCGAAAAAGGCCGCCCCTGAGAAAGCTGCGCCTGAAAAAGATAAAGGCAGTGCTAGCCCAGCCAGCGATAAGGCCTCTGCCTCACCGGCGGGTACGCCAAGCCCTGAAGCACAGATGGCGGCCCACAAACCTCGTGATGGCAAGCTAGTTCATGCCGGACCTGCCGTACGTATGCTGGCCCGTGAGCTGGGTGTCGATATCGGGCTAGTGAAGCCTAGCGGCCCGAAAGATCGCGTGCTCAAAGAGGACGTGCAGTCTTACGTCAAGCAGGCAATTGCCAATCAGGGAGCTGCTCCGCAAGGCGCAGCCGCGGCGACTGGCGGCGCGGGTATTCCGCCAATCCCCGCCGTCGACTTCAGCCAGTTTGGTGAAGTGGAAGAGAAGCCGATGGGGCGTCTGCTCAAAATGGGCGCTACCAACCTGCATCGCAGCTGGCTCAATGTTCCTCACGTCACGCAGTTTGACGAAGCGGACATTACCGAGCTTGAAGCCTTCCGCAAGGCCATGAAGGCTGAAGCCGAAGCGCAGGGTGCTAAGCTCACGCCGCTACCGTTTATGGTCAAAGCCTGTGCTTTTGCACTGCGTAAATTCCCGCAGTTCAATGTCAGCTTGAAGGGCGATGGTGAAACGCTGGTATGGAAGAACTATGTCCATATTGGTATCGCTGTTGATACCCCTGATGGCCTGATGGTGCCTGTGCTGCGTGATGCTGATAAAAAGTCCTTGATTGAGATTGCTAAGGACATGGCTGATCTGGGCAAAAAAGCACAAAGCAAAAAGCTCAAGCGTGATGAAATGACCGGTGGTTGCTTCACTATTTCGAGCCTCGGTTCTATTGGTGGTACGGCATTTACACCGATCGTCAACGCGCCGGAAGTCGCTATTCTGGGTGTGTCGAAAGCGCAGATGAAGCCGGTATGGGATGGTAATGCTTTCCAACCGCGTTTGATGATGCCGCTTTCGCTCTCTTATGACCACCGAGCGATCAATGGAGCTGATGCAGCACGCTTCACCGCCTTCTTGGCAGACGTACTGACTGATATTCGTCGTTTACTTCTGTAATCGATAGAATTAAAGCTTCACAAGCGGCGCCCCTTGGGGCGCCGCTTGTGTTTGGTTTGAATACGTCGTGCAGATATTGGCAATTTCAGTTCTAAAAGCGACCAAAGTAGAGTTTTAAACGGCTATTTGTGCTCACCTAGCTGTTTTAATTTAAAAAAGTGGAATAAAAACGGGTCTCTCAGGCTTTTGGGGAGTTGTGTCGTCTGGTGGGCACGGTTATTGTCGAGTAATACATTTTTTCATATTTTTAAACTTCAAGGAGCAGTGCCATGCGTTTAATCCTGTTGGGTGCCCCCGGCGCGGG
>NZ_JBQDLQ010000075.1:2397-16719 GCF_052095695.1 Halomonas sp.
TTCCTCAGATTTCCACCGGGGATATGCTGCGCACGGCCATTAAAGATGGCACTGAGCTGGGCCTAAAAGTAAAAGAGATCATGAACAGCGGCGGCTTGGTATCAGACGACATTATTATCGATCTGGTTAAAGAACGCATCGGCCAGCCGGACTGCGAAAACGGCTTTCTATTCGATGGTTTTCCACGCACGATCCCCCAGGCTGACGCGATGAAAGAAGGCGGTGTAAAGCTGGATCACGTAGTGGAGATTGCCGTGCCCGATGAAGAAATCGTCAATCGTTTAGCCGGGCGTCGCGTTCATCCAGCCTCTGGCCGTGTCTACCACGTTGAGCATAATCCACCCAAAGAGCCGGGCAAGGATAATGTCACTGGCGAAGCGCTTATTCAGCGTGAAGATGATCAAGAGTCCACGGTGCGTAATCGTTTATCGGTTTATCATGATCAAACGGCCCCGTTGGTCGATTACTATCAGCAATGGGCAACGGAAGATGCTGAAAGCGCCCCGCAATACCACCGTATTGAAGGTGTAGGCAGTGTGACCGACATTACCCGCCAAGTGAAAGAAGCGCTGAGCTAAGTCGCAAAACGCACTACATTGGCTATATACAGAACTTTGATGATGGCTCGCTTTAAGCGGGCCATCGTCGTGTTAGCGTGGTGTGGGTATAATGTCGTAATGTTTCTTTCGAGTGGCCCTTTGCTATGCCGTTATATTTGCTTGCCCTTGACGCCTCATCGAGCGCTTGCTCCGTCGCTCTGCTGCGCCAAGAAGACGCCTCTGACACTGGGCATCTAGCGCCCGAGAACCTAACGCCAGAACATCCGAAGATCGAATGCCTGGCACGTTTTGAAATGACGCCTCGCGCCCATACGCGTCGATTACTGCCAATGGTAGATGAAGTGCTTGCCGAGGCGCAGGTAACCCCAGCTCAGCTTGACGCCGTAGCGTTTGGTCGCGGCCCAGGGTCGTTTACCGGGTTGCGCATTGCCGCGGGTGCTGCCCAGGGGCTTGCCTTTGGTTTGGACCGCCCGCTCCTGGGTATTTCTACGCTGGAAGCCCTTGCCCTTCAGGCACACCGGCGCTATCACCTGCGCCATGTTGTGACGGCTATCGATGCCCGTATGGGCGAGATCTATGCCGCAACGTGGCATTGCCTGAAAGACACTATTACGGTGATGAGCGCGGAGGCCGTGTTAGCCCCAGAGGCGATGCGCCTGCCCAGCGGAGAAACCGACTGGGTCGGCGTCGGCAGCGGCTTTACGTTATGGGAGCGCTTCACGACTGATGTGCAGCTTAGTATGCCCCAGCACTTGTGTGACCTTGAGCCTCGCGCTGAAGAAATGGCATGGCTAGCGGCGCGTGACTTTGCTGCTGGGCTTGGCCAAGCGGCGCATTTGATTCTACCGGTTTATCTGCGTAATGACGTTGCTTGGAAAAAGCCCGCGTGATCGGTGTGCCGAGTGACCTTGAGAGCGATATTAATAACATCGCTTTGCCAGCGGGTTTGCGCCTAATACAAGGCGATGAAGGGCTGGCGCTGGTGGGTGATGAGGATCGCTACGGGAAGCCGCTAAGCGTCGATTTTACGGCGGGCAAGGCTGCCCATCGACGCCGCTTTGGCGGTGGGCGTGGTCAGCTAGTCGCCAAAGCCTGCGGGCTGAGCAAAGGCGTATCGCCGAGCATTGTTGATGCAACTGCAGGGCTGGGGCGCGATGCCTTTGTACTCGCAAGCCTCGGTGCGCAGGTGCTGTTAATTGAGCGGGTAGCGGCGATTGCAGCGCTGCTGGAAGATGGCTTAAAGCGGGCATTGAAGCATAGCGAGACGGCAGATATTGCTGCACGCATGATGCTCGCACACGGCGATGCTGCTCAATCGTTGGCGCAGCTGGTTGCCAGCGCCTGTTTTACGCCGCAGGTCATACATCTTGATCCTATGTTTCCCCACCGTGAGAAGTCCGCGCTGGTGAAAAAAGAGATGCGCCTGTTTCGCGAGCTCGCCGGTGATGATAACGATGCCCCGCGGCTGCTTGAGGCAGCGCTGGATGTGGCGACGCATCGCGTGGTCGTTAAGCGTCCGCGCAAGGCGCCGCCTATTGCTGGGCCTGCGCCTCAGCACACGCTAGAAGGCAAAACCAGTCGCTATGATTTATACGTCCATCGTTCGTTAGTACGGTAGCTCACCGCTAACGCAAGGAGTACCCATGCACAATGCGTGGCGAGAAGGGAATCATTTTACGTTGCTGCCAGAAGCCACGCGCTTTCTTCCGGCCATGTTGGAAGCGGTCAATGCCGCGCAGCACTATGTGCTGGTCGAACTTTATCTGATGGAGTCTGGCGAGCTTGCTAGTCAAGCTATTGATGCGCTCATTGGCGCTGCAGGGCGCGGCGTCTGCGTCTGTTTGCTACTCGATGGCTACGGCTCGATGGGGCTGTCCCGTGATGATCGACAGCGGTTGAAGCAGGGTGGTGTTCAGCTACGCTTTTTTAACCCGCTAGGCTTTCACTCTTTAGCCCTAAACTTGAGCCGCGATCACCGTAAAATTGTCGTTATTGACGGTGAGCAGGCGTTTACCGGTGGTTTTGGTGCGGTCGATGAGTTTCTCAATGCTTGGTATGAGATTGCGCTGCGTATTGAGGGGCCGGTAGTGGCTGACTGGGAGCTGCTATTTCGGCGGCTGTGGCATTCGCGGCTAACGCGCGCCGAAAAGGGTGATGAACGTGCGGTCGGCCTGCCTGAAAGGCGCGAGCCGCATGAACAGCCTAACGGCATGCCAGGGCGTGCGATGTCGGCACGGGGCTATCGTTATCAAGCCATTCGTCATTCATTGCACGGGCGTGTGAATAACGCCAAAACGCAGCTGTGGCTATGCACACCGTATTTTGTGCCAACGTTTGCCCTGCGCCGCCGCTTAGTTCGAGCGGCGCGGCGCGGTGTTGATGTCCGCTTGCTGCTGCCCGGTGCTAAGCATGATCACCCCGGCGTTCGCTTTGCCGGTCAGCGTTTTTATCAGACAATGCTTAAGGCCGGAGTGCGTATTTTTGAGTTCCAGCCGACGTTTATTCATGCCAAGTTTGTACTCGCCGACGAGTGGATAAGTATCGGCTCGTGTAATTTTGATCACTGGAACTTGCACTGGAACCTAGAGGCCAATCAAGAGGTAATGGACCCACGGCTGGCAACTGAAGTACGCCAGATGTTTGAGCGCAACTTTGCCACCAGCCAAGAAGTGGATGCGAAAACGTGGGCAGCGCGCCCCTGGGGGCAGCGCGCCAAAGAGTGGGTCTATGGGATCCTAGATGCGATGGTGACGCGTATTAAATAGCGCTTGAAGCCCACTCTTGAAACCTGTTCTTGAAACTCGCTCTGAAAATTAGCACATGGAAGTTTGCAAGAGCGCCTAGCGTTTTTTACCTTTAGCGGGAGTTTTCTTGCGCGGTTTAGGCTTGGGCGTTTCCGGCGGTACGCGGTAGTGCAGATAAAGATCCAGCACCAGCTCCGGCAACTGTACCACTAGCGACTCTTGGCGCTGCTGGTCCTTGGCCAGCTCGACCATGTCTGGCTCGTCGTCGAACAGGCCCGATAGCAGCATGAACGGCAGTAATAGGGTGGCGGCAGCCTCTTCATCGTCCTGGAACCAGGCGCTCTCATCGCTGAAGACGCCTTCCATGAAGCCCGCACACCAATCGCCAATCGGGGTGTCTTCAGCAGGTTCGCCGCCGAGCGTCAGCTCGAAAGGTAGTTCCGGTAAGCCGCCTTGTTCCAGTACCGCCACCGCATTGTCACGCAGCAGGGTAAGTAGCGTAATAATCTCATCGCGTTCGGCGTCATCGGCGTAACGCGGCTCACCTTGAAACAGCTCGGCCAGCCACTGGGCGGGCGGCAGCTCACTTGGCGCGACGGCAAGCGCGACTAAGAATCCATGGGCGGAGATTAGATCCAGGGCGTCTTCATCCACTTGATCTGAAGCAAGGAAGTCGTCCAATCTATCCAACTGCTCATCGTCGAGCAGTGGTTGCGGTGGCATGTTCGGTTCTTGGGTGTCGCTACGCTCTGCCATGAGTAAAGCCTCATTAATGCGAATCGGTCATCATCGGATACTATGTATCCCTATCAACGTGTACCTATTACGGCTAGTTTATCACTAATGAGTACTATACCTCTGCCTCCATGGCCTGCTGCCGAACTGGCCGCCATGACGACAACCGATTTGCACCATGCCGCGCGCGCGCGCGTAGAGCAGGCTTGGCAACGCTGCTGTGAGGTATGTCCGCCGCTACCCGCTCCAACGGTTTGGTTTGACTTGCGAGGCGCCTGCGCTGGACAGGCGCATCTCAGCCGTGGCGGCTTACGCTTAAACCCAGTGCTGCTGAGTGAAAACCGCACGGCTTTTTTTGATGACGTTATCCCACATGAAATGGCTCACTGGCTGGTATTTCATTTAGATAATGGCCCACGCTTGAAGCCTCACGGACGTGAGTGGAAAACGGTGATGCGGGATCTGTTCGGTTTGGCGCCACGCGTGACGCATCAGTTTGATGTTCAACAGGCACAGTCCGCGCCTTATCGCTATCAGTGTGGTTGTCGGATTCATCGTTTTACACCCAGGCGCCATGCGCTAGCGGCAAGCGGACGTGGATATCGCTGCCGACACTGTGTTAAGACCTTGGTCTACGCACCAGAAGATGTGCTTTGATATTATTTTAAATATTTGTTTTTTAAGTAAAATTTTTTAATACCAATGTCTAAAGGGAAGCTTGCTCGCGGAGGTTTATGCTAGAGGAACCTTATTAGCAGTCGATAGGCCTGATAATACTCAGCCCACGTCACAAAGCACGCCATAAAGACAGGTATCGGCAACAGTTTCTTTAGCACGATCATTTATTTAGAAAGTGCATTTTCACGCACAGAGGCAATGTCATGAGCAATCAACAGAAAGTCTATCCGGTGCGCGACGATTTCGCCGCCAAAGCATGGGCCGACAAAGCTAAGTATGAGGCCATGTATCAGCAGTCGCTGGACGATCCGGAAGCCTTCTGGGCAGAGCAGGCCCAGCGCCTTGACTGGGTTAAGGCACCTACTAAGATCAAAAACACCTCCTTTGCGCGTGATAACGTCGATATCCGTTGGTTTGAAGATGGATTGCTTAACGTCAGCGCCAACTGTTTGGATCGCCACTTAGACAAGCGTGGCGATCAAACCGCGATTATTTGGGAGGGCGATAACCCCAATGAATCCAAGCACATTAGCTATCGCGAGCTGTACGCACGCACGAACCAGCTAGCCAACGCGCTAAAAGAGTTAGGGATTGGTAAGGGCGATACCGTCACGCTGTATATGCCGATGATTCCTGAGGCCGCTATGGCGATGCTTGCCTGTGCGCGCATCGGTGCGGTGCACTCGGTGGTATTTGGCGGCTTCTCTCCAGATGCGGTTGCCCAGCGCGTGATTGGTTCGGACTCCAAGCTTGTGATCACGGCCGATGAGTCGGTGCGCGGTGGCAAGCACGTGCCGCTTAAGGAAAACGTGGATTCCGCACTGACCCGCGAAGGCACTGACGTATGCAAAAATGTACTGGTGGTGAAGCGCACCGGTGGTGACATTGACTGGAAAGAAGGTCGTGATATTTGGTTTGATGCGCTTGTCGACAAACAGTCAAGCGAGTGCGAAGCCGAAGCCATGGGAGCGGAAGACCCGCTATTTATTCTGTATACCTCAGGCTCTACAGGCGCGCCGAAAGGACTCAAGCACACCACCGGTGGCTACCTGACCTACGCCGCTATGACTCACCAGTATGTGTTTGACTATCAGGATGGTGAAGTTTACTGGTGTACGGCGGATGTCGGCTGGGTAACCGGTCACAGCTATATCGTATATGGCCCGTTAGCGAACGGCGCGACGACCCTTATGTTTGAGGGCGTGCCGAGCTATCCGACCCACGGTCGGATGGGCGAGATCGTTGATAAGCACAACGTTAATATTCTTTATACTGCGCCCACGGCGGTGCGTGCATTAATGGCGCACGGCGACAACGTTATGGATTCGAGCAAGCGGGACAGCCTGCGCCTGCTTGGCTCTGTAGGTGAGCCGATCAATCCGGAAGCCTGGGAATGGTTCTATCGAGTTATCGGCAACGAGAATTGCCCAATTGTCGATACCTGGTGGCAAACCGAAACCGGCGGGATCATGATTGCCCCGCTGCCTGGTGCCACGCCGCTTAAGCCTGGTTCTGCGACCGTACCGTTCTTTGGTGTGAAGCCGGCCTTGGTCGATAATGAAGGCAATATACTTGAGGGTGCCACCGAAGGTAACCTGGCTATTCTTGATTCTTGGCCGGGGCAGGCGCGCTCTATCTGGAATGATCACGAGCGCTTCATCCAGACTTACTTTTCGACCTATGACGGCATGTATTTCACGGGTGATGGCTGCCGCCGCGATGAGGATGGCTACTATTGGATCACCGGGCGCGTTGATGACGTGCTCAACGTGTCTGGTCACCGCATGGGGACCGCCGAGATTGAGTCATCATTGGTAGCACACAGCGCCGTTGCTGAAGCGGCCGTGGTAGGCTTTCCGCATGATATTAAGGGGCAAGGGATCTACATCTATGTCACCTTGAATGACGGTATCGAGGAGACTGACGAGCTCAAAAAAGAGCTGACGCAGTGGGTTCGGAAAGATATCGGTCCGATTGCATCGCCTGATGTCATTCAGTGGGCGCCAAGCTTGCCGAAAACTCGTTCCGGTAAAATCATGCGGCGCATTCTGCGCAAGATAGCCGCAAACGAGTGCGATGGGCTAGGCGATACCAGCACCTTGGCTGATCCGTCGGTGGTCGACCAATTGATTGAACATCGCGCGAATCAATAGCGGCGATATTTTTCTTTCAACAGCATTCTTTCAATAACATTGGCGGTAATGCGCCATTTTAATTAAACAGTGCCGGCCCGTGTAGGTCGGCACTGTTGTGTTGGTTGATATGAATTTTTCTTTGTATGAGTTTTCAATGGTACGATCGGTCAATTACAAATTGTGCATGTGATGCTTGGGCATGATGAGGCCCATGGGGTACCATGCTTCAAACCGCAAGAGCCTAGCGTCGGGGTAGCAGACAGCCCCGCTGTTCAAGGAACCGGAGAAATATCCATGGCAGTAGCTCATAAGTTTATCGTCGCTGACGATCACCCGCTGTTTCGTGCAGCGCTGACCCAAGCGTTACGCCAGTTAGCTCCCCAGGCGGAAATTGTCGAAGCAGATACCATGGAAGCCACTAATGAAGTGGTGAATCGCCATCCCGATGCTGACTTGATTCTCCTGGATCTGCATATGCCGGGTGCCCACGGCTTCTCTGGCTTGATTCAGTTGCGTGGTCAAATGCCCGATATTCCCGTTGCTGTCGTATCTGGAAGCGACGAGCCTTACGTCGTTCGTCGTGCTATTGACTACGGCGCGTCGGGTTTTATCCCTAAATCTTCGTCTCTACAACTAATTGCTGAGGCCGTCGGTGAAATTCTTAAGGGTGAAGTATGGTTGCCCGAGGCATTAGCTAACGTACTGGAAGAAACCAGTGAAGAGGAGTCGCGCTTTGCTGAAGCGATTGCTTCGCTAACCCCCCAGCAATTTCGCGTATTGAATATGCTGACGGAAGGGCTGCTGAACAAACAGATCGCCTACGAGCTGAGCGTTTCGGAAGCGACGATCAAAGCGCACGTGACCGCGATTTTGCGTAAGCTGGGCGTGCACTCACGTACCCAGGCCGTCATTGCTGCCCAGAAGTTGGAAGTTGAGCCACCGAAGGTTGCATCGTAAGCGCTTACTAGCACGTTACGCGGCGCTTAACGCGCCGCGCGATTGGCCTGTAACGTACGCGTCAATAACGCCCGCAGCGCAGCTGGTTTAACCGGTTTTAGCAGCAGTTGGTAACCCGCCCGTTTGATTTCTTCAGCAACAGCTTCAGTTCGGTCAGCGGTGATCACAATGCCCGGCACTGCTCCTTCAAAGCGCTCGCTAAGCGCCTCCAGCGCCATCAAGCCAGTCACTTCATTATCCAGGTGATAGTCAGCCAGAATAGCATCGGGCTCACCGTCCATATTACGCAGAATGGATTTCGCTCCCCCAATGCTAGTGGCCGTAAATACTTCGCAGCCCCACCCGCTTAGCATGGCCGTCATGCCTTCTAGAATCAGCGTTTCATTGTCGATACACACGATACGCGTACCGTTCAATTTATGACCACTCCGGCGCATTTGAGGCTCGAGATCGGATGCGTTAGCTTCCCGGGCCGCCACTGTTGGCACGCTGACCGAGAAAACTGCGCCTTTGCCTACCGTAGAGCGCACTTTGATAGGATGATCCAGCACACGGCTCATGCGATCAGCAATCGAGAGACCTAGCCCCAGCCCCTTTTCGCTTTCTTTATGCCGCGAGACTTGATCCAAGCGACGGAATTCTTGGAAAATTTCGGTCAGTTTAGATTCAGGAATGCCAGGGCCGCTGTCCCACACTTCAATAGAGAGCCAGCCATTTTGGCGGCGACAGCCCAGCAGTACCCGGCCCTCTTGGGTATAGCGAATAGCGTTAGATAAGAAGTTTTGTACGATACGCCGCAGCATCTGAGGATCTGAGTCGACCCACAGCTGGGTCGGCACTACTTCTAAATCCAGCCCTCTGTCGTCAGCCATTACCTCAAACTCGGCGCGCAGTGGGCGAAAGATATTCGCCAGTGGGAAGTGATTGCGACGTGGCGTTAAGGCGCCAGCATCTAGTTTAGAGATATCCAGCAGGGTGCTGAGCAGCTCCTCGGCCGCCTGGAGCGAGTTATCGATATGGCCAACGATGCGCTGGGTATCTGGGGTAGTGACATTTTGCATTAGCGCCGATGTAAACAGCCGGGCAGCGTTAAGAGGCTGCAGTAAATCATGGCTGGCCGCGGCGAGAAAGCGCGTTTTAGAGGCGTTGGCATCTTCCGCCAGCTGTTTAGCCTGGCGCAGGGCGAGCTCTGCCTCCGCGCGCACTCGGTTCTCCTGGCGCAGTGCTGCGTTGGCCTCCGAAAGCGCCTGAGTTCGCTCACGAACGCGCTCTTCAAGCGTTTCGTTGGTTTCCTCTAGGGCAATCTCAGCTTGGCGGCGCTCGGTAATATCTTGATAAAGGGCAAAGAAACCCAAAATAGTTTGGCTGTCGCCAAAGTGGGGCGTGTAGGTCACGAGCATATAGCGCATGGCCTCGTTAACGCGCAGCGAGACTTCAAAGCTCACGCGCTCTCCGCTTAATGCACGGGTAACCCAGGGCGTGCGCTCCTCGGCCTGTTTGACCTGAAGCACGTCCTCAAAACGACGGCCAATGACCGCGTTGCGATCAATATTAAAGGCCTGCTCGTAGGCGCGGTTGGTAAATAAGTAGCGACACTCTTTGTCGAAATAGGCGATCAGCGCGGGCACGTTGTCGGTATAAATTCGAATATTGTTTTCCGAGCGGATCAGCGCCTCTTCGATACGCTTTTGCTGGGTAATATCCTGATAGGTATAAACAAATCCGCCGCCCGGCATCGGGTTGCCCTGAACTTCCAGCACGCTGCCATCCTGGCGATAGCGCACGTAACGATGAGGCTGGCCTTCGCGAATATTGTCGAGCAGAAGCTGGACATGTTCTTCTGGATCTCCCGGGCCATATTCGCTGTTGTGGGCGTTGTAGCGGAAGATGCGATCAATTGGCGCACCGACGCGAATGAGGTGGTCCGGGAAGCGGAAGAGCTCCAGATAGCGCTGGTTCCATACCACCAGGCGCAGGTTCTGATCGACTACGCTGATGCCCTGATTAATATTTTCGATAGTGGCTTGCAGCAGCGCTCGGTTGAACTCCAATACCTGTGATGCTTCATCGACAATTGAAATCACGTCCGAAATGCCGATGCCCCGGCCTTGAAGCGCCGAGTTGACCACAATCCGAGCAGATGATGCGCCGAGCACTGAGGCCAGAAAGCGCTCGGTAAACTGAATAATATCAATCGATGCGCGGGTGCCGTCGTCCAGCGGTTTGCCCGTGCGGCGGGCGTAGTCTTCAAAGGCGCGGCCTACTTGGCTGGCGCCTAGAAAACGCTCGCAGAGCACTTTTAAATCGCCCACGGTGGTTGCCCCGGTCCAGGGCCGGTTGACCGAGGTCTGGCGTGTTTCCACGCTATCGACAAACAGTGATGCCTGAATACGCTCAACTACTCGCTGAGAGGTGACCTGGGAGACAAAAATGTAGCAAAACAGGTTAATCCCAAGGGACAGCATCACACCGTGGGTAAAGCTATCGCCCAAATTAAGCCCAAAGAGTGCCGTTGGCGATAGCCAGTTAAGCCCAAGCGGTCCACCTTCAAGCCACAGGGTTGGCAGCACGCCGGCATTGATCATGGCGGGCATTAGCAGGCTATATACCCAGATCGCGAAGCCGGCGTTCATGCCAACGATAACCCCGAATCGATTGCCGCGCTTCCAGTAAAGCCCGCCAATCACTGCGGGTGCAAACTGCGCTGCGGCCGCAAACGACAGCATGCCAATAGAGGCCAGCGAGGTGAACTCAGCAAGCAGCTGGTAAAACCCGTAGGCCATGGCCAGTACAGCGACAATCGTCAGGCGACGAGTGCGCAGCACCAGACGGCCATAGTCGCGTGCTTTGGTATCAAACCAGCGCAGGCGGAAGAGCGCTGGAATGATAATTTCGTTGGAAATCATGATAGATACCGCCACCGCAGCGACAATCACCATGCCCGTTGCAGCAGAAAATCCGCCAATAAAGGTGAGTAGCGTCAGCCACTGGTGTCCTGACGCCACCGACAGCGCCAGGACGTAGGTGTCGGGCTCTACGCCGGTTTCAGAAAATAACAGTAGCCCGGCCGCGGCTAGGGGCACTACAAAAAACGCAATGGCTAGCAGATAAAGTGGAAACAGCCAGCGGGCTTTGGAGGCATCGTCAGGGTGGATGTTTTCCACCACCGCCACGTGAAATTGGCGCGGCAAGCAAAGAATCGCCAGCATGGCGAGTAGTGTTTGCGCCCAGAAGCTTTGGCCAAAGTCCTGATTGGCGAGCTGGCGCTGGAGCTGAAGCTGGCTCTCGGCATGGCCCATTAATTCCCCTAGACCGCCAAACATACCCCAGGTGACAAAGGCGCCGAGCACCACGAAAGCCAGCAGCTTGACCAGCGATTCAAATGCGACCGCATGAATTAATCCTTCGTGATGTTCGGTGGCATCAGTGTGCCGGGTGCCGAATAAAATCGCGAAGATAGCCATGACAATGGCGACATAGAACGCCGTATCGCCAAACAACGGCGTATGAGTTACATCGGTGGCGTCGGTGAGTACGCTAAACGTGGTGGAAACCGCTTTCAGCTGTAGAGCAATGTAGGGAAGGGTTCCGACTAGCGCAACGAGACTGGCAAAGGCGGCCAACGATTGAGTTTTGCCGTAGCGGGAGGCAATAAAGTCGGCAATAGACGTAACGTTTTGGTGCTTAGCAACACGGATCATTTTGGCCAGCACGGGCCAGAAAAGTAAAAACGTTAATATGGGCCCAACAAAGATACTGGCGAACGACCAGCCGGCTGTAGCGGCTTGCCCTACGGCACCGTAAAAGGTCCATGAAGTGCAGTAAATCGCCAACGCTAAGCTATAGATAGTCGGACGCCGGCGGGTGGCGCCATGCGTGCGCGCTCGGCGGTCACCGTACCATGCTATGCAAAACAAAACGGCAATATAGAGGAACGATACCGCGACCAGTAGCCCGCCGTGAAACATGCTTTTCTCCCGCCAGAGTTTGCGATCCGCTTAACGTGCGCTGCTGATAAAAGGCCTTATTCTAGGCGAAATATCGCGCGCTGTACGATCATTGATACGCAGGTTTGCTGGCGACAGTTAAAGCCTATGTGGCACAGACGTTGAGAAGTAGGGGGGAGCTATCGCGCAACGTGCGTATCTGCTCAAGGATGGGGGCGCGTGTCTCTTTATCGAGTGGGACTAATTCGCGGTTTTCGCAGTTAAGCAGATAAGGCTGGGTGATGATGATGTCCGTGTAATGGCGTTCAAACTGATAAAGGATAAACTCTGCTAAGCGGGCGCCATTTTGCTCGCTGAGACGAATGTTTTCGCTGTCGATCACGCTAAATTTCGTGGTCATGGGGATCGCAAACGTCCATGGGCGCCATACTGCCGTGGAGGTGTCGCTGGAAATCACCGTGGTGGTAGCGGGAAGCTGGGCCTGCTTATGCTCAAACCAGCTGTATTCCACCTGAACCTGATAGCCCAACATCCCCAGCCCGCCAAATACTGGCACTATCCATTTGGGTAGCCGTTTGCCGCTCAGCGTACGCAGTATTAGACCGATCCCTGCGGCCGCCAGGCCCGCAAACACGGCGGCGATCAAATGCCATATCATAAATTATCCTTATTAAAAGACATCGGGCCTCCCTGAGGAAGCCCGATGGTGGGTCGATTCCAAGGCGTGATCACCGCATTACGCTAACACGCCAGGAACGATTATGACTTAGTGATCTATTGCCATGCCAGCACCTTTCGGATAGCGAACGCTTTCCACTAGGTCCTGAATTTCTTGCGGCGGAGCTTTTGTCACGCTAGAGACCGCAAAGGCAACGGCAAAGTTAATCATTGCACCTACTGCACCGAAGGAGAGTGGCGAGATGCCTAGGAACCAGTTGTCAGGCGTGTTTGCCAGCATGTTGGTACCCGAAACAAAGAACCAGCCCAGATAGGTGAAGATATACAGCAGGGTGCTGATTAAGCCTGCCAGCATGCCGGCAATCGCGCCTGAGTTGTTCATCCGCTTAGAGAAAATACCCATCATCAGCGCTGGGAACAGCGATGCACCGGCAATGCCAAAGGCCAGGGCGACCGTTTGTGCTGCAAACCCAGGCGGGTTGAGCCCCAAATAGGTGGCCAACAATATCGCACCGCCCATTGAAATCCTTGCCGCCAGCATCTCGCCTTTTTCGCTGATTTTTGGGTTGATCATCGTTTTGATCAAATCGTGGCTGATGGCTGAAGAGATGGCCAGTAGCAAGCCCGCCGCGGTAGAAAGCGCCGCTGCGATGCCGCCTGCTGCAATCAAACCGATTACCCAGCCGGGTAAGTTGGCGATTTCAGGGTTAGCGAGTACCAGGATGTCATTATTCACACTGAGCTCGTTACCTTCCCAACCACGATCGGTGTAGTCAACGGCATCATTGTAAAACTGAATGCGGCCATCGTTGTTGATGTCGTTGTAGGTGATCAGCCCAGTGTCTTCCCAGGTACGGAACCACTCAGGGCGCTCTTCGTATAGGATCGGCGTTTGCGCCGCTTCTTCGTAGTTCTCAACCTGCCCCCCCATCTCTGGATAGACCGTGGTCATCAGGTTCAAGCGAGCCATGGAACCTACCGCTGGTGCGGTGAGGTAAAGTAGTGCAATGAAGACTAATGCCCAGCCGGCAGACCAGCGCGCGTCGGCCACTTTAGGCACGGTGAAAAAGCGAATAATAACGTGAGGAAGACCGGCAGTACCGACCATCAGCGACAGAGTGAACAGCACCATGTTGAGCTTGTTATCTACATCAGCGGTGTAGTCTTGAAAGCCAAGTGCGCTTACGACGCTGTCCAGTTTCTCAAGCAGCGGCACGCCGGATTCGGTATGCGTACTGAACATCCCGAACATCGGAATGGGGTTGCCAGTTAACTGCATGGCAATAAACACCGCAGGGATAGTGTAGGCAACAATCAACACCACGTATTGAGCAACCTGGGTGTAGGTGATGCCTTTCATACCGCCAAATACGGCGTAGAGGAAAACGATTAGCGCGGCAAGCCAGATACCCCAAGTGTTGCTAACTTCCAAAAAGCGAGAGAAGGCAACGCCTGCGCCGGTCATTTGACCGATAACGTAAGTAACGGAGGCGATAATCAAACATACAATCGCGACGAGACGCGCGGTATTGCTATAGAAGCGGTCACCGATGAAGTCTGGCACGGTGAACTTACCAAACTTACGCAAATAAGGCGCTAGCAGCATCGCCAGAATCACGTAGCCGCCGGTCCAGCCCATTAAGAAGGTGGAGTTCGCGTAGCCTCCAGAGGCGAGCAAGCCAGCCATAGAGATAAACGACGCCGCTGACATCCAGTCCGCCGCGGTAGCCATCCCGTTGGTGATAGGATGAACGCCGCCGCCGGCCACATAGAAGTCTTTCGTCGAGCCTGCTCGTGCCCAAATCGCGATGCCGATATAAAGGGCAAAGGAAGAGCCGACGAACAGTAAGTTAATTGCAAACTGGCTCATACCGGCTTACTCCCCAAG
>NZ_JBQDLQ010000076.1:0-16654 GCF_052095695.1 Halomonas sp.
CCAATCAAGCCCCCGTCGCCTGGGTAACTGGTGGAACTGGTGGTATCGGTACGGCGATTTGCCGTTCGCTGGCAGAGGCGGGTTATCTGGTCGTCGCGGGTTACCGCAACCCTGATAAGGCCGAAACCTGGCTAGAAACGCAGCAGGCTGACGGTTATAACAATATCGAACTATCCGGCGTCGACCTGTCCGATCACAATGCCTGCCTGGAAGGTGCCCGCGAAATTCATGATAAGTACGGACCCATCAGCGTACTCGTGAACTGCGCAGGTATCACGCGTGATGGCACCATGAAGAAAATGTCTTATGAGCAGTGGTACGAAGTACTCGATACCAACCTCAACAGCGTTTTTAATACCTGCCGCAGCGTCATTGAGATGATGTTGGAGCATGGCTATGGGCGGATTATTAATATTTCATCCATCAATGGCCGCAAGGGGCAGTTTGGCCAAGTCAACTACGCGGCCGCCAAAGCCGGGATGCACGGTTTAACCATGTCATTGGCGCAGGAAACCGCGACCAAGGGCATTACCGTCAACACCGTATCGCCTGGCTACATCGCTACCGATATGATTATGAATATTCCAGAAAAAGTGCGTGAAGCCATCCGGGAAACGATTCCGGTGAAGCGCTATGGTACGCCAAAAGAGATTGGCCGTTTGGTCACTTTCTTAGCCGATAAGGAGTCAGGATTTATTACTGGTGCTAACATCGATATCAATGGCGGTCAGTTTATGGGTTAGTGGCTCGCTATTAGCTGATAACGGCATGCGAGCTTTGTTATCTGAACACGCAAACGGGAGGCTTTTCAGCCTCCCGTTATTGTTTTGTCGATGGCGTTAAGCCACGCTTTCGCTAAGGCAGCGGCACTCTTGCTAGCCGGCTCAGCAGATTATTAAACTCTTCCACTTCAGCGGCCCAGAGCGCGTCAGGCATCGGCCCTAGCGCCAAGAGTGCAGCTAAAATGTCGGTGACATTCTGGTCGCGGCTACGTTCTTGATTAAAGCCTTCATTAAGGCGCTCTACCTGAATGGCAAGGCGTAAAGGCTCATCGCTTTGGCGCACGCTGCCCAGTGCCAACATTGAAAGGTGCACTCTCAGGCGAGCGAGACAGTCAGTTATCTTGCTGAGATCCGCATCTGATAGCGGTGCCTTAACGCTGAGACGTTGTTCATTGCGGGCGCGATGAGCGGCGATGAACTCTGCGGGAAGCGCAGCGCTGAGTATCGTTTGAGCATCAACATCGTTGGCAACGGCCTCGACTAGATAGTGCTCGTCGGCAGCTAAGTGAGCATTCACTAACGGCATGATGGCCTGCCACTGCTGGACCGTATCGGCAACCGCAAGACGGTTCAAACGTTCTCGCCGCGCGCGGACTATGCCGCTCATGCGGCGCTGCATGCCTTCGCTGCGTCGATTATGTGGCAGCGGTTCTAGCTGGCTGGCCTGCTTGAGAAAGTCGTCTAGGTTAGTCGCCTCGCTGGCGTTGATAGGCTGCCAGCTATCCATTTGGTCAATTAGCGTCTGCATGTCATCCAGTTGTTTTTGCTGACGTGCGGCCTGCTCGTTTTTGTGTGCATCGCGCTGGGCGAAGAGCTGATCGCACTCGTGGCGAAAGCTTTTCCAAAGCGCTTTCTCTTCGCCCTTGGGCGCGCGGCCTAGTGCACGCCACTGGTGCTGAAGCTGTTTCGTTAGATGGATGCGCTGAGCCAACGGCTGACTGTCGGCGTTGCGCAGCGCGGTGACTTGACTAATCAGCGCCTGCTTTTGTGACGCGATGGTCTCGGCGCGCTGGTCTATCAACGTTTGCAGGCGATGACGAATGACGCCAAAGCGACGCCCAACGGCCTCAGAGCCTTCGCGCGAGACAGGGCTGTAATGGCGCCATTGATGGCGTGCTTTATCGCGAATCTGTCGAAGTATATCGGGGTCGGCATCCTCTGCGGGCTGCGCCAGCAGGCTTTCAAGCTGATCGCAAAGGGCCTCGCGCGCTTTAAGGTTGGCCTCGCGCTCTTCGCTCAATTGATCCCGCCAAGGGGCCAGGCGTGCATGAATGCTGTCTGATGCGGTGCGAAAGCGAGCGGACTGCTCACGATTAGCCGCCGCGTCACCCAGGGATTTCCACTCTTTGACCAGCTGGCGATGGTGACGGTCGAGCGCTTCTTCGGCCATGTGCAGGTCGCTGGCTAGTGCTTCAATGCTGGCGCACAGCTGCTCGCGTTTTGGCTCGGCGACAAAGCCGCGCCAATCGCGAAGCTCTGCCAGTCGGGCGGCGAGATGCTTTAAGCGTACTTTGAGGGGCTGGGTAGCGGCGCTTTCTAGTGCTTCTATGTTGGGCTTAAGCCGCTGGTGAAGCCGGCTGGCGCTCTTAAAGGCGCCGCGTTCTAACAAGTGCTCAAATGTATCCAGCTCCGCCGCATGGGCTTCTACTGCGGCCGTGTCTTCAGTCGTCGGCTGTGCTAGGACGGCATTTTCCGCGCGTAGAGCCGCCTGGGCGCGGCTCAGTAAGCTTGGCGGCGAAAAGCTTTTGGGCCACTGACACTGGGCAACCAGCGTTGCCAGATCCGAGTGATCACCATTGGCCAGGGCCATTTCGATAGCAGGGCTGGTAGCGCTCCAGCGTTGCCATGCTTCTAAGCACTGGTCGTAATGTTGAATAGCCATCGCATGGCGTTGTTGGAGAGTGTCGCTAGGCGGATGCAGATCGGAGAGCGCTTGCCAGCGCTGGCCTAAAAGCTGGCGCTGGGCGCGCAGGCTGTCGATATCTTGAGCTGTTATGGCGCTCGCATGACGCAAGCCGTCAAGGGTCTCTTCGAGACCTTCAAGCAACTGCTCGCGGGTATTTTCGGCTTCGTCGCGCAGCTCTGCACTTTGCTGACGCGCCTGCTCTTGGGTTTCGTGGTCGTGCAACGTCTTGCGGCCATTGAGCAGGGCGTGATGAAAACGTTGGTCCTGCTCAACGCTGGCGGGCTGAGTAAGCTGTTCCCACTGGCGCTGGAAGTGGCGGAGACGGCCGCCGTAAAGAGGCTCCCAGGGCGCGCGGGCATGCTGCTCAAGCTGATTAAGCAGCGTTTCTCGCTGCTGCTCTTCGGCTTCCTGCCACTGAGCGTCGCTGCGTAGGCGGTTAAGACGATCACGCGCTAAGCGAACCACCTGGCGATCACGGCGGGCTTCTTTCAGTAACCGCTTCAGCCCTTCTTCGTCTTCAATGCGCTCGGCGGCCTGATGGCGAACGGCCGCCACGCCGTTATGACACGCCTGATGAATCAAGTCGTTGTCATCAGTGAGCTTATCTAGTGCGCTCATGCGCAGGCTGAGATTATCGCCTTGCAAGGCAACGGCGCTCAGCGCTCGCGGCTCGTCGATCTGTTCAATAAGTGCTTGGCGCTGCTGCAGATCGGTATGGCCCTCACGTCCACTTATCCGTAGGCAGACGGCATTAAACCAGGCGTCTTGTTGCAGGTGTTGTGGGTACGCTTTGACGAGGCCCGCACAGTCATCAAGGGCGAGCAGCGCGGCAAGCTGAATGTGACTATCACTATCTTGAGCGAGCGCCTGCAGCGCTTGGCGCTGTTCGTTATGCTGTGGGTCGAGTCGCTGGAGAGCCTGGCGGCGGACCTCAGGGTCCGGATGCTGCCACCGAGGGGCGAACAGGCGTCTTAACAGTCCGTGCATGGATCATCCTGCTGTATGAGGTGTATAGCGCTAAAAAAAATCAGTCTTCTACGACAAGGTGGTTGCAGTCACCGGCGCTGTCGCTTAGCTTGGTCTAACTATGATCTGGTAAGCGACTAATTTCTACATCACAATGCGTGAATAGTGCGCTACCTTTATCTAATCTAAACATGACATGGAGTTCGGCCATGAGCCTTAACTTGGATAGTGCCGCAGTGGCCTTTACCTTCAAAGGTGGCATGCTGCCGATGACCGTCATGGAGCTAAGCAGCGCCGACCCGGAACGTATCCGTCTGCAGCTGGCCGGCAAGCTATCGCAGGCCCCCGCATTCTTTCAGCATACACCGGTTGTGCTCAGCGTGGAAAAGCTGAATGAACCCCACTTAGCCCTTGAGCGTATTTGTGCTGTGTGTCGGGATCACAAACTTTTGCCTGTGGCCGTGCGTGGAGGAACCGAGCCGGTGCGCCAGTCGGCATGGGCACTTGGACTGGGCTGGTTTCCTCCGGTTGAAGAAGGCCGTACACGCGCGCTTGAAAGTGTCGATAGAACGCCAGTGCATGAAGTAACCGATGAAGATGCGGCAAGACAAAATGAGCCGTCAGATGCGCCTGCGCTTGGTACTCGTCTTTTCCGTGGCACCGTCCGTTCGGGGCAGCAGGTCAGTGCCTCTGAGGGAGATCTGGTTGTGATTGGCGCCGTCAATGCCGGGGCGGAGGTACTAGCTGCAGGCAGTATTCATGTGTATGGCGCGCTGCGTGGTCGTGCTTTAGCGGGTATTCACGGCAATATTCAGGCGGGTATTTACTGTCGTGAGCTTGAAGCAGAATTACTATCCGTGGCGGGTAATTACAAGCGCATGGAAGATATTGATTCACAGCTGCTGGGGCGGCCAACAGAAGTTCACTTTACAAACGAACAGCTTGAAATTAAGCCACTCGGTTAATGTGGTGTGAACGCGGGCTGGCGCTTTACGCCTAGCGACGCCGAAAACACTATCCGTTACAGTGTGGCATGTTGACAACATTGACGTTCCCGTTATGCGTAGGGCGCCTAATCGCTCACGACAAATGACTTCAAGAGGGAAGTGACCTTTGGCCAAAATAATTGTAGTGACCTCTGGTAAAGGAGGGGTTGGTAAAACCACCAGTGCAGCAGCAATAGCCACAGGGCTTGCGCTGCGAGGTAAAAAAACCGTCGTCATCGACTTCGATGTGGGTCTGCGTAATCTGGATCTCATCATGGGTTGCGAGCGCCGCGTGGTGTATGACTTAGTCAACGTCATTCAAGGCGAAGCAGGGCTGAATCAGGCGCTGATTCGTGATAAACGCGTTGAAAATTTGTTTATTTTGCCGGCCTCACAAACCCGCGATAAAGATGCGTTAACCCAGGAAGGCGTTGCCGAAATTCTGGAGAAGCTGAAAGAAGATTTCGATTTCATTCTGTGTGATTCTCCCGCAGGTATTGAGCGTGGTGCGCAATTGGCCATGTATTTTGCCGATGAAGCGGTTGTGGTAACTAATCCCGAAGTCTCGTCAGTGCGCGACTCAGACCGTATTTTAGGGCTGCTGGCCTCTAAAACGCGCCGCGCCGAGCAGGGTGAAGAGCCTATTAAAGAGCACCTGCTGGTGACGCGCTACAACCCTGAACGAGTCACCTCTGGTGATATGCTGACACTGGACGATATTCGCGAAATTCTAGCGATTAATTTGCTGGGCTTAATTCCTGAATCGGAAGCCGTGCTACGTGCATCTAACCAGGGTGTACCCGTCACGCACGATATCTCTAGCGATGCAGGCCAAGCTTATAGCGATACGGTATCGCGCTTGCTCGGTGAAGACATACCGCTGCGCTTTCATGAGGTGCAGCGCACAAGTCTGCTGAGCCGCATGTTCGGGGGAGGTCGTCGATGAAATTACTGGAATTTTTGAAGCGTGAGCGCAGGAAGTCCGCTTCAGTGGCAAAAGAACGTTTGCAAATCATCGTCGCGCATCAGCGTGGTCAGCGCGGTCAGCCGGACTATATGCCGCTGCTTGAGCGCGAGTTGCTGGAGGTGATTCGTCGTTACGTTAAAGTAGACGACGACGCCATTCAGATTTCGTTGGACAGTGAAGACAACTGTTCCGTGCTGGAGCTGAACGTCACTCTGCCTAAGGGTTGAGGTCAAGCGCTGAGTCAAAGCGCTGGAAACGCGGCGAAAGGGGTGGCGGGTGTGCTAGGCTTGGGCTTTTCATTGCCCAGCGGAGTGTTTGTTCATGGCGCCACCCAATGCTGCCCCTGCCAGTTTTCTCTGGCATGACTATGAAACCTTCGGGGCTGACCCGCGACGCGACCGTCCCGCTCAATTCGCGGCGCTGCGTACGGATGCCGAGTTAAATGAAATCGGCGAGCCGATAGAGCTTTACTGCAAACCGGCCGATGACTATTTGCCCCATCCTGCAGCCTGTTTGATCACCGGCATTACCCCCCAAAAAGCCCAGCGTCATGGGCTCCCTGAGGCAGAGTTTGCAGGCGAGATTCAGCGCCACATGAGCCAACCTGGTACCTGCGTGGTGGGTTATAACAGCTTACGGTTTGACGATGAGATTTCGCGTCATCTGTTTTATCGCAACCTGCTCGATCCCTATTCGCGCGAGTGGCAAAACGGCAATTCCCGCTGGGATTTAATCGATATTGTGCGCGCTTTTTATGCACTGCGCCCGGCCGGTATCGAGTGGCCGTTGCGCGAAGATGGCGCGCCTAGCTTTAAGCTTGAACACTTAACCGCGGCCAACGGTATTGCCCATGAGGGCGCCCATGACGCGGTGGCCGACGTGCGGGCGACGATTGCGCTGGCCCGTTTGCTTAGGGTACGTAATACAAAGCTATTTGATTATCTACTCGGTCTACGCGGCAAACGTGCGGTTGCCCATCAGCTCGACTTGGCTAACGCCAAACCATTGCTGCACATCTCGCGCCGCTACCCTGCAAGCCGCGGCTGCAGTGCCTTGGTGATGCCGCTAGCGGAGCACCCCACCAATCCAAACGGCGTGATTGTCTACGATTTAAGCGTTGATCCTGATGCTTTGCTCAGCATGTCAGCACAACAGATACGGGGCCGTGTGTTTGTCAGTCAGCAGGATTTGACCGAAGGCGAAGCGCGGATTCCCTTGAAAGTAATTCACATCAATCGCTGCCCGGTGGTTTTTCCCGCCAGCGCTTTAAAAGACGTTGAGGGGCCGCAGCAGGGCGAGTACGGCACTATCGTCACGCGTTTAGGCCTCGATGTAGCAGCCTGTCGGCAGCACTGGAAAGCACTGCGCGATGCCAGCGGCATCGCCGAAAAAGTCGCAGAGGTGTTTAGTGCAGGCTACGACGACGGCTCGCAGGATCCTGATCTGATGCTTTATTCGGGTAGCTTCTTCTCCGCCGCAGACCGCCAGCAGATGGAGCGTGCACGCGCCATGGAGCCTTGGGATCTAGTGGGCGAGCGCTTTGCGTTTCAAGATGCGCGCCTGGAAGAGATGCTGTTTCGCTTTCGTGCCCGCAGCTATCCAGACACGCTGGAAGGCGATGAGCGGGAGCAGTGGGAAGCGTTTCGCTGGATGCGCATCAATGATCCTGGTTTAGCCGGCTTTACGCTTAAGGCATTTGCGCGCGAAATTGCCCAATACAATCAACAAGCGCTCAGCGATCGTGAAAGGCAAATTCTAGAAGAGCTTGTGATGTTTGTAGAGGCAATGATGCCGGCCCAGGCGTTTGACGCCTGAGCCGGTGATAGTGCGACCTTCCTTGGCGCTTGATGGCTAAGCGTTAAGGATTGCTCTGCTCATTGTGAACCTTAGGCAGTGCTGAAAGCGCTGCTTTGTAAGCTTCGATGTTGCTGCTGGGTTTATCGCCGGGGTTAAAGCGCACGTCCAAGGTATGTGCCCGCAGCGATGGCCAAAGTGCCTTTATATCGTCAAGACTAACGTTCAGCACCAGGTCGGCTAACTGGCTGCGTCGATCAAAGCGTACGTCTTCCAATGCTGTTGCCTGCCAGTAGCGGTTGGCCATGCCTGAGAGACTGGTATCTCGCTGGCGCAGCTGGGTGTTGATCGCCTGGCGGTGGGGGGCTAGCTCTGCGTCACTTAGCTGGTCAAGGCGCTGGCCTGCCTCTTCAAGAAACGCATCCATACGCTCAGCGATAGTGTCGCTGTCGGTATCGGGAGATTGCACCATTAAGGCGATGCCTGGCGCATTGAGCAGCGGTGAATAGCCGGCGTTGACGATGTAGCCAAGCTGCTGCTCGGTGCGCAGCTGTTGGTAGAACGGCGTTTCCAGCCACTGGGCGATGACCATCGTTGCTGCCTGCTCTTCAGGCGTTTGGTCACGACCTTGTAAATAGCGCAGCACCAGCGACTCATCCCGTGAGCTGTCAGGGTGCAGCACGCTAGGCTTATCACTGACGGCCAGCGGCGTTAGCGTGGCAATGTCGTCGCGGGTTAGGCGGGGCTGTAGCCGATCACGTATTAGCTGTGCCTGTTCTCGAGCTAGCGCTGCGTCGGTATTGCCAACCGCCATTGCGTCGACATAAAGATCGTTTAAAAAGCGCTCGCGGAAATCTTCCAGATGGCGACGATCAAGCCGCTGGCTAGCAGCGAGGAGCTGCGCGTTAGACCATTGCGGCGTTAGCAGGGCTTCGCCCAAAGTGTTGCTGGCTTGGCCGTAAAGAGACCCTTGAGGGGCGTTGCGCAACTCGCGCTGCAGCTGGTAGCGCACGCGTTCAAAGGTGCTGTCGCTGATGGGGGCGTCCTCCAATTGGCCCAGTGCTTGTTCAATGAGCGGCGTTTGCCCATCGCGCCAGCCGGAGAAAGACAGCGTCATGCCTCGGGCGTGTGGGTAGGCGCTGAACGCCTGGCCCGCTAACCATGCAGGATAAAGCGATTCGTTGAGGCTGTCGTTGAGCCAGCCGGCGAGCAGCTGGGTGAGAACGGCTTCTTCAGCCGAGTAGCTGGTGGTGGGGTTTTGTAAGCTGACTCGCCATTCAACGCTGGGTGTATCGAAGCGCGCATCCTGCATGTGCCAAGCGCTAAACGTTGGCGTTGCTACTAGCGCACTAGGCTGTTCGTCTTGGCCTTCTAGCAGCGTCAAATCGCTGGCAATAAAGGGGTTGGGGCCGGGTAGGGCTAAGCCGCTTAGTGCTTGGCCCGCTGCACCAGGTTCCTGTTCTTTCCACTGCGTATTGAACCACGGCGATACGGTCTCGCTTTCAATATCCGGTGCGGAATAAAAGCGCAGCATGTTCTCCGGCGTAAGCGCATCTAGATAAACCTGCTGACGCTCTGCATCCAGGTCGTCCATCCGATAAGCCGCATACTGCACGTCCTCTACGGGATACCGCGACAGGCTCATGGAAAGCTTAGTGGCTTCCTGCAGGGGGGCGCCGTGCTGCTGAAAGCGAAAGCCCTGCTCGTTAAGGCTTTTCTGTTCATCGTAGCGCCAAGCGTCAAGGCCGTCGTTGCGCAGTTGCTCAACCGCTGCAAACAGCGTGGCCTGAATGTCATCCAAACGCTCCGCGCCTGCAGGCGTCAGGCTGATGGAAACGGTGAACAGCGCATCGTTACCATCACTGCGGCCAACGCCGGCGGAAAGCCCATCGGCAAGCCCTGCATTTCTTAAAACGGCCAGTAGGCTGCCATCGCCCTCGTCACCCAGCATGTGTGATATCAACTGCGATGGTTTAGTGCGGTAGTCATCGGTAGGGTCCGGGACGGGAAAGTAAAAGCGTAGCTGGCGACGGTCTTGCAACGACTGGCGCTCAATGTAGTGGGGCAGGGTGTCCGCATCTACGAGCGGCGCATCAATGATTGGCACGCTTAAGTCGTTGTCGGGAATGTCGGCGAAGCGTTCGGCCACCCACTCTTCCAGCGTGTCCAGCGGCTGAGGTGCGACAATGGCAAGATTCATGACATTGGCGTCGTAATGCTGGTGATAAAAATCAATAACCCGTTCACGCAGCGTTGCTTCACCTTCGGGCGGGCTGGCGAGCGTTTCACGGCTTCCCACGGCAAAGCCTGTCGTCGCATTGTCAGGGGCAAGTAGCTGATTAAGCACATCGTTTTCGCGTCGGGACTCATCGCGAATGCGCGCCATATACTCCGAGTGAACGATATTGCGCTCGCTGGCTAAATGGTCTGCATTGAACAGCGGTGAAAGGAAGAATTCACTAAAGCGGTCTAGTGCGCCGGGTAGCGCCGATGGCTCAATATCAAAGAAGTAATTGGTGTCTTGCTGAGCGGTAAAGGCGTTATGAGAGCCCGCGTTATCGGAAATGTAGCGCTGATAGCCGTCCGATTCGGGGTAAGGTTCGGTGCCTAAAAACAGCATGTGCTCAAGGAAATGGGCTAATCCCTTAAGGTCGTCAGGATCTTGAGCGCTGCCCACACGAACATTCATTGATGCGGCCGCTTTGTCTGCTTCTGGGTCGCTGACGATCAGTACGTTGAGGCCATTCTCAAGCGTTAACACTCGGTAGTCGCGGCTGTCATAAGGGCTGATGATCGGAGTGACTGTGTCCTTAACCGCGTCTGTCGCCGTGGTGTCACTGTCATCGGCTAGCGCGAAAGAGGCTATTCCGAGGCTCACGCAAAAACCAAGCAGCGCACGCCGAGGCAGAGCGCGCCAGTGCATTAAACTAGAAAATCGCAACATTACAGCTCCTAAGACACAGCCCAGCGCAGCATCGACCCGGTGGGATGGCCGCAGGCCGGTGACTGATAGGCGGGATTATTGACATATTTAGATACAGGAAAAGCGCCTAACAGTTCCAATGGGGCCGGCGCTAATAGTGAATTAAGCGTTTGTGAGTCGGTATCCGGATTAAGCCATGCGGATAGCGCATGGCTTGGAATGACTGCCGGCAAGCGGTCAGTCAGCGGTGATAAAAGAACATTGGCGGGCACGGTGATGAGCGCGGCCGAGTCACTAAACGCCGTTAGCGTGGTGTGGTAGCGGCACCATAGTGCGCCTAGCAGTAGCGGTGCCCGTGATACCTGAGTGACCAAGTAAGGCTGCTTGCTGCGCGGCTGATTTTTCCATAGATAGAAGCCGCTAACCGGGATAACGCAGCGGCGTGCGTTAAACGCATCGCGAAACATTGCTCGAGATTCAAGCGTTTCGGATCGCGCGCAGTGAGGTGCATGATCTAGTACCTCGAGCCAGGGGGGCGTTAATCCCCAGAAAAGCGACGATAGCCGATACTGGCCTTGCTCAGCGCGAATCGCGGAGATGGGCTGTCGAGGCGCAAGGTTGGGCGATTCAATCAGCGGCTCAGACGTGTCGAGCGTCGGCAATAAGCGGGTCAGCGGTAAGTTTTGCACATGCAGGCGCCCCGTCATACTTACCTCCTTTAGCAAATCGTCGTGGAAGTGTACCTGTATAGCGGGAGACTTCGCGTAATAAAGTACGAAAGGGTGTTTTTTAGTGTCGAAAACAGTGTTCGATATAAGGTATCCTATATGACCCGCTGTTCCGACTAAAGTGCAGCGAGGCTTCCTTCTTGTTTGTTGTTGACCTTAAGAGATCGCCATGGCCCGTCCTAGACAGCATGCGCCCGATGCCCTCCATACGCAGGTCATGCACGCTTGTGATGAATGGTTAGCTGAGCAGCCAGTGCATGGCCTTTCCTTGCGAGCCCTGGCTAGAGAGGTCGGCTGCGCGCCCAGCACGTTGCTCAAGTTGTACGGTAGCTTCAATAACTTATTGCAGAACGTCAATGTGGAAACGTTGGCGCGGCTACAGCACACTATTACTAGCTTAGTTGATGATGATCCAGAGCCATGGCTACGCTCGCTGGCGCTCGCTTATTGGCGATTCGCTGAGCAGGACTGCTACCGCTGGCAGCTACTTTTCGATTACCCGCTGGCCCAAGAGGGCGAGCTGGACCAGCGTCAAAGTGATTTGATTGAAGCGCTGTTTACCCAAGTGGAAGCATCAATCAAGGCTTACCAGCCAGCACTGGATGATCTCGAAGCCCGTCGCTTGGGGCGCACACTGTGGGGCAGCGTTCACGGGCTGGTCCAGCTTGGGTTGAATGAGCGCTTAGGCTACTGGCAGGGTCAGCAATTGAAGGTAGATGAACTGCTAGACCAACTGATGAGCACCATACTGGCCGGCCTACGCCACCGCGAGGCGGTGCCGTGAAGGGGAGTGTCAGCGTATTTCGACACCTTCTGCGGTGGCTTATTTTTGTCTCAATGCACCTCTGCTACCGACTGCAGGTTCATGGGTGTCAACATATCCCCAAGCAAGGCGCCGCGCTGGTAGTGTGTAATCATGTCAGCTTTATGGATGCCTTGGTGCTCGGTGGCGCTAGTCCGCGGCCGCTGCGCTTCGTGATGGACCAGCCGATTTTTGACTCCCCATGGCTTAAGTGGTGGTTTCAGTTGGTTGGCGCTATTCCCATTGAGTCGGAGCGGCGCAGCCCTGGCGCGATACGTCGTGCCCTGGATGACGTTAGCGAGGCGCTGCGCCAGGGGCAGGTCGTGATGGTCTTTCCTGAAGGGCGACTCACTCCCGATGGCGAGATCCACACCTTCCGGCGTGGCTTGGAGACAATTCTGGCCCGGGACGATGTTCCGGTGATCCCTGCCGGGTTAGCAGGCCTATGGGGTTCGTGGACCTCTCATCATGGTGGCAAGGCGCTTAAGAAATGCCCCAAGCGCTTTCGGGCGCCGGTGAGTTTGCACTTCGGGCCGCCGCTTAATCGCCTAGATGCCGATGATATGGCGCTACGGCGGTTTCTGGAAGCGCGGGTTAGAGCGCTAAAAGCGGCGGCGGATCAGGATCTCGTCAGCCGGATTAACCCTCGCTAATATCACCTAGCGGCGTGATGTCCGCAGCTTTTGCCAGCAGCGCGCTGAGGTGATGAGGTTATCGCGGATCTCCAAGATTTCCATGCGCATATTGCCAATTTGTAGGCACGCAGGGCCTTCTGGAAACGCCTCAAGGTGCTCAAGAATTAAACCATTGAGCGTTTTTGGGCCGTCGGTCGGTAGCTGCCAGCCAAGCATCTTATTAATTTCACGGATATTGGCGGTGCCTTCAATGACATGGCTACCGTCGTCCTGCTGATGAATCTCTTCATCTTCGGACACGTCAGTGGTGAACTCGCCCACGATCTCTTCCAGAATATCTTCCAGCGTTACCAGGCCTTCCACATCGCCATACTCATCCACCACGATGCCAATGCGCCGCTTCTGTTTTTGGAAGTTGAGTAGTTGGGTATGCAGCGGCGTGGACTCAGGAATGAAGTAGGGTTCGCGCGCCTCCTGGACAATTGACGCTTTAGTCACTTCGTCGCGGGAGAGAAAGCGTGCCGCGTTGCGCAGATGCAGCATACCAATGATGTTGTTGATATCGCCTTTATATACCGGCAGTCGCGTGTGCTGGCTGGTGCGAATCTGAGTCAAAATATCTTCTAGCGAATCATCCAAATCGATACCCAGAACTTCATGGCGCGGCACCATAATATCGTTCACCGTGACATTCTCCAGATCGAGAATGGAGAGCAGCATCGCGCGGTGGCGGTAAGGAATCAGCGTGCCGGCTTCATGAACGACGGTGCGCAGTTCATCTCGCGTTAGGCTGTCGCCACCGCTATCAACGCTTTTAACGCCAATGAGTCTGAGTAAGCCATTCGACATCACGTTGACCAGCCATACCAGCGGATAAAGCAGCTTTAGCAGCGGTTCAAGCGCGTAAGATGTAGGGTAAGCAATGCGTTCTGGCTTAATCGCGGCGTAGGTTTTGGGGGTGACTTCAGCAAAAATCAAAATGGTAATAGTCAGCAGAGCGGTAGAAATGGCAGGCCCTGATACGTCGCCAAAAAAGTGGATGGCGATAATCGTGGCAATCGAGGCAGCCAAGTTGTTAACGAAGTTGTTGCCGATCAGAATGACGCCAATCAGACGATCTGGGCGGGTGAGCAGGCGCATAACCCGTTTTGCTCTGCGATCACCGCTATTAGCCTGGTGGCTCAAGCGGTAGCGGTTGATCGACATCATGCCGGTTTCAGAGCTGGAAAAGAAAGCAGAAAGTACTATCAGTAAGGCTAACAGGCCGAACAGTAACCCCAAGGGGAAGTCGTCGCTCAAGTCGAAAGGTCCTTTGTGGCGTATTAAGCTCGTTTTTAGAAGGTAGCGAGTAGCGTGTCAAGACAACCAAAGGCGCGCTTGCGCCCCGTTAGTAATTGAGCCACTACCTGTTAAGCAGCTATCGATTGAGTAAAACCTCAAGTACAAACTTGCTGCCAAAGTAAGCCAGCACGAGCAAGCCGCAGCCGCCTAGCGTCCAGCGCACGGCACGCATGCCGCGCCAGCCAAAGCGATAACGCCCTATCAACAGCGTGGTGAAGATTATCCAGGCCAAGAGCGACAGCACAGTTTTATGCGCTAAGTGCTGGGCAAAGAGATTATCGAGGAAAATGAGCCCACTAGCGATAGAGAGCGTCAGCAATACAATGCCGGCCCACACCAGTTCGAACAGTACTCGCTCCATGGTCGTGAGCGGCGGCAACGATTGCACAATGCCCCGTATATGATGGTGGCGAAGCGCTTGGTTCTGCAGGCCCACCAGCACTGCCTGGGCCGCGGCAATCGCCAGAACGGCAAACGCAAGCGCCGAGCTGACCGCATGCAGCAAAATGCCGGGCGTCAGGCCGGTATGCCCCCCTTGATTCGGTAGCCAAGTGGCTGCCAAGAGCGCAACGCCTGCAAGTGGGAATAATGCAATGCCGGCGTTTAAAACCGGTTTGAACAGGCTAGCCACGAGCAGCACATTAACCGCTACGGCCATCAGTAGCGTGGCGCTAGTGGAAAAGCCCGGCAACAGCCCTGGGGATTGTCCTACCAGTTTGATCGCCACGGGTATGTGCAGCAGCAGGCCCAGTGCGGCGATTAGGCGCACCATACCTTGGCGCGGCGGCACGCGCCGGAACAATGTCATGCCCTGCCAGATGGCAGCGGCGACATAGAGAATAAAGGCCATTGTGGCGAAAGGGAGCGCCTGCATTGATGCTATCCGTGCGCCTTGCAGCGCGTTGCTTTAAATAAGTAAACGACGTTAAGAGCGGTTGCGGCCAAAACCTACTCCGCTACTATAACGAATCCAAGCCACATCGCACAGCCGTGCACGTGTATACGAAAATAGCGTGCTGGCTCTCATGATCGTCAATGCGCCCCATGGAGACTCAAGGCGTGAACGCGTATAATCGCGACACATCAGTCCAGGGCGTGCGCGCCGACGGCAGTGACGGAGGCAGAGAGGCCCCATGTTCCAGAATCTTAGTGAGCGTCTTTCTCAGACGCTAAAGTCGATCAAAGGCCAGGCTCGCCTGACCGACGACAATATTAAAGACACCTTACGCGAAGTGCGCCGAGCACTGCTTGAGGCCGATGTAGCGTTGCCGGTCATCAAGGAGTTTATTGAGCGCGTGCGCGAGCGGGCCGTTGGGCAGGAAGTGTCCAAAAGCCTGTCGCCCGGCCAGCAGTTCGTCAAGATCGTTCAGCAAGAGCTGGAAGCGATCATGGGCGAAGCTAACGATGGCTTCGTGCTTAAAGGCTCCCCCGCGGTTGTATTAATGGCGGGTCTACAGGGTGCGGGTAAAACCACCTCTGTGGCTAAGCTGGCTCGCTATCTGCGTGAGCGCGAGAAGAAGAAAGTGCTGGTAGTGTCTGCCGACGTCTATCGTCCGGCGGCTATCGACCAGCTGGAAACGTTGGCGAAAGAAGTCGAGGTAGACTTCTTCCCGTCACACTCTGATCAGCAGCCGGTCGCGATTGCCGAAGCGGCGATCAAGCACGCTAAGATCCAGTTTCACGACGTAGTGTTGATCGATACCGCCGGCCGCTTGGCGATTGATGAAGCGATGATGGCGGAAATCCAGGCGCTGCATAAAGCAGTCTCGCCTCAGGAAACGCTGTTTGTGGTCGATGCCATGACCGGTCAGGATGCCGCCAATACGGCTAAGGCATTCAGCGAAGCGCTGCCGCTGACCGGGGTGATCCTGACCAAGGCCGACGGTGACGCTCGTGGTGGCGCGGCGCTGTCAGTGCGCCACATTACCGGCAAACCGATCAAGTTCATGGGTGTCGGTGAGAAAGTCGATGCCCTGGAACCGTTCCATCCCGACCGCGTGGCCTCGCGTATCCTCGGTATGGGCGACATGCTGTCGCTGATCGAGGACGCTGAGCGCACCGTCGATAAATCCAAAGCCGCCCAGCTTGCCAAAAAGGTTAAGAAGGGTGATGGCTTTGATCTGGAAGATTTTCGCGACCAGCTCCAGCAGCTTAAAAAAATGGGCGGTATGGGTGGTCTGCTAGGTAAGCTACCCGGTATGGGGCAAATGGCCGAGATGGCCCAAGGCCCAGGCCCTGAGAAAGAGATGGGTAAGCTTGAGGCGCTGATTAACTCTATGACGCCTAAAGAGCGCCGTAAGCCCGACCTGATCAACGGTTCGCGCAAGCGCCGTATTGCCGCCGGTGCGGGCCTGCAGGTGCCGGATCTTAACCGCCTGCTTAAGCAGCATAAGCAGATGCAGAAAATGATGAAAAAAGCCGGCCAGAAGGGCGGCATGCAGAAAATGATGCGCGGCATGTCAGGCATGATGGGCGGCGGTGGCCCGGGAGGCCCCGGTGGAATGGGCGGCCCCGGTGGCATGGGCGGGATGGGCGGCCCCGGCGGATTGCCGCGGCGCTAAAGTAGGCATCTGCTCGCTGGGTAAGGTTGACGGCCTTTGAGTTTTCTGGCTGTCAGGCTTTCCAAGCAGAGCGCATTTGCGTAGAATGCGGCCTCTTCATGCGTGGGTGTTGCCTAAAAGCGCGTAAAACGTGGCAGCAGCGCCCATCAATGAAGGCCTTTATATAGCATGTAGCACGACGAGTGTTCCGACGGCGCTAAGCGCTAGAAACACACTCTCGTAACCTCAACCGAAGGATAGTTATCGTATGGTTACCATTCGTT
>NZ_JBQDLQ010000077.1:0-15783 GCF_052095695.1 Halomonas sp.
TGAATGCCGCCGATCGTGGCAAGCTGATTATGGCCTGTGGTACGGGCAAAACGTTTACTTCGTTGAAGATCGCTGAAGCACTCGCTGGTAAGGGTAAACGGGTGCTGTTCCTGGTCCCCAGCCTTTCGCTGTTGGGCCAGTCATTGACCGAATGGACACAGGAATCAGCGGTTCCCCTGAAAAGCTTTGCGGTCTGTTCAGACAGTGACGTTGGCAAGCGCCAAGGTAAGAACGATGATCGTGTGATTGCTGGCATCAGTGATCTGCAATATCCGGCAACAACCAACGCGGCATCCCTGCAAAAGCACATGAGCCTTTATCACAGCGATGAGGCGATGACGGTAGTGTTCTCTACCTATCACTCCATTGGGGTGTTGAATGAAGCTCAGACCACGGGTACGAAGCCGATACCCGCCTTTGATCTGATCATCTGCGATGAGGCACACCGTACAACAGGTGCCACCTTTGAGGGTGAAGAAGAATCTGCATTCGTTCGCATCCATGACAATCATTATATCCAGGGCACCAAGCGCCTCTATATGACGGCCACACCAAGAATTTACGGTGATGATGCCAAGCAAACGGAGAAAGTCACCCTTTGCTCGATGGATGACAAGTCGCTGTATGGTGAGGAGCTGTATGTCATCTCCTTCTCGGAAGCGGTCTCAAGAAAGCTGCTAGTGGATTACAAGGTTATCGTGTTGGCGGTTGAGGAGGCGCACGTAAACCGTCGTTTACAAAGCCTACTGAAAGACGCTGATAACTCGCTGAAAGTGGATGACGCGGCCAAGATCGTGGGATGTTGGAAGGCACTGTCCAAGCAAGGGCTGGTGGAGACGATGGGACAGGAACCCAACCCGATGAAACGCGCGGTGGCGTTCTGCCAAGTCATTGATAAAGAATATAAAGGTAAGAACCACAAGGTCAGCTCCAAACTGATCTCAGAGATGTTTGGTGCCGTGGTGGCTCAGTATCAGGAAGCAGAAATCGAGTCACTGCGAGAAAAAGACCCTGATGCTCCGCTGGATAAGGCGCTGACGATGGCCTGTGAAGCAGAGCACGTTGATGGCGGCATGAACGCTAGTGAGAAGGAAGCCAAGCTGGAGTGGCTAAAAGCCACCGCCGAGGACAACACGTGCCGTATTTTGTCTAACGTGCGCTGCTTGTCTGAAGGCGTTGATGTGCCTGCACTGGATGCGGTGTTGTTCCTGACCCCACGCTCTTCTCAGGTAGATGTAGTGCAGTCTGTGGGGCGTGTAATGCGCTTAGCTCCAGGTAAAGAGCTGGGTTATGTAATCCTGCCGGTGGTCATCCCTGCCGGTGTTGAACCGGAAGAAGCCCTGAATAGCAACGAAACCTACAAGGTAGTCTGGCAGGTGCTAAACGCACTACGGTCTCACGATGACCGCTTTGATGCCATGATCAACAAGCTGGAATTCAACGGCAGTATGCACTCCAAGATGGAAGTGGTAGCCGTTGCGGATAAGGTGACACCCAAAGCGACTCGGAAATCCAAAAAAGAGCGTACGGCCGGCAAAGCTCGTGGTGGACGCTCAATTGGTTCCAAAGATCCTAACCCGTCATTTGAACAGGCCGAGATGGTCTATGAGATCGGTGATATCGAACGTGCGTTATACGCCAGGATCGTCAAAAAGTGCGGCAACCGGCACCATTGGGAAGATTGGGCCAATGATATTGCCAAGATAGCCAATACTCATATTGATCGTATCAAGGCGATTCTTGAAGATGACAGCAATACCCAAGAAATAGCGGCGTTCAGCGCATTCGCGCATGAGCTGCGTGACGATCTGAATAACAGCATCCCGGATGCCGAAATTATTGAAATGCTCGCTCAGCATCTGATCACCAAGCCGGTGTTTGATGCCCTGTTTGAAGAATACAGCTTTGCCAAGCACAACCCCATGTCTCAGGCGATGCAGCAGGTGCTGGGTAAGCTGCAAGAACACAGTCTAGAGAAAGAGCGCAGCACACTGGAGTCGTTCTACGAGTCGGTGAAAATGCGAGCTGAAGGCATTAACAGTGCTGAAGGCAAACAGCGAATCATCGTAGAGTTGTACGACAAGTTCTTTAAAAATGCTTTCCCTCGGATGACCGATCGCCTGGGTATCGTCTACACACCTGTCGAGGTGGTGGACTTCATCATTCACAGCATTGAAGACGTGCTCAAAACCGAGTTTGGCAAGAGCATGGCCGATGAGAGTGTGCATATCATCGACCCGTTCACAGGCACAGGCACATTTGTCACCCGATTGCTCCAGTCTGGACTGATTCCCAAAGACCGATTGCCGCATAAATACAAACATGAACTTCACGCCAACGAGCTGGTGTTGCTTGCCTATTATATTGCAGCTATCAATATCGAGGCCACTTATCACGGCATTATGAATGACAACGTGACGGGCCTGGAAGAAAGCGATCAGATTTTTGAGGTTCCCTACGAACCGTTCACTGGCGTTTGCCTCACCGATACATTCCAGATGTATGAAAGTGAGGACATGGTTGATGCTTTGTTGGTTGAAAACAGTTCTCGCCGTCAGCGTCAGAAAGAACTGGATATTCGCGTCATTATGGGCAACCCGCCGTATTCTATTGGCCAGTTAAGCCAGAACGATAACAATGCCAATGTCAGCTACCCCAAGCTGGATAGACGGATTGAAGAAACTTATGCCGCTCAGTCTAATGCAATGCTATCGAAGGGGCTGTACGACAGCTACATTCGTGCCATTCGTTGGGCATCCGACCGCATTGGTGATGCAGGGGTAATAGGCTTTGTGACCAATGGCGGCTTTTTGGAGGCCAATACCACCGATGGTTTGCGCAAGTGCTTGACGAAGGAGTTTTCCAGCATTCATGTGTTTCACTTGCGAGGGAATCAGCGCACCTCGGGCGAACTATCGCGAAGGGAGGGCGGGAAAATTTTCGATAGCGGTAGCCGTGCCCCTATTGCGATTTCCCTGCTGGTCAAAAACCCCGAAGCAGCAGAGCACGGGCGCATCCTATTCCATGACATTGGTGACTACCTGAACCGTACTGAAAAGCTGGAAATGATTGCGAACTATGCCAGTGTAAAGGGTATCCCCGCATGGCAGCAGATTGTTCCTGACCAGCATGGCGACTGGCTGAATCAGCGCGATGACAGCTTTGGTGAGCATATTGTATTGGGTGATAAAAAAGGCGATGGCCCCAAACTATTTAGTAATTACTCATTAGGGGTAGCAACTAACCGCGATGCTTGGGTTTACAACGCTAGCAAGGTCAAGCTAAAAGACAATGCGAGCAGCATGATTGACTTCTACAACGCCGAGTTGGAGCGCTTTAATTCAGCCCTTTCAGGGTTGGATACAAAGGCGCGCCAGGCGCAAGTAGATGGTTTTATCAATACCGACCCAACTCGCATCAGTTGGACGGTAAACCTCAAGCAGGATTTGGCCAGAAATAAATCTTTCGCCTACGAAGAGTCATCAGTTACCACCTCTGTTTATCGACCATTCACCAAGCAATGGATCTATTTCAACCGTACCTTTAATGAGAGGGTGCTCCAAATGCCCCGCATCTTTCCGCAGGCAGGGGCGGAGAACTTGGTGATTCAGGTTACGGGCACAGGAGCAAAGGCTTTTACTGTCCTTATGTCGGATGCGCTTCCATGTTTAGACAACATCGAAAAAGGCCAATGCTTTCCGCTCTACCTTTACGATGAGCAGGCCCAAGAGAAAAATAGCAGCCGCGATTCCTTGTTTGTGCAAGAGGAGCAATCTGAAGTTGGCCTCAAACGTCGCGATGCTATCACCGAGGAAGGGCTGGCCCACTTCCAAGAAGCATACCCTGGCGAGCAAATCACTAAGGAAGACCTGTTCTATTACGTCTACGGTATCCTGCACAGCGAGGACTACCGTACCCGCTTTGCCGACAACCTAAGTAAAGAGCTTCCGCGTATCCCGAAAGTTAAAAAAGCAGCAGATTTTTGGGCGTTCTCGAAGGCTGGACGTGACTTGGCCAAGTTGCACGTGAACTACGAAACCGTAGAAAAGTATCCGCTGACCTTTCAGACCAAAGGCAATCTGGTGGACGAGGATTACCGCGTCACCAAAATGAAACTCGGCAAGAAGCGCTGCGAGGAAACCGGTAAAAACATTAACGATCTCAGCACCGTCATATATAACGGCAAGATCACCATGACCGGCATCCCGGACGAAGCATGGGATTACGTTGTAAACGGTAAGGCTGCTCTGAATTGGGTTATCGAACGACAGTCTGTGACGACCCATAAGGCCAGCGGAATCGTCAACGATGCAAACGACTGGGCTATTGAAACCATGGGGAATCCAAAGTATTCACTGGAGCTGTTTCAGCGGGTGGTTACGGTGAGCCTCAGAACGCAAGAGATTGTTAGGAAGCTGCCAGAGTTGAATATTATTTAAAAAACGGATACGAGGCCAGGGATGGCATCGTTGCCGTTTATATGCGGTCGCTTACTCAGGCCTATTGTAAGAAGAGGTTTGAAGATTTAAAAAATTGACTGGAAACGGTGAAGAAAACCGGTCGAGTCAGCGTGCTTGACTCATGCGACCGGTACGGACAAAGGAGAGAGGAATGTCCATATGTAACTCGTATCCATATGGACAATGACAGTAGAGCCCGGAAAGCCTGAAATGCATAGGTTGCTGGCCGTATCCATACCAGTGCCGCTATAGATTACAACCATCACGACGTGACCGATGACTGGAACCTTACCGCTGACTGGGAGAAAACCGCCTATGGCCACCCGTTCTCTAAGCGCATTATCGGCAATGCCCTGGTCGCGTATTCGCTCTGCCAAGCATGGGGTAATGATCCGGATAAACTCAATCCATTAATTCATCATGCCGCTACGCTGCTGGGCGACGGACGCGAGGTGCTCGCGCGTGCTGAGCAAGATGGATTAATTGAGCGGTTGCTGCGTTTTCAGGGCTGGGAGTTTCAAATCCCCGGTACACCTGCGCTTATTGTGCTCGACACCCGCACCCGCCGTTGGCGCAGTGAGCGCAGCCCCAAGCGGCCTTCTGGTCTCATGGATTGGGAAGCACTGATGGAAATGCAGCAGGCGCTCATGGGCGTTAAAAGCGCGGTGATTATTTCGCCCGCGCCGATGTTTGGCGTCAAATTAATTGAAAGCATTCAAAAGCTATTTACCGCCGTGGGTAAGCCGTTAGTGGTGGATGCTGAGAACTGGATGGCGCACCGAGGCGCTGCTAACGCGCTGCTGCAAATTTGGCAGCACTCTAAAACGCCGGGCAATTACGTGATTCTTTCTGGCGATGTGCACTACTCGTTTGTCTACGACATTGTTGTGCGCCATCAGCGGCGCGCTCCTCACCTGTGGCAGATTACCTCAAGCGGAATCAAAAACACTTTTCCCAAGGGTCTTCTCAATACCTTTGATCGACTGAATCGCTGGATGTATGCCCCGTGGTCGCCGCTTAACTGGTTTACGAAGCGCCGCAAACTCAGTGTTCATCCCCGTGACCCCGACCGGGCGAGTGCCGGGGAGCGGCTTTGGAACGCCAGCGGGATTGGTTTAGTCACACTCGACGAGAAAGGCTACCCAACGGATATCCGCCAGCTCGATGTGAACGGTAGCGATGTGGTGTTCCCGCCGCTCGAGCGTCTCAAGCCAAAAGGCGGGCACTAGGCGTTGGTGTGGGGTTTTGACAGGATGGTGTCACCCGTTTTCCAAAGCGTCATTAACTCGTCACAGAAGTGCCCCGGTGCTGTCATCTAAGGGGGGCAGGATATCGCTATCTTCTGACTATGTTTAAGCGCGCTGATGCGTTGAAAAACCAGGAGCCTAAAATGCGTTTTTCTGATGCAAGCGCTACCACCATTGATTTGTTACGTCATGGTGAGCCGGTGGGTGGGCGTATGCTGCGTGGCTCAACTGACCATCCGCTCAGTGATACAGGTTGGCAGCAGGTGACGGATACGGTCATGCGCCATACGGTCGAAGGCCATTTGCCTTACGATGCGATTGTCACTTCGCCGCTGATGCGCTGCCGTGAGTTTGCCCTGTGGCTAGGCGAAGAGTTTGATCTCCCTGTGCAGGTGGAAGACGATCTCGCCGAGCTACACTTGGGGCAGTGGGAAGGTAAAACCTACGCAGAGGTAACCGCCGCAGAAGGCACCGCACGAATGAGTGCGTTTTGGCACAAACCTGCCGAGGTCGCGCCTCCTGATGGCGAGACGCTGCAAGCATTTGATGCCCGGCTCGCCGAAGTTTGGCGGCGGCTACTTCTCCAGCCGCCCGGTCAGCATGTGCTGGTCGTGGCCCATCTGTTTGTTTGCAATGGCCTGTTACGACAGGTACTTGAACAGCCGCTTTCGCGAGTGCTGGCGATGGATTTGCCCTATGCAGCGATGAGCCGAGTGCGTCATGAGCGCCATGCGCTTGGTGACACTAGCTTTATTGAGTGGATAGGGCGTTAACCATTGTTGGCGGCTAGGCATGCTTTACGCCATTATGTGGGCAGTTAGCTTACCGGAGCGCCTGTCCATGTCATTGGTTCGCCTGTCGTCTTTAGCTTATGTGGTCGTCTTGCGCCGCGGGTGGCTGTTGCCCTGCCTATTGATGCTTGCGCTAGCGGGCTGTGCCAACCGTGAGCTCGCGCCGATAGATGCACCACCCGATCGCGCCGGTATTTCTATGGAGCGTGCGCTCATTCTCTCTCATGCCCAGCAGGCCATTGGCACGCCGTACCGCTTCGGAGGCAATACGCCGGAAGGTCTAGACTGCTCGGGGCTGGTGGAAATGACCTATCGGGCGGCAGGCATTCGCGTACCGCGCACCGCCAATGAGCAGTTTCAAGCCTTGCCAAAGGCCGATGCCCCGCGCCCCGGCGACCTGCTGTTCTTTGGTGATCGTCGCAAAGCGACCCATGTCGGTATCTATCGTGGCAACGGCCAAATGATTCATGCGCCCGGTAATGGTCGTCGTGTGGTGAGCGTGCCGTTAGAAGTCGATTACTGGCAGGCGCGCTTTTTAGGTGCCGCCAGCCCTGCCCCTTAAGTAACCGTGCTCTCTGTCGATATATTGCTTTGCAGCGCCCATAGGTGAGCGCTTCAAGGGAAGTCCATTCGTGCGGGGCATACCTTTCTCATCCGCAGTAGGCTTTTGCGTTTCTGGCATAACATGGCATCAACATTGCTTGTATAATGTGGTTATTGGACTTTTAGGCTTATCCGCTTGAAAGCAAACAGCCTGCCTACCCGGCCTGCGCTGTCAGCACATTAGGAGATATACCATGTCTGCCTCACCTGTCACATTGATGGTGGCTCGGCGCGTTGAGCACGGCCGCTATTTCGATTTTAATCGTTGGCTTAACGAAGGGCGGGAGCTAGCGGCTGATTTTGCTGGCTATCTCGGCTCTGGCGTATTGGCGCCACCGGTTGACGATGATGAATATCAGATCATATTTCGCTTTAGCAGCAGTAAGACCTTAGCAGCCTGGGAGCATTCTGCTTCACGTCATGCGTGGCTCGAACGCGGGGCAGGGCTCTATGAGGCGCCCCATGAGCATCGCGCAACAGGGCTGGATACTTGGTTTCAAACTAGCGTTAGCAGCATTCCTCCGCGCTGGAAACAGGCGGTGGCCGTCTGGGTGGCTTTTTTTCCTATCTCACTGCTGTTTCAGTGGTTATTTGGCGGCGTATTAGCTGAGTGGGCACTAGTGCCGCGGGTAGTAGTGAGCACCTTAATGTTGACGCCTGTCATGGTGTTTGTGTTTATTCCACTCTCTATGCGCCTATTAGCGCCCTGGCTGCAAGGTACATGGTCACCGCTGGATATGCTGGCGCGCTGGCGCCAGGCGTCTCGATCATAATTATGCTTGGCAGCACTGAGATGGCGCTAGTCTTGGCCTATAGGTTCTATGTAAGCTGACCTTGATAATCGTGGTTTCAAGCAATAGGCGCAATGTACTAGTAGAAATGTACTGGCAGAAAAGGATCGCTGTCGCAATGCGTGCGGCTAACTCAGTCCCAAGGAGCTTTTATGATTCATGTTCACCATCTGGAAAAATCGCGTTCTCATCGTATTCTATGGCTACTCGAAGCCCTTGAGCTGGACTACGAACTGGTCGTTTACCAGCGCGATGAGAAAACACAGCATGCGCCAGCATCGCTGAAAAAAATTCATCCGTTGGGTAAGTCGCCGGTGATTACGGATGGTGATCTGACCGTGGCCGAGTCGGGGGCGATCATTGATTATCTGCTGCAGCGCTATGGGCAAGGTCGGCTGCAGCCTGCTCAGGAAGATATACATGCGTGGGTAGATTATCGGTACTGGCTGCATTACGCCGAAGGCTCGCTGATGCCGCTGCTGGTGATGCAGCTTGTGTTTGGGCAGATACCCAAGCAGTCGCCGTGGCTGATAAAGCCGTTAGCGAAAGGCATTAGCGATACGATGAGTAAGCGCTTCTTCGCGCCTCAAATTAAGCAGCATCTCAGCGTCATTAACGAATGCTTATCTGCGCACGGTAATTTTGCCGGGCCGTGGCCCAGCGGTGCCGATATTCAAATGAGCTTTCCGCTGCAGGCGGTTGCTGCCACTCAGTCGCTGGAGAAATATCCGGCTATTGCCGCCTTTGTGTCGCGTATTGAACAAGATACTGCGTGGCAGCGGGTGGTAGCGCGAGCAGGCCCGCTCACGATGCCGGGCCAGTGATGCGTCTTAGTGGGCTGAATATTTATGTTGAATAATCCAAGCATCTTCTTTTAGACGTACTATAAGTAAATGGACTAGGCCCCCTTTTCAGCCTGCGTGAAAAGGGGGCCTAACGTTGCTTGGGCCGCTAGCCTGAGTTAATTGAAAAGCGCAAAGCTATCAGCATTGATCCACATGTGGACCAGAATACTAGTGATATAGCCGAGCAGGATCACCGGCGACCAGCGTAAATGCCCCATGAACGTATAGGACCCTCGTGCCTGCCCCATTACTGCCACGCCGGCCGCTGAGCCAATCGATAGCAGGCTGCCGCCAACCCCCGCGGTTAAGGTGATGAGCAGCCATTGGCCGTGGGACATGTCGGGCTCCATGGTGAGTACGGCAAACATCACTGGAATGTTGTCGATTACCGCAGAGGCAACGCCTAGCGTAATATTGGCCGCGGTAGGGTTCCAGCCGGTATACAGGGCGTCTGATAGCAGGCTGAGATAGCCCATAAAACCTAGCCCGCCCACACACATGACGACCCCATAGAAGAACAGTAACGTGTCCCACTCGGCGCGCGCCACGCGATTAAAAACATCGAAGGGAACCACGCTACCTAACTGTGCCAACTTACGATTATCGCCTTCCCGGCTGTAAATCTCACGTTTGCGCTTTAGTGAACGAGGCAAGCTACGGCGCAGGTAATAGCCAAAGAACTGCAAATAGCCCAGGCCGGTCATCATGCCCAGTACGGGCGGCAGGTGAAGCACAACGTGGCAGAGCACGGCGGTGATAATGGTCAATAAAAACAGCGCCACGATGCGTCGCGCGCCACGCTTCATCCAGACGTCTTCATGAACGCTGGCGGGCTTTTCATCCTTAATAAATAGACTCATGATGGTGGCGGGGATCAAGAAGTTGACCAGCGCCGGAATAAATAGAATGAAGAAATCTTGAAACGCGACCATGCCTGCCTGCCACACCATGAGCGTGGTTATATCGCCGAAAGGACTAAATGCGCCGCCTGCGTTGGCGGCAACCACAATATTGATGCATGCCATGTTAATAAAGCGTTGATCACCTTCGGCAACTTTCGTCACGACGGCGCACATGAGCAAAGCGGTGGTGAGGTTATCGGCAACGGGTGACAGCACGAAGGCAAGACCGCCCGTTAGCCAAAAAAGTGTGCGATAGTTGAAGCCTTTGCGCAGCATCCATGACCGCAGCGCGTCGAACACGTGACGCTCTTCCATCGCATTGATATAAGTCATCGCCACCAGTAAGAATAGCATCAGCTCGGTGAACTCTAACAGCGTCATCCTAAACGCGTATTCTGATGTCTCAGACATGCCATTTTGGACATACACCCAGCCGATAAGCCCCCAAATAATGCCGGCGGCTACTAGTACGGGTTTTGATTTGCGCATATGAATCTTTTCTTCGGCCATGACTAACGCATATGCCAAGACAAAAATAGCGACGGCAAAAAAGCCCACGAGCGAGGTGGTTAAATTTAATTCGCCGGTGACGGCAAAAGCGCTAGGGCTGATGCATAACAGTAAGGCTGCTAATAAAAAAAGCCAGCGACGATATAATCGTGGCTGGCAAGAGTGTTTGCTCAACGTAGGCATGTGAGGTCTGTCCCATGGTTAAGTTATTAGAAATTGTTTAAAAGGGATTCCATGTTATCAGCCTGTGTTGCGGCGCAATACGTTATAAAAACGAATGAAGGCTGTCATTATTAAAAGAATCGAGTCTTTTTTTAGTAAATTAATCTTTTAGGTAATGGAAGCTTTAGAAGCAATGGTTTTGTAAATTAATTCATTATTTTATTATTATGATACTAAGTGCTAATAGTAAAATTAATTAAATTTTGTTTTTACAGGCTTTTGCTAATCTCGCTAATGGTGTTCTTTAAAACGCAGCATGCAAAAATGGATGAAGTGGTTTGATGGCTGGTGGCGTTAGAGGACATTCAGCAGGGGAGTGCCCGATTAAGCGCCGTCGTGCTATTTTGAGGCGCGCCACGCTCACGGCTTGGTAAGATAAAAATGAGGCCGGCTAGAAAGCGGCTACTGGACACGTTGAGGAATAAAAGAATGCGCAACCCATTTCGCTCCCTAAACCGCACGCTTGGCATGTCAGTAGCGACGTTAGCCCTAGCCAGTGCCGCGTTTTCCGCCCATGCCGAAACGCGTGTGACCTATAAATCGGCTTCTGCAGGAACCGCCTATTATCAGATGGGCGTAGAGCTTTCTGAGGCGATTCGCCAGGGCACGGACGACGACATTATTCTTACGTTGGAAGAAAGCCAAGGTTCCGTACAAAATGTAATGGAAGTCATGGCCCGCCAGGGTAACTACGTTTTCACGACTCCTCCTGCGCTAGTCGAACAGGCGATGGCGGGCGAAGGCCCCTTTGCTGAGCGGCAGAGCCCTCGCTTTCAAGAGATACGCGGCTTATTCCCGATCCCTTCTATTACCATGCACTTTGTACTGGCGGGCGATGAAGGCGTGACCGATATTTCCGCCCTGGAAGGTAAGCACCTGTTGATTGGTAAAGGCACGTTTGGTGCCCGTGAAGCGGCTCGCTATCTAGAGCTGTTCGGCCTGGCAGACGACGTTCAAATTGCCGATGCTGCTATTGGTAGTGGCCCTGATGCGCTTAAAAATGGCCAGATTGACGGTTTTGTGACCGCCAGCTCGTTCCCGTCGCCTAACGTGATTGAGACGGCTGCCAGCATGCCAGTCTCTATGGTAAGCCTGACCGACGAGCAAATCGAACAGACCGGCGCGCCGCGTCAAACCATTCCTGGCGGCACTTACCCCGGAGTGGAGCAAGATGTTGAAACGACGTCACTGCCGGTTATTGCCTACACTACTACGCAGATGGATGACGACACCGCGTACCTGCTGACGAAGACGTTCTGGGAGCGTCGCGATGCCATGGCCGAAGAGGCCGCCTGGTGGGGCAGTATTACGCCGAAAATGCTTGAAAATATGTTGGGTACGCTTCACCCCGGTGCACTGCGTTACTACGATGAAGCGGGTATCGACATACCGGATGCCCTTCGCTAACGCTGTTTGATAGTCCTGTGCGATAGTCCTGTGCGATAGCCCTTTTCGATAGCTTCTCTCGTTCCTCTTCCCACTGCCACGGCGCTTGTGCCGTGGCAGTGCTGTATCAATAGGCAACTTGGCATGCGTTTTTCCTTTTCGTCGCAAGCAGCGACGCCCTCCGCAGCGAACAACGCGATAGCGCCTGGCTGGATAGCGCTTGGGGCGGTTAGTGTTGTATTCCACCTTGGACTTATTTTTTACGGCTTAACGCCTGCGCTGGTGAGTCGGCCGCTGCACATGGCGCTGCTGTTGCCGTGGGTATTGATCTTTATGGCGAAAACGCCGGCGCAGCGCATAAGCGGTTGGCTTTTAACGCTGCTGGGCATGGCGGCGTGCAGCTATATCGCCTTTAACGAAGCGGCGTTGGCTAATCAGTATGGCTTTATCGATACGCATCTACAGATGGCGATTGGCGTGTTTTTAATTGCACTGGCGCTTGAGGCTGCCCGCCGAGCGATTGGCTGGCCGCTGCCGCTAGTAGCCTTATTGGCACTGATGTACGGTGCTTTTGGCCAGTATGTGCCCGGCGCCTTTGGGCACCCAGGTCTGCCGTTGCAGAGTATGGTCGGTACGCTGACCATTGCCGAAGGCGGCCTGTGGGGATCATTGACCGGCGTGAGCGTCAGCGTTGTCGCTATTTTTGTGATTTTTGGCGCAGTGCTCAATGCCGGTGAAGCTGGGCAGGGCTTTATGAATTTAGCCAGCGCCGTGGCGGGTCGCCTGACGGGCGGGGCTGCCAAAGTGGCGGTGATTTCATCGGCATTGATGGGGTCTATCTCTGGTTCAGCCTCGGCCAACGTGGCCTCAACCGGGGCGATCACCATTCCTTCGATGGTGCGTTTGCGTTATCCGCGTTCGTTGGCCGGTGCGGTGGAGGCCGTTGCTTCTTCCGGTGGGCAGATTATGCCGCCGTTGATGGGGGCGGGTGCGTTCGTGATGGTCGAGCTTACGGGAACGCCCTACACGCAGATTATGGCTGCCGCTATGCTGCCGGCGGTGCTGTATTTTCTGACCGTTTGGGTAGGCATTAATGCGTATGCGACTCGGCATGATTTACAGCCAGTCGCTGAGAGTGAACGGCCCCATGCGAAGGAGGTGCTGATTACCTCACTATTTTTCGCGATACCGTTCGTTCTGCTGTTAGAGCGCATTTTTCACGGTGGCTATACCCCGCAGTACGCGGCCAGCATTGCGATTTTTGCAGGCGTTGCGCTGCTATTGTTCAATGTCAAACTACGCTTTTCACTGCCTGATTTTGCGCGTCGCGTAGCGGAAGCGGCGGTGACCGCCGGACGCCAGATCGCGGTCATTGGCGCCATTATTCTGTGTGCGTCGCTGGTGGTTGGGGTGCTTTCGCTGACGGGGTTAGGCGTTAAAATTACCTCAGGTATTTTGTCGCTTTCCAACGACGCCCTGTGGCCGGCGCTGCTCTTGACGGCGTTGGCGTGTTTGATTCTCGGCATGGAGGTGCCGACCACGGCTGCCTACGTGATTTGTGTTTCGGTTGCCGGGCCTGCGTTAACCTCTTTAGGTTTAGAGCCGCTTTTGGCACATCTTTTCGTGTTTTGGTATGCGCTGCTCTCAACCATTACGCCGCCGGTGTGCGGGGGCGTGTTTATTGCAGCGGGCATGGTTGGCGAGAACTGGCTAAAAGTGGCGTTTAAGGCGATGGCGCTGGGTATTGGGCTGTATATCATTCCGTTGGCGATGGTCGCCAACCCAGAGATGATTCAGCTAGCTTTTAATCCTTCGGGCGCTCTGCTTTACACGCTAAAAGTGGCGGTTGGGTTAACGGCCATTTCGTTTGGCGTTATTGCACGCAAAGCGCTGTGGCATCGCGTGGCGTTAGTCGCAGCGGGCGTCATCATCATCTTTGTGATCTAGCCGCAGCGATGAAGAGGCGGGCAGGGGGCTATTCGCAAACATCACCCAGGTATCTAGCGCAGGGCCAAGCGACTGCACGATACGCAGTTGCTCAGGCGCCAGCGCTAGTACTTCTTCAGCACAGATGCCCGCTTCAAAGCGGCCGTCTAACAAGCCTTCTGCTACCGCCACGATGGTCGGGGCCTCAATGATGGCTGGATAGCGGCTTAAGTCTGCGTAATAACGCGTTGCTGGCTGCAGTGCCACGTGGGCGGGGTGGGTAATCGCGCGCTGTGCGAGCAGTGCCAGGGGTTTACTGCCGGCAATAAAAGTGTCCACGGGATAGGCTTGGTGCATATAGCGGCCGACGCAATCGCTGTGCGCGGCATGGGCAGTACATTGCAGTACGTGGCTTGCCTGTCCTGTCATGAGCGCTTGGAATGCGTCTTCAAACTGCGTGTAAAGAACCACGCTTCCCACGTCTGAACAGCGCATTTTAAGATAGCGTTTGGCAATCAGTTCGTGATTGTTACCACTCGGCCCTAATGTCGCGATTCGCACGATAATTCTTCTCAGTGAAAAGTGGCTTAAATGAATAAGCCAAAAGCACAGGATGCTTTTGGCTCAATGCAATCAGCGAGCAGATGCGTTTAAAAGATAGTAAAGCTTAGCGCTAAGTAAGCGGCATAGCCTGCCAGCAGCGCAGCGCCTTCCCAGCGTGATAGGCGCATGCCGGTATACAAAAACAATACCAGCAGGCCAGCAGCGCCCAGCATGACCCACTGATCAAACATTGCCACGCGCGGTGCCAGCGGCAGTGGCTGTAAAAACGCTGAGATACCTAAGATGCCAAGCAGGTTGAAAATATTACTGCCAAGAATGTTTCCGACGGCAACATCGGCATGACGCCGTAGCGCTGCAATCACTGAGACCGCCATTTCAGGCAGCGAAGTACCCACGGCAACGATGGTTAGGCCAATAACCGCCTCAGAAATCCCCATGGCCTGGGCCAAACCAATGGCGCCATAAAGGAGCAACTGCGAGCCACCTATCAGCATGCCTAGGCCGGCAATCAGCGCTAGGCCCATCATCCAGCCTGTCGTGGGTAGCTTGGTCATTTCCTCCGCTTCTGAGGTATGCATATCGGTCGCCGGAACATGCTGGCGGCTTTCGCTTACGTAGGCCCAAACGAGATAGCAGACGAGGCAGGCAAGAAAAATTCCGGCATCAACGCGGCCTAATGCTCCGCTAAACGACAGGGCTATAAACAGCAGGCTGGCCAAAACAACGACCAGTCCATCACGGCGCAGTGCTAAAGGCTGAACGACCATCGGGCAGATAACCGCGCACATTCCCAGGATCAATAAAATATTGCCAATGTTGCTGCCCACTATGTTGCCAATAGCAATGTCCGGCTGCTGGTTCATAGCGGCATGAATAGAAACGACCAGCTCGGGCGCTGAAGTACCAAAGCCCACCACGACAAGCCCTGTCAGCAAGGGCGAGACACCCACTCGTTTAGCGCCCGCCACCGCGCCGCGAATAAGTGCTTCCCCTCCTAGGGTGAGTAGCACAATGCCTGCTAACAAACTAAGTCCATATAGCATGTTCAAGACCTCTTCCTGAGTACCTTCCCGACCGCGAATGACGCGGGGGTTGTCGGGTCAGTAAAGCGCGCTAGGCGGTCGGATTAATAGTGCCCAGCTCACTGGCAAGATTACTGCTATTTTTATGTCTTTGCTCTTTTTTACTGCTGTTGCCAGAAAGAAAAAGGTGAAAGGTTTTGACCTGGTTGGGTATCCGTGGCAAGGTATGCGCAGTAAGTTAGCAAGCAGCATGGTTCCAGAAACATTCGAATTCTTTCGGTAGTCTGTAATTGTATTCCTTGTTCTACTCACTATTTATCTGGGTAATACCAGGATTTTTACAATTCGCAAATTGCGAAAAGGATTTATAACATGGCAACTGGCACAGTTAAGTGGTTCAACGATTCTAAAGGTTTTGGTTTCATTGCACCGTCTGACGGCAGTGACGACGTTTTTGCTCATTTTTCTGAAATTCAGTCTGATGGCTTCAAAACTCTGCCTGAAGGCGCTAACG
>NZ_JBQDLQ010000078.1:0-15642 GCF_052095695.1 Halomonas sp.
GTTTATAAGAACAGGGTATCAGAGGGTGCGACACTCATCCTGACACTGGGGGCTAGGAGTGCATACCAAGCACTTAACGCACCATTGCCGTGCAGGCTTACATTCGAGCAGCTAAGTTAGCCATCTTAAAAATCTCTATAAGCCACTGAAATAATTATAAAGAAACAATTAAAAAAACGGTTGGCTAGATAATTGCCATTTAATTAGATATCAAGATTTTTAAAAATGCTATCGGGCAACGACGCCCCTGCTACCTCTTCTGCTAAGAAGGTGTAGCAGGGGCGTTTTTTTGCTTGGTGCTCAAGCAGCTGCAAAGACACAGAGGAGCCGCCCATGGAAACCCCATCCCAGTACTCATCCATTCGCCATCTGGTGATTATCGGAAATGGCATGGCGAGTCATCGTCTGATTGAGGCGTTGGTGAAAAAGCCTATTCGCCCACAGCACATCACGGTCATCGGTGCAGAGCCGACCCCTGCGTATAACCGTATTTTGCTCTCGCCGCTGCTCGCGGGTGAGATGCAGCCCGACGCACTGACGCTGCGCGACGCTGCGTGGTACGCAGATCAAGGCATCACACTCATACTGGGCGAAAAAGTCGACACGCTTGATCGCGCTCATCGAATGCTCACCACCGATAGCGGCCGCACGCTCACTTACGATCACGTGGCATTAGCCACCGGCTCGCGCCCGGCAATGCCCGCCATTCCAGGCATTGAGCTTGGCGGTGTGCATGGCTTTCGCGACTTACAGGACGCCGCCGCGCTTGAGGCCATTGCCCTCCAAGGAGGCAATAGCGTGGTCATCGGAGGCGGCCTATTGGGATTAGAAGCCGCCGAAGGGCTGCGTAAACGCGGCAATGATATCCATGTTAGCGTGCTCCAGCGTAGCGAGCGGCTAATGAACCGGCAGCTGGATACGACCGCCTCGCACCTGCTGCAAAACACCCTGGCTCAGCGCGGTTTGAATATCGTTACCGGCGCTCAGCTAGTACGGCTAGAAGGCGACACCCAAGGCCAAGTCACCAGCGTCCATCTTGCTGATGGCCGCAAGCTGGAAGCGACCAGCGTGATTATCGCCGCCGGCATTACACCCAATGCTGTGCTTGGCCATCACGCGGGCCTGGCAACGGAGCATGCCGTTTTAGTCGATGAATACCTCACGACCAGTGATCCAGCCATTTCAGCGCTGGGCGAGTGCTGCCAATTTAATGGCGCGACTTACGGCTTAGTGGAGCCGATTTGGCGGCAGGTAGAAGTGCTTGCCGCTACGCTATGCGGCACCGCGACGCCTGGATACATGGATGCTCCCAGCGCCACCAAACTCAAGATCAGCGGCATTACGCTTTATGCGTTTGGCCCCACACAGCCCAGCGCTGAACACGAGGTGTTGAGCTACCGCGACATCGAACGCGGCGACTATCGCCGGGTGCTGCTACGCAACGGGAAGATTGAAGGCGCGGTGCTTTACGGCGATACCGCGCTGGGCCCTTGGTACTTCGAGCAAGCACTCGCAGGCAGCAATCTTAATGACTGCCGCCAGGCGCTGCTGTTTGGCGCCGCGGATATTGAAGTGCTGCGTAGCGCGGCGCCTGAAAATTCGTTTGTCTCTTATGCAAACTCACCTCACACAACGCCGGAGGCGGCTTAGCCATGTCCGCTAAAAACGGGTCTGCTAAAAAAGGGCCTACTAAAAACGTGTCTATGCAAACAGCATCTACCCAACAGCAGCTTATTATTATTGGTAACGGCATGGTCGGCCACCACCTGGTCGAGCAGCTAGTCGAGAACGGCGCACTGGAACGCTATCAGGTCACCGTGTTTGGTGAAGAACGCCACCGCGCCTATGACCGAGTACATCTTTCTGAATACTTTAGCGGCCGCGATGCAGATGCTCTGGCGCTTTGCGAAGCGGATTACTACGCCCTTAGCAACGTGGAGCTGCGCAGCGGTGAAGCGGTGATCGAGATTAATCGCGCGGCTAATGAAGTTATTACCGACCAGGGCCGCTACCCCTACGACCGCCTCGTGCTGGCCACCGGCTCCTATCCGTTTGTACCACCGATCCCCGGTAATGATCGTGAAGGCTGCCTGGTATATCGCACGCTGGACGATCTTGATGCCATTCGCGCTGTCGCTGAAACGGCCACCACCGGTGTAGTCGTCGGGGGTGGTTTGCTGGGTTTAGAAGCAGCCAATGCCCTGCGTGGTTTGAACTTAGACACCGCAGTTATCGAGTTCGCGCCGCGCCTAATGCCGATGCAGGTGGATAACGAAGGCGGCGAGCTGCTGCGCGAAAAAATTGAAGCGCTGGGCGTACAGGTGCTCACCGAGCGCGCGACGCAGCGTATTGAAGATGGTGAGGCAAGCCGCCATCGCATGGTTTTCCAGGACGATAAGATTCTTGAAACCGACCTGATTGTCTTTTCTGCCGGCATTCGCCCTCGCGATCAGCTCGCGCGAGACTGCGGTCTGGAGATTGGCGAACGCGGCGGTATCGTGGTGGATAATCAGTGCCTCACCAGCGACCCGGCCATTCTCGCGATTGGCGAAGTGGCGCTATGGAACCAGAGTATTTTCGGCCTTGTGGCGCCCGGCTATCAAATGGCCAAAGCTGCGTTTTCAACGCTGATGGACGGCAGCACGCTCTTTGCTGGTGCCGACATGAGTACCAAGCTCAAGCTCCTGGGCGTTGATGTCGGTTCGATTGGGGACGCCCACGGCAATCAAAACCCCGGCGCTCGAATGTTCCGCTACTTGGACCCGATCAAACAGGAATACCGCAAGTTAGTGGTTTCCAGCGACGGTAAAAAACTGCTCGGCGCTATGCTGGTAGGCAACAACGGCGTTTATGACACGCTATTGCAGTATTATTCAAACGGCATTGAGCTACCTGCTGAGCCCGCCTCGCTGATTCTGCCCCAGAGCGGCGCGGCCCCTGCCCTTGGCCCCGGCGCACTGCCGGAAACGGCGATGATTTGCTCCTGCCATAACGTCAGCAAAGCCGACATTTGCGCCACCATTGACGGCGGCGCGAAGGATATTGCTGGCGTAAAAATCGCCACGAAAGCTAGCACCGGCTGTGGTGGCTGTACCGCGCTGCTCAAAAGTGTGGTCGACTATGAGCTGGAAGCACGCGGCGTCGATGTCGACAAATCGATTTGCGAACACTTCGCCCATACCCGCCAAGGGCTCTACGATATTGTCCGCGTTGAAGGCATTAAAACCTTCACTGACTTAATTGAAAAGCACGGCAACCCCGATACTCACCGCCTAGGCTGCGATATTTGCAAACCCGCCGTGGGTTCCATTCTAGCCTCCTGCTTTAACGAGCCCATCACCGATGCCGCGCATATTCCTTTGCAGGATACCAATGATACGTTCATGGCCAACATGCAAAAGAACGGCACCTACTCGGTCGTGCCCCGCGTGGCCGGTGGTGAAATCACGCCTGACAAACTGATTACCCTGGGTGAGGTCGCTAAAAAATACAGCCTCTACTCAAAAGTCACCGGGGGTCAGCGAATCGATTTGTTCGGTGCACGCTTGGAAGACCTGCCGGATATCTGGAGCGAGCTGATTGCCGCAGGTTTTGAGACTGGGCACGCCTATGGGAAATCACTGCGCACGGTAAAATCCTGCGTGGGCAGCACCTGGTGTCGCTACGGCGTGCAGGACAGCGTTGGCATGGCGATCTGGTTAGAGAATCGCTACAAAGGTCTGCGCTCTCCTCACAAGATCAAGTTTGGCGTTTCCGGCTGCACCCGCGAATGCGCTGAAGCACAGAGCAAAGATATCGGCATCATAGCCACTGAGAACGGCTGGAATCTCTACGTCTGTGGCAACGGCGGCATGCGCCCGCGCCATGCCGAACTGTTCGCCACCAACCTTGACGATGAACAGCTCTACCGCACTATCGACCGATTCTTGATGTTTTACGTACGCACCGCCGACCGGCTACAGCGCACTTCCGTGTGGCGCGAAAATTTAGATGGCGGCTTGGCGTATCTTAAAGAGGTGATTTTGGACGATAGCTTAGGCATCAACGCCGAGCTCGAACGCCAGATGAAAACGGTGGTAGATACCTATCAATGCGAATGGGCAGAGGCTATCAGCGACCCTGAAAAGCTCAAGCGTTTCCGCAGCTTCGTCAACGATGACCGCCCAGATCCATCGATCATTATGACCTCCGAGCGCGGCCAGCTACGCCCGGCGTAAGCGATTCTGTGCACTGTCCCTGACACTGAATAAAATGAGGCACTCCATGACCGCAGTTGCATTGAAAGACGAGATGGATACGGCAGGCTTCAACCACACAAAGACGTGGCAAAAAATCTGTACTAAGGCCGATCTAGTGGCCTTCTCTGGCGTTGCCGCTTGGTTTGAAACCGCAAGCGGCCCGGCCCAAGTCGCCATTTTCTATTTGCCGGTCGAACCAAACGCCACGACGCTGCCTGGCCGCCCCACTGAGCTGTACGCCCTCGACCACTTTGATCCGTTCTCCCAGGTCAATGTAATCGCCCGCGGTATCGTCGGCGATATAAAAGGCGCGGCCGTCGTCGCCTCGCCTATCTACAAGCAGCATTTTCGCTTAGCAGACGGCCAGTGCCTGGAGAACGAAAACGTCGCGCTACGCACATGGCCAATCGCTTTTAAGGGCGACGCGGTTTGGATTGAGGGGTAGCCGTGGCGTACGTTTTAAGGTGCGCGAAATGATCATCGGCACGCAGCAAGGCGTCTAATGATTTAGCTCGATCATGCTCAGCCAATAAGGTGCACAGTACTTCGGAGACGGCTAAAGCGGGGGTGAGCGTATGGAAAAAGCTGTAGCTTTCCGTAGCGCAAAAAATGGTGTGCGTGGACATTCCGACCAACGGTGAAACTTCGCTGTCGGTGATCGAAAGAATGTCCAGCCCCTTGTCTTTAGCCAGCTGCGCAAGCGCTAGCGTCTCAGCCGCATAGGGTTTGATGGAGACGACGAGCACCACGTCATCCGCCGTCGCGCGGATGAGCGCGTCTCCACCGGTTCCCGCAGGCCCATCTAGATGGACAGAACGCTCGCTTAACAGTGACATAACGTAATGGAAATGCCATGCAACGGAATGACACGAGCGCAAACCTAACACGTATACCTTCCTCGCCGACCCCAGCCGCTCGGCAACGGCTGCAAGCCGCTGCAGCGACTCAGGTTCTCTGAGCCTAGCAATCTGGGCGCTCAACCCATGCAGCATATGAGAGGCAATATCGCTTTTGGGCTGCTCGGTATCTTCGCTTTCGCGCAGACGAACCTGCGCAGCAAAGCCGTCGCTCCCCCGGCGCAGCGCCGCGGCATAATGTGCCCGAAGTTCATCGTGTCCTTGCATGCCTAAGAACTTTGCAAGCCGTGTCATCGTCGCGGGTTGCACCGCCGCATGACGCGCCAGCTCACGCATGGACACCAGGGCTACTTCGTCCGGATACTCAAGCACATAGCGAGCGGCCTGCTGGAGCTGCCCTGACATGGCATCGTACTGGGCAATAATCTGCTCTCTCACGGGGTCGCTTTGCGCCATGCGTGTTGCCTCTTATCCGGCTCGTGTCAGTGATTCATCATTCGTAGCCAAGCCGCTGGGCCATGAGGCCCTCGCCGCTGAGCAGCCCATGATTTAAACGTTACTGATCTAAAAAAACAATGATCCAAATGTTTTATTTCAAATAAAATGATCCACTTGTTGCTAACATCTATAGAGTTGTGCCAATCTTCTTACCATCTCAAGCCCACACCGGCGAGTACTCAGGACAGGGTAATAAGGAGCAGGCTCTATGACACGTATTCTTCATCGCGGCATCGGCGGAACGTTGCCTCATGCTGCGTCGGCGCAAGGCGTCTACATCACGGATACCAGCGGACGCCGCTATCTTGATGGGTCAGGGGGCGCTGCGGTCACCAGTGTCGGCCATGCTCACCCAGAAGTGTTGGCAGCTATGCGCGCGCAGATTGATCATCTTTGCTATGCGCACACGGCCTTTTTCACCACGGATGCTGCTGAAGCGCTTGCGGAGAAACTAGTCGATTTAGCGCCCGAGGGGCTGAATTATGTCTATCTGGTCTCAGGGGGTTCAGAGGCGGTTGAAGCCGCTTTGAAGATGGCGCGGCAATACTTTGTAGAAATTGGCGCTCCCCAGCGGCGTCATATCATCGCCAGGCGCCAGAGCTATCACGGCAATACTATTGGTGCTTTAGCCACGGGCGGCAACGCGATGCGCCGCCAACAGTTTCAGCCCATCCTGCCAGAAACTCATCACGTCTCGCCCTGCTATGCTTATCGCGATAAGGGCATTGATGAGTCATCCGAAGCTTACGCCGCTCGGCTTGCAGACGAACTCGAAGCCAAGATTCTGGCACTTGGCCCTGAGGAAGTCATGGCCTTCGTTGCCGAGCCCGTGGTGGGTGCTACGCTGGGTGCGGTCGGCTCGGTTGCTGATTACTTTAAGCACGTTCGCGCCATTTGCGATAAGTACGGCGTCCTGCTGATTCTTGATGAAGTCATGTGCGGCATGGGGCGTACCGGCACCGTGTTTGCCTGCGAACAAGACGGCGTCATACCGGATATCGTCACCATCGCCAAAGGCCTGGGGGGAGGCTATCAGCCCATCGGCGCGGTGATGCTGTCAGATAAAATCTACGCAAGCTTTGTCAACGGTTCCGGCCAGTTTCAGCACGGGCATACGTACATTGGCCACCCCGTTGCGGCTGCCGCTGCCAATAAAGTGGTTGAGATCATTGCCCGGCCAGAGACACTGGCTAATGTTAATACCATGGGCGCGAGGTTGCAGAGCGGACTTGAGACGGCTCTCGCGGCCTCCCCCCACGTGGGCGATATACGCGGCAGAGGCTTGTTTCGCGGTATCGAAATAGTCGCCGACCGAGAGCATAAAACACCTTTCGATCCGACTAAAAAGATTCATGCCAAGATCAAACGCCAGGCCATGGCACGGGGCCTTATCAGCTATCCAATGGGCGGTACCATTGATGGCACTTATGGTGACCATATTTTATTGGCGCCGCCATATATTATTGAGCCCAGCGATATCGACCTAATCATTGAACGCATTGCCGATGCTATCAACGCCGCGATCGCAGAATAACGGCGATAACGCACTACTTGAACGGAGCCTCTCATGACGCCATCCCCCTGCCCACCTATTGCTGACGCTGACTGGCCGAGCGACATTGCCGATCAACGCGAAGGTTTTGCCGGTGCACTGAATGTTTATCGCACCATGGCTCACCACCCGGCCCTACTTAAGGCGTGGGCACCGCTGCGCCAGCATGTAGTGAAAGAAAATGCGCTAGGGCCCGAGCTCACCGAAGTGGTGATTTTGCGCGCGGGCCTGCGTATGGAGGCGGCCTATGAATGGGCGCATCACGTCAGCCGAGCGCTCGCGCTGGGTTTCTCGGAGGCGCGGATCACGGCCATTCGAGGGACCCCAGAAGGCGTTGACGGTCTTATCGTTCAAGCCGTGGATGCGCTATTTGACGCACGCATGCTAGCGCCGGAGCAGGAGTCCGCACTAGCGGCAGCCATTGGACGTAAGGCAGTGATCGATCTAATTGCGATGGTGGGTTTCTATTCGGTGCTGGGCTATCTGCTCAAGACCTACGACACACCCCTTGATACCAATATTCAACAGGAAGCAGAGCAAAGACCCGCGTTATTTTCGATAACCCCAACTGCCGACCCTCTATAATGTGAGAAGATTATTAAAACAGTATCGCCGCCTATATATTCACGTAAAAGCCTTTGCTCAATCAGAAGGGGGCTTCTCATTTATCTCACTTTATGACTAGCTAATTGAGCGCTTATAAACCTCACAATCAAGCCACCGCCCCGCCACCAATGAGTGCGCTGCCAGCGTTTCCGCCTTTTCAAACCCTACTTTTTCCAATACGCGAACAGAAGCGTGGTTGTCTAATGACACTATCGCTTTAAGGGTATGCAGCCGATAAACGCAGCGTGCGTCACGCATCAATTGGTGCAGTGCACGCTGGGCGATACCTTGCCCGCAGGCCTGCTCTGCGATGCGATAGCCGACCTTGCCGTGGCCATCGCGCATATCACGCAGATTGGCGCGCCCAACTATTGCGCCTTTATCACGAATAATCAGCGGGTTCATGCGCCGCTGGGCATTTAGCGCTAGGCACTCAACAATATGCTGTGCAATACCTTCCGAGGTGTAAAAGTGCTTAGGACGCGCTTCAATGTATTGCTCGAACCATTCACGCTCTTGCGTTTCTAAGCTCAACAGTTCGGTGGCATCTTCTGGCGTTAGTAGCGTGAAGGTCAGATCCTTGGCATGGCGCATAAAGACATCTCTTCCTAGGGTGCTAAGTCAACAAACTAATGTTTAAGACAAAAAATGGCTGACATTACAACCATTGATGTTGCTATTCTGACAGCCTATTTGTTAGGTAAGCATTGGAGCAAAAAAGTTCGTGAAGACAGAATCAAGTACGTTAGCGTTCTCTGCCTTTATGGCACTACTGATCGGCTGTGCTGGCATTACCGCCACGCTGGCGTCTAACTCTCAGGCGATCTTGCTGGATGGGTTGTTCAACCTTATCTATTTCAGCGTAGCACTGGTAACGATTAAGGTAAGCAAGCTGGCGAGTCGTCCCGATAGTGAATCCTATCCGTTCGGGTATAACTATTTTGAGTCGCTGGTAAATCTATGCAAAGGACTGCTGATTTTAGGCGTGTCTATTTTTGCCTTGGTGGATGCTGTCGCTGCACTACTTACCGGTGGGCGTGAAATATCGGCGGGAATCGCCGTCCTGTATGCGCTCTTTGCCACCGCCGCCTGCTCGCTAACCGCCTGGGTGATGCATCGCAGCCAGCGTCATGTTAATAGCCCGCTGGTTAGCGCCGACAAGCTCAACTGGATGGTGAATAGCTTAATCTCTGCCGCGATCTTGATGGCGTTTTGCCTCGTGGTGCTGTTTGAGCAGATGGGCTGGTACACCGTGCTGCCCTATGTGGATTCAGTGTTGGTGATTGCCGTCATTATTCTGTGCTTAGGTGTGCCGGTACGGATGGCTTCTCAAGCATTAAGAGAATTACTCAACAAAACGCCTGAAGAAGCTATTGCAGAGCCTGTACGCCAAGCCGTAGCGCGTGGCCTCGTTGACATTGATACCGTAGAGGTGCGCGTGCGCATGGTGCGCCCCGGCCGCATGCTGTATGTCATGGTGCACGTAGTGCTGCCCGAAACAGCCGATATTTCAATCGCACGCCAAGACGAGCTGCGCGGCCGTATTGATAACGAAGTACGCCGTTATTACGCGCCGGTGGTATGCGATGTCGTGTTTACCGCCGATACCCGTTGGGCAGCCCCCTCTTGTGGGCTATTGGTCAAAACGGACGTTTAAGTATCGATGACGCGCTAGCTACTAACAAGCCAATGGTGACGACGACACCGCCAACCAATGCGAGCCCAAACAGCGTTAACGCGAGCGTATGGCCCACCGCATCAATCAGCATTCCCGTACTTATCACGGGAATGCTAAAACCCATGTAAGCCATCAGAAAATAGCCCGCGCTAGCTTGGGTAGACAACACACCGGCAATAGCCAGCACGCCGCTTAATCCCCCAAGATAAATAAATCCATAGCATGCGCTGCTAGCAGCAACCGTGCCGAGCAGCACTACGAAGAGATAACCTTGAATCGCACCCCAAGCAATCAAGCTATAGGCCAGCGGTAGAATAATCAGCCCCAATACGGTTGCGGTACGGGGTGCCAGTTTTCTCGCCCAAGGTTGAAAAAGCACGCCGTAGCTGCAAATGCCAAAGGTGGCAAATCCACTCCAGGCAGATAAGCCGTGTTTCTGCAATGTTGATGGCAATATTGCGATCACCAAACCTACTGTTGCCCAGGCTAGTAAAATCGCTAGCCCATACGCCAATGTTCCCGGCGGATAGCTGGGAAGGCGCAACATGGCGTTGTTAACCGCCTTTGGCGCGTGATCATCGAGCGTGATAATCATCAGCAACGCCAGCGAGGCCGCCGCCAAGTAAAGCCATAGGCTTGGCGGCGATACGCTAGGCGCGTGGAAGATAAACAGGCTGGTAACGGCAGCTCCCAACCCAAACCCAAGCGCAGTACTGGCCGTCACGTAGCTCGTGGCATCGCTCTTTTGATCTTCAAAAAGCATTTGCATGTAAGCGGGCGCTACCGCTGACGTTAGCCCCATGCCGACACCCAGTAAAAAGCGAGCAATGCCCAACCCTAATAAACTAGGCGCCATCAGAGTAATAGCGGTTGCGAGCAGGCTTAGCAGCAAGGCAACTACGATTAATGGCTTGCGCCCCACTCGGCCTGCCAAACCATTTAAACCGAGCAATACCGGCACAATGCCCGCCACGTAACAAGCAAAGGCAATTGTCGTAGCTCCGACGCCCAAGCCATCGCGAGCCGCTAGCGCATCATAAAGGGGGGCCTGTAAATTAACCCCGGCAGTTATCATACACAGCGCAAACGCTAAGCGGATGGCGTTACATCGTTTCATGAGCGGTTCCTAACGGATCATTTTGTGAACCGCTAAGCTCGCATTTTTACCAACGCCGGGTAAGGTACACTTAAGCACCACTATCCAAACACTGTTCCGCTCTTTTAAATAACAGTTTAAAGAACCGTTTCTAAGAACCGTTGAAAGCCACAGGACCACTCATGGAACTATCCATCAATCGGCATGCCGGTACGCCCATTGCGCAGCAGGTCGAAGCGAGCATTCGAGATTGGATTGAAACGCAGGGTTCGGGAGGTGGCCGTCGTTTACCTTCTATTCGCCGTTTAGCGGCCACGCATAACATTAGCCGTAATGCGGTAATCGAAGCCTATGAACGTTTGGTTGCAGCTGGATTGGTGTGCTCCCGACGCGGTTCAGGATTTTATGTCGCGGATAGCGCTGCATCGTTAGTCTCACAACCATCCATTAATGGCGCATTGGAAGAGGTCACAAACGGCTTGTGGGGGCTTTTCAATGCCAATGAGCACACGCTCAAGTTAGGCTGTGGCTGGCTGCCTAGCCATTGGCGAGAAGGAGACGACCTAACCCACGCTATTCGCCACGTAGCACGCAACAGTCGCGCAGGAATTTTCGAATACAGTACGCCTCAAGGGCCCCTAGCACTGCGCGAGTTGATTCAAGAGCGTTTGCGTATGCTCGCCGTGGGTGTGGACTCACAGCAGATCGTGATGACCGGCGGAGGTAGCCACTCGCTCGACCTGATAATAAGGATGCTTTTGGAGCCCGGTGACGTGATGTTTGTAGAGTCGCCAGGCTATTATAATCTGTGTGGGCTGCTGCACTTGCAGCGCATTCGCGTCATAGGCGTGCCTCGCCTTGCCGACGGACCCGATATCAAACGCTTTGAGCAATTGTTAGCAGAGCATCACCCTAAACTTTTCTACATCAACAGCGTGTTTCATAACCCTACCGGCAGCACCCTAACGCCCGCCATTGCGCATCGGGTATTACAGCTGGCGGAACAGCACGATTTTCAAATTATCGAAGACGATATCTACGCGGATTTCCAGCATACACCCACCTCGCGCTTAGCAGCGTTAGACGGTTTAAATCGGGTTTTCTACCTTGGCAGCTTTTCGAAAAGTCTTTCTTCTTCGTTACGAGTAGGCTTTATCGCTTCCCCGCCGACGCTGATACAGCGCTTAGTGGATATCAAGATGTTGACCAGTATTTCCGCATCACGCTTTGCCGAACAGGTCGTCATTACCATGCTGCAAAACGGTAGCTACCGGAAGCTCACCGAACGGCTAAGAACCAAGCTATCCAATCAAATGGCGATAGCGCTCACCATGCTCAAAAAAGCTGATTGGGAAATTTATACCGAGCCCGCGGGAGGAATGTTTATTTGGGCGAGGCCACCCTCGAACACCTCGCCCGAAACGCTGATTAAACTGGCTAATCGGTGGGAAATCACGCTATCGCCGGGGCATTTATTCTTTGCTGATCACCAGCTGACACCATGGTTACGACTTAACGTTGCCTACATGCAAGACCCAAGAGCGAGAGCGTTTATTGAAGCGATGAGCTAACAACGCCCTGCTAAGAGAGTCATCTAAAATAGATTATTAGCGCGATTACCTCACCTGCTAGCGAAGCGATTAACTCGCTAACGCATTGAGTTCGTCATACAGCGCTTTGGGGAACGTGACACCATTAGCATGGCTTCTTTCCCGAGCTTCGAAACGCCGTTGCGAAGGCAAGCGTGCGCCTTGGCCAAGAATACTGTCGAAAAGCACTTCGGCATGTTTGAGATGGCCTTCGGCTTGGCGACCGAGAAAAGCCTCAGGCGACATCGCAATAATTAGCTCGCCATGAAAGGGCTTACCGGTTTTCTCGGCATTCGCCGCTTGGGTTTCATGGCCCAGCAAATCGCCGATTAGCGGGCCAGCTAACAGCTCCACCATAGTGGAAAGAGCAGACCCTTTATAGCTTCCAAAGGGCAGCATGGCTCCCGCTAGTGCGGCCACCGGGTCGGTAGTGGCATTGCCTTCATCATCAATCGCCCACCCGCAGGGAATCGACTTACCAGCGCGCCGATGAAGCTCTATCTCGCCGCGAGCGACCACACTGGTGGCAAAATCAAACGTATAGGGCGCTCCACCTGGGCGCGGCCAGGAAAACGCGATTGGGTTGGTGCCTAAAAGAGGCAAAGTCCCGCCCGCAGGTGCAACAAAGGCATGGCTCGGCGTCATTGCCAACGCCACTAGCCCTTCTGCAGAAAGTGCTTCAACTTCAGACCACAGCGCCGAAAAATGAAAGCTGTTATTAATCGCGAGAGCTGCAATCCCATTCGCTTTAGCTTTTTCTATCAGCATCGGCTTACCAAGTTCAAACGATAGCAGTGAACAGCCTTTATTCGCATTGACCTTAACGACACTTGCAGCCTGATCCGTAATACTTGGCTCTGCGTGGGTATCAACACCGTCGTTAAGAGCGGTCTGAACACATCCAATCAATCGATATAAACCATGCGAGTGGCACTCATCGCGCTGTGCCGCCAAGACGCTTTTGGTAATCGCATCGGCATGGGGCTGACTAAAACCGTTATGAGTGAGCACCTTGTTACTCAGTGCTTCGGCTTCTTTTAGTGAAATAGTAATATCACTGCTCATAGCATCACCTAACCATTTATCTTTATTGGTATTTTTTATCAAGCACTAAAAAAGCAGGCACCCAGTACCTGCTTTCTATTTATCTATCGTTCGAACATTTTTACAGTTCGCGCTTACCGTCGACTAAGCGTGTAGCGCTCAGAGGATTACCATCTTTCAGCGCCTCAGGTAGCAGCCCTGCTGGCAATGACTGGTAGCAAACGGGGCGTAGGAAACGGTGGATAGCCGCCGTGCCTACTGACGTAGTGCGGGAATCAGACGTTGCCGGGAACGGCCCGCCATGTACCATGGCATGGCACACTTCAACACCTGTTGGCCAGCCATTAGCCAGAATACGGCCAGCCTTGCGCTCAAGCGTGGGTAGCAGCGCTTTGGCGGCATCCAGGTCTGCGTCATCCATATGCAGTGTTACCGTTAGCTGACCTTCAAGCTGTTCAGCCACACGTTTCACTTCGGCTTCATCAGCGCATTCGATCACTAAAGAGCTGGCCCCAAACACTTCAGCCTGAAGCGCTTCGGAAGCAAGGAAGTCACTCGCTGCCGCGGCAAACAGACCTGTCTGGCACTGGTAATCGCCACCGGCTTTACCGCGAGCCACTTCACGCACTTTATCCGCACTGCTCAAGCTAGCAACACCCTCTTGATAAGCGCTGTGAATGCCTGGGGTGAGCATGGCCTGTGCGCCGCTGACTTCAACGGCGCCTTTCGCAGCTTCAATGAAAGCGTCCAGCTCAGGGCCTTTCACCGCGATGACAAGGCCGGGGCTAGTACAGAACTGGCCGGCACCCATATTGAGCGAACCAATAAATGCCTCACCTAACGCCTTGCCTCGCGCTTTCAGCGCCGCGGGCAATAAGAACACAGGGTTAATGCTGCTCATCTCGGCATAAACCGGAATCGGCTGCGGCCGTGCCTGGGCTGTTTTCATCAGCGCCGTACCGCCGCTACGTGAACCGGTGAAACCCACCGCCTGAATGCGCGGATCGTCGACCAGCGCCTGACCGATTTCTCGACCGGAGCCGAATAGCAGTGAAAAGACACCTTCGGGTAAGCCACAGGCTTTAACGGCTTTTTGAATCGCCCGCCCAACCAGCTCAGAGGTACCTGGATGCGCAGAGTGACCTTTTACAACCACTGGGCAGCCCGCCGCTAGTGCAGATGCCGTGTCGCCACCGGCAACCGAAAATGCAAGCGGGAAGTTGCTGGCCCCAAACACAGCCACTGGGCCTAGTGCGATATGGCGCTGGCGCAAGTCAGCGCGCGGAAGCGGCTGGCGATCCGGCATGGCAGGATCAATTCGCACATCCAACCACTCTCCTGCGCGTACAACGGAGGCGAATAAACGTAGTTGGCCGCAGGTTCTGCCACGCTCACCCTCAAGACGCGCATGGGGAAGACCAGATTCCGCCATCGCACGCTCAATTAATTCGCTGCCAATAGCTTCAATTTCACGAGCGATGGTTTCAAGAAACGTAGCGCGCTCTTCATGCGACGTTTCTCGATAGGTGTTATACGCTGCTTCGGCCAGCTCGCAAGCTTGCTCAACGTGGGCTCGACTTCCGCCTGCATATACTGGCTTTAAAGTTTCGCCGGTTGCGGGATTAACCGCTTGGATATTGGCCTGTGTACCGGTTACTGATTTTTGGCCAATTAGCATTTCGCCTTGAATCGTCATGCGTTGCTCCTAATATGGTTCAGTGATATCACTGGTCGCGATATTTTGCGTACATGTTGCGCGCCCGGTTAAGGTGCTGAAACATCGTTTCTCGGGCGGCTTGGGCATCGCGGTAAAGAATGGCTTCAATAATGGACGTGTGCTCTTCCTGAACTCTTTCCAAGTAAAGTTCGGAAGAGATCGGGTTAATATCGGTACTCAGCAGCTTGGCGCGAGGGATAACGCTCTGGCTCCACTGCTTATAAAAAGATTGGAAAAATGGATTTTTAGTTGCCGTCGCGATGGCAAAGTGAAAAAGATAATCCTCTTCCCGCGCCTGGCTTTTCTGGGCAAAGGCATTGCTAAATGCTAAATGCTGGGTCTCTAATCGCTGACGGTCTTCGTCATCATGGCGTAAAGCTGCCAGCTCAGCTGCTGCAGGCTCTAGCGTCAAACGCAACTCCAGAAGATGTAAAATATCTTCCACCGTAGTCGGATTGATCCGCTCAGCAGGCCTTGCTTCTAAAATAGAAGAACGCAGCACAGTAGTACCTACGCCACGCCGTGTTGCTACTAGCCCAAGGGATTTAAGATGAGTAATTGCCTCACGGATGACAGTGCGACTCACCCCAAAGGAATCACAAAGGCTATTCTCTGTCGGTAGCTTTTCCCCCACGCTGACTTTACCTTGGGTGATCAACGCTTCCAACTGATCGGCCACGTGAACGGACAAGCTTCCCTGCTGCATCACTTTATTCACTTGAAGCGGTTTTAGGGCAGATGTCGTTGCGTTTTGCTTGGCCATGAAA
>NZ_JBQDLQ010000079.1:0-15583 GCF_052095695.1 Halomonas sp.
CCTACTCGACGGCTACGGGTCTGAGCGCACGATAAATTTTGAATAGCCACTTACTGCTGAGCGCTCATGGTCGAGCGTATGGAGGGTCAGACGACGATCCTTTCTCTGATGTAAAACGTCCTTGATCAGTAAATTTGGGTTCTAGTATTGAAGATATTGAGAATGAGTATCTCTATGAGAGTGGGCCCAAACACTTGCTTCGCCTAGGCCTACTAAGAAAAAATTATGGAAGCGTTAAGAAAGGTCAGCAGCCCGACTTTGATCCAAGGCAAGGTGATTTTAAACACCAAGTTGAGATATCGCAGCTTGGTCGAATGTTGCTCAAAGAAATAGGTATGCCTACTGCTTTCGATATGGAACATGAAAAGTCTTAAGTTAAATGACTGAATCGCCCCAGTTTCATAGCCATCCTCAGAGCTGCTTTCATATCCCTTATGTTACAAAAGAGCAAACACTCAAGACAATTTGCGAACAAGCCACCTAATTTATCGGCTAGTCGATAATGCACTGGAATAAAGAAGTACTGTCCCGATTGAGCATGTCTAGTGCTCGACGGAATGCGATCAATCTGATTAAGTTGGGGCTCTAGAACAAGGCCAAATTCAGTGAAAAGTTACAAAGCCATCAATATCTTCACGTTCAGTGATAAAGGCATTTTCTGGTGCATCGCTGTCTTCGTAGCCCAGTGAAATACCGCATAGTAAGAGTTGGTTTTCATCCAGCTTAAGCTCGTCACGAATAAGGGAGTGGTGCCAAGCAAAAGCAGCCTGAGGGCAGGTATGCAGCCCTTGGCCACGGGCGGCCAACATTACACTTTGAATAAACATGCCGCAGTCCATAAAACTACCGGTTTCCAGGCGACGATCCATCGTGATGAAAAGCCCCACGGGCGCATCAAAAAAGTGAAAATTCCGCCGCGCCTGGGCTTCGCGCTTGGCTTTATCTTCGCGGCCGATGCCAAGCGTGGCATAGAGCCCAAAGCCACAGCGACGACGACGCTCTAGGTAGGGTTCAAACCAGTTTTGCGGGTAGTAGTGATACTCGGGTGTATCGCTTTTGCCGTGATCAACAGCGTCTAATAACTGCTGACACAGCTGGTCTTTAGCGGCACTCGCCACCACATGCACCTTCCACGGCTGGATATTGCTGCCGCTGGGCGCGCGGCTCGCAATCTGCAATATGTGCATAATCGTTGCGCGATCAACGGGGGTGTCGAGAAAACGGCGCACCGATTTGCGGCTGGTGATGGCGGTATCTACATGCATGTGGCACTCCCTATAAGAGTTGCGCGGCGCTTTGATGCTTGTATGCTGCGCAAATTGGAATGGCGTTATTGGGCAAACAAGTGATAGCGGCTCTCTTCCAGCGATTGGAAGGCTTCTTCACGTGTCATTTGCATTGATCGCCGTATGTTCTAGATCGTGCTGAAGCTTGTTGAGGTAGTGCAATAAGCTAACCGTTTCATCAAAAGAGAAACTGCCGAGCCCGTCACGGTAGAAATCATGAATAGAGGGCTGCAAGCTCTCCCAGAAGGTTCTACCTTGTTCTGTCAGTAAAATAATACGTGCGCGCTTGTCATCAGGATGGGGAATTCGTTCAACATGCGCATCGCGCTCCAAGCGCTTCAACACGCCGTCTAGGCTTTGTCGGCTAACCACCAAGTAATCGGTGAGTGCATTGAACGAAATGCCCTTCTCAAATCCTTTCCGAGACAGGGCTCCCAATACTGCCCATTGCACGGTGGTTAGTCCCACCTCACTGACCGTCTGCTTCTGTAAAATGTTATTAACCTGAAAAAGGCGGAAAAAGAGTCGGTTGGCGACGCTTTTGTCGTCTTGAGTCATTCCAAGAAACTCCTATCCTAAAAAGCGGCGCCAGAGTGAAGTAAACCACTGCTGTGGTTACCGAGGCACTGACTGACGCGCAATAATATTTTTCATAATTTGTGCCGTGCCATCACCAATCTGCAAACCCAACACATCACGCATACGTTGTGAAAAAGGCAAGTCTTCGCCCCAGCCGGTATGACCGTGGGCCAGCATACACTGCTTAATAACGTCGAAGGCCAGTTTTGGTCCCCACCATTTGTTCATAGCAGCCTCGGTGGTATGAGGGCGATCGCCGTCTTTTAGCCATAGGGCGTAGTAACACTGCAATCGCGCAGCTTGAACATAGGTTTGGTATTCAGCAAGAGGATGAGTTAACCCCTGAAAGGCTGCCAGTGGCTGACCGAAGGCTTCTCGCTCATTGAGCCACAACCACGTTTCATCAAGAGATTGCTGAGCAACGGCCAGGCACTGTAAACCAATCAGAGCACGACTGTAGTCAAATCCCTGCATGACTTGCTTAAAGCCTTGACCCTCTCTGCCTAGCATATGGTCAGCTGGCACGCGCACATTGTCGAAGAAAATCGAACCACGGCCAATAGCACGCTGTCCCGAATCCTCAAATCGGCTGGTGGTAATGCCGTCCAGTCCCATAGGTACCAAGAAAGCGCTGATGCCGTTGGCGCGTTGCTCTTGAGTACCGGTACGAGCAAAGACAACCGCTACATCGGCCTGATCTGCCATGGAGATAGACGTTTTTTCGCCGTTGAGAACGAAGTGGTCACCTTGTCGAGTGGCTTTCAACTTAAGGTTGGCAGCATCCGAGCCACCGTGGGACTCGGTGAGTGCGATACAACAGATCGTACGCCCGGCAGTGATGCCGGTAAGCCACTCGTTAGCAAGTTTTGGTTGCGCATGACTAGCGATGATTTGCCCGTTGAGTGAGGCCAGCAACGGGAGGTATCCAACGTTGAAATCACCGCGTGCAATCTCTTCAACGATTACGCCGCTGGTCACGCAGTCCAGGCCACAGCCTCCATACTCTTCGGGTAATTCGCCACCCAAGCAACCCATCTCGCCCAACTGCTCAACTATTTCACGCTCAATGTGTGCGTCTATCTCACGTTGTCGATAGCGGGGTGCCAGCTTGTCGGCCGAAAACTTGGCCACGCTCTCGCGGATAGCGTCTTGCTGTTCGGTAAAGGCAAAGTTCATGTCATCTCCTTATATTTTCTGAAGCCCTAGCCCCTAATAGCGACGGCGCCTGCCCAATGTTTTAAAGGCATCATTTGTTGTAGCACTTACGGAATTCAGGTTTGCGTTTTTCCTTAAACGCGGCGACGCCTTCTCGAGATTCCTCTGTGTCGTAATAGAGGCTCAGTGCCTGCATACCCAAGCCTCCAATCCCCGCGATGTTCTCGCTGTCTGCATTGAAGGAGCGCTTGGCGATGGAAAGGGCGGTGGGGCTCTTTTCAAGAATCTCATCGCACCATTTGCGCACTTCTTCGTCGAGTTGTTCTGGTGGTACTACAGCGTTAACCAAACCCCAATCCAGCGCCTGCTTGGCGCTATACTTGCGGCACAGATACCAGATCTCCCGAGCGCGCTTCTCACCGATGACGCGTGATAGATAAGCGGTACCGAAGCCAGGATCTACTGATCCTACTTTAGGTCCCACTTGGCCAAAAATGGCGGTCTCGGAGGCGATGGAGAGGTCGCAGACAACATGTAGAACATGGCCGCCGCCGATGGCAAACCCATTGACCCGGGCAATAACCGGCTTGGGTACTTGTCGAATCAGTGTCTGTAACTCTTCAACGGGCAGACCAATAATTCCACGGCCATCGTACTGACCCTCATGCGCGCCTTGGTCACCGCCGGTGCAGAACGCTTTGTCGCCTGCGCCAGTGAGCACGATTACGCCGATTGACTTGTCCCATCCCGCGCGGTTGAAGGCGTCGAGCAACTCCATGCAGGTTTGACCACGAAAGGCGTTGTAGCGGTCAGCACGGTTGATGGTGATGGTCGCAACTCCATCGGTGACGTCATAGAGGATGTCTTCGTAATTCATGTTGAACTCCTGAAAAAAGGTAAATCGAGGCGGCTGCGGTTAACCCGCCATGGTGAGACCGCCGGAGACACTGATTACTTGGCCAGTTATGAAACTAGCCTCGTCGCTGGCGAGCAGAGTGATGATGCCTGGGTAGTCTTCGGGCTGGCCTATGCGACGCATGGGTACCGCATTGCGGAAAGCTTCAAGCAGTTTTTCAGGATCCCGAGCGGTGTCCGCAACACCTTTAAGTAGTGCGGTGTCGGTAGGTCCGGGGCAGACCACATTGAGGGTGATGTTCTTGCTCGCGAGCTCGCGTGCCAACGTTTTACTCAGCCCAACGAGACCTGCCTTACAGGCGGCGTAGACAGCTTCGCCTGAAGACCCGACACGTGCAGCGTCAGAGGCGATATTGATCACACGGCCGCCACCCCCCTCTACCATCTTAGGCAGTACCACATGGTGCATGTTGAGAGCACCTGTCAGGTTGACGGCAATTAGGGACTCCCACATCGCAGGCTCAGTCTTGAGGAAAGGCATAAAACGGTCGAAGCCAGCGTTGTTAACCAACACTGTGGGTGTGCCTAAGTCTTGCTCAATACTTGCCACCGTGGTGACGATGGCGTCGTAATCAGTAATGTCGGCGGCATAAGCCTTTGCATTGCCATGGCTGGTTCCGATCGCGTTAACGGTCGCTTGAGCCGCCTGTTCGTCACGGTCAAGTACCGCCACCTTGGCGCCATGTTCTGCGAATCGCTTACATACGGCTCGCCCAATGCCACCTCCGCCGCCGGTTACAATAACGGTTCTACCTTTTAACCCTTTCATGTTGTCTCTCCAATTGAGGTTGAGGGAATATGGGGCTCGGATGAGCGGGATCAGATGCCATTAGGAGCGTTGGTTGCTTGCTCGCGCAGTTTGAATTTTTGAATCTTGCCGGAGGGGGTTCGTGGTAGTTCGTCAACCACCTCCAGGAATTCTGGGTAGTACTGGCGGGTCATCTTGCGTTCGCTGAGAAAAGCACACACCTCTTCCAGGGTCAGAAAGTCCACGCCCTCCTTGAGTGTCACGTAAGCCACCAGACGCTCACCAAGACGCTCGTCTGGTTTACCTACCAAGGCCAGCGTTTGAATTTTCGGGTGTTGATATAGTGTGTTCTCGATGTCGACGATGGGAATGTTTTCACCGCCGCGGATGACAACGTCCTTGGAGCGACCAGTAATACGTACGTAACCCTGGTCGTTGAGACGCGCAAGATCTCCCGTCGCAAACCAGCCTTCTTCATCAACTCCATAGAGTTCTGGTTGCTTAAAGTAGCCAACGAATAGACTGGCACCACGTACGTATAAGAGGCCTTCCTGCCCAGGGGGGAGCGGGTTGTCCTCAATATCGGTGACTTTGAGCTCCATGTAAGGAAGCGGCACCCCATCGGTATGTATTGCGAGCTCTGGAGCATCATCAGGCAAAGTTGTGGTCACTGCGCCGTTTTCAGTCATGCCCCAAGCAGACAGAATACGGGTGGGCAGGTTTTTGGCTGCTTTTTCTACCAGCGGGCTTGGAATCGGAGCACCGGCACATAGGAAAAGCTTCAACGATTGCAAATCCGGACCGTGTTTCAGAGCGTGTTCAGCAATATCGGCGAGGAAGGGAGTCGAGCCAAGCATTAGACTAGGCTGCTCGGTGGCAATAATTCTTACCGCTTCATCAGGTAACCAGGTGTCCTGAAGCACTACTGTAGCTTTGAGGTAAATAGGCAGCAGAAGGCCATACAGAAAGCCCAACTGGTGTGCCAGTGGGGAGGGCATGAAGACCGTATCGTCTTCTCCCAGAGCAAGTCGCGAAGCGAAGGGGCGTATATGGCTCATTAAAGTATTAGAGGTATGCATCACGCCCTTGGGCTTACCGGTAGTGCCCGACGTATAGAGCACTTGTACCACGTCATCACCGGACAAACGGCGGGCCGCGAAAAGGGCTTCTGTATCAGCTTCGTTTTCCCAGGCGCGCTCCAGCAGTACCTTGTCAAAGCTATCTTCTTCTTCACTGCCTATTACCAGTACATGCTTTAAGGTCGGCAGCGATTTCTGTAGGTCATGCGCCATGGTGGCATGATCGAAGTTGCGGAAAACTTTGGGAACAACCAACACTTTGCTTTCGGCCATGCTAAGCATGAACCTTAATTCGTGTTCGCGGAAAATAGGCATCAGTGGATTGAGTACAGCGCCAATGCGAACACACGCTACGTGCAAGGCGGTCATTTGCCACCAGTTAGAAAGTTGGCAAGAGACAATGTCGCCTTTCTCTACTCCCAAGCCAGCAAGGCCCGCAGCCATGCGAGTGACTTGCCCATTTAGTTCTCGATAGCTGAGCGCAGTACGGCTGCCGTCAGCCATTCGATAGGTAATGATGGCCGTTTTTTCCCCCATAGAGGCCACGGCCTTGTCCAGATAGTCAGCAATGGTCATGTCATTCCATGCGCCTAGCGCCACCATCGCCTCTCTTCGCGCAGGCGTCATATTGGTATGAATAGCCATGCAACCTCCTGAAAAATAGTTGTTATTTGTTTGTTCTGGCTTTTAATTGGCCCCGCTGTACACGGCGCCTTGGAAGAAAGTTAGGCCACGATGAAATTTATGTCAATATGTTGTCTTTTATTTTGTTTAAAATAAGCTTAAAACCACAGTTATAGATAGCTTCTGTCTGGAGACGAGACAATGCATTGACATTTATTGTCGAGATCAAGCTGTTAAGCGGTTAATGGCGGTATTGCGAGGTGTTAATCATCAAAAGCAGTCGTCTAACGTGATGTGGTGTCGGTCACTTCACGTCAATACAGAGGTTTTTGCATCATCTAGTTGACATTAAATTTTGGTGAATAAATCAAATATGAGGTTTTAAAGGGGTTTCAAAAAATTTATATGTATACATGTTGACATAATTTGATATGACTCTAGACTCATTCAACAACCCTGACGAATGTCCAATAATCACAAAGGGGGCGTGATGAGCAGCGCAATTCTTGAAGTACGCGATCTAACCAAGCAGTTTCGTGGTTTCACTGCCGTGGACAATATTGATCTGCATGTAGAGGAGGGGCATATCCACGCCTTGATTGGCCCCAACGGGGCCGGCAAGACGACCGTCTTCAACCTGCTTACGAAGTTCCTGCCGCCCACTCGAGGCGAGATTCTCTACCGCGGTAAGCCGATCACCGGCATGAAGGCTAACCAAATTGCCTGCTTGGGTCTGGTGCGTTCCTTCCAAATATCTGCAGTGTTCGCGCATATGACGGCGCTTGAGAACGTGCGCGTAGCGCTGCAACGCAAGTTAGGTACCTCTTTCCACTTTTGGAAATCCGAGAAGAGCCTTGACCACCTCAACGATCGAGCCCTTGAGCTGCTTGATGAAGTCGGTCTGCGAGAGTATGCCAACGTGCTTACTGTGGAAATGCCCTATGGCCGCAAACGGGCGTTGGAAATAGCTACCACATTGGCATTGGAGCCTACGGTAATACTTCTCGACGAGCCTACCCAAGGCATGGGTGCCGAGGACGTTGACCGTATTGTTGAGTTGATTCGTCGTGTGGCTAAGGGCCGCACGGTGCTGATGGTAGAGCACAACCTCAGTGTGGTTAGCCGACTTTGCGACCGTATCACAGTGTTGGCCCGTGGAGCGGTGCTGGCCGAAGGGAACTACCAAGAGGTCTCGCACAACCCACAGGTGCGCGAAGCCTATATGGGCAGTGAAACAGTAGAAGAAGGGGGTAAGACATGAGCCTATTAGCTGCAACGCCCCAGGATATCGACCAGCACAATCAAGGCCATAAAAGCCCCGAGATGCTTCGGGTCAGCGACTTGCACGCTTTCTATGGCGAATCTCACATTCTCCATGGCGTTAATTTCGACGTAAAGCGAGGCGAACTGGTCACCCTGCTAGGTCGTAACGGCGCCGGGCGCAGTACCACTCTTAAAGCAATCATGAACATGGTGGGGCGACGTACTGGCTCAATTGTGATCAGTGGTAACGAAACCCTTGATATGAAGCCCCACCGCATCCCGCGATTGGGTATCGGCTATTGCCCCGAGGAGCGTGGCATTTTTGCCAGCCTTGATGTCGAGGAGAACCTAATGTTGCCGCCTACAGTGCGCTCTGGCGGCATGTCTCTCGACGAGATCTATTCGATGTTTCCCAACCTTTACGAGCGTCGCCGCAGCCAAGGCACTCGGCTTTCTGGCGGCGAGCAACAGATGCTGGCTATGGCACGCATTCTGCGCACCGGGGCGAGGATGTTGTTGCTCGACGAAATTACTGAAGGGCTAGCGCCCGTCATCGTCCAGGCTTTGGCCGAAGTACTGGTCAAACTTAAGGAGCGTGGCATGACCATTGTGCTGGTAGAGCAGAATTTTCGCTTCGCAGCACCGTTGGCCGACCGCCACTTCGTGATGGAACACGGCCGCATCATTGAGGAGATCAAAGCCGCCGAGCTGACCTCGCGGCGCGATCATCTCAATACATTGCTGGGTGTCTGAATATTGCTGACTAGCTTGGTTCAAACGCGTTGCTTAATCATGCGTGGACGTACGTTGGCAAAAACGATTAGTAACAACAACAAACGCCTCATGCCGAGGCAAAGGAGACACAAATGACCTTTACTAAGAAGACTCTCACCACCGCCGTTGCCTTGGCAGCCACGGCTGTTCTGGCAAGTTCAGCCCATGCAGACATTAGCGATGAAAAAGTCGTTATTGGCTACATGGATGACATGAATGGTCCGTATAGCGATTTAGCTGGTCCCGCTGGCCTTACCGCTATCGAGATGGCGATTGAAGATTTCGGCGGCTCGGTGAATGGTAAAGCTATTGAGCTCATCAGCGCCGATCATCGCAATGATGCTGCTGTTGGCTCGAATTTAGCTAGGGAATGGATGGATGAAGAATCCGTCGACATGATTACCGGTCTGAATGCATCATCGGTGGCCATCGCGGTTTCCAAGCTTGTAGAACAACACAATAAATTTGCCATGATAACCACGGCAGCTGCAGACAGCATTACTGGCGAACACTGTACCCCCAACCATGTTCACTGGGTCTATGACACTTTTGCCGTGTCAGATGCTGCGGCCAGGGCCATTGTGGAGCAGGGGGGTGAAACATGGTTCATGATGAGTTCCGACTACGCCTTCGGCCACGCCATGGAGGCTGCTGTGGAACAAGCCGTAGTAGAAAGTGGCGGCACAATTGCGGGTAAAATTCGCCATCCTTTTCCTACCGATGACTTCTCATCCTATATTCTCCAGGCACAGGCTTCAGGGGCACAGATCATCGGTTTAGGAAGTGCAGGTTCAGACCTGAGAAACGCAATCTCAACCGCTTATCAATTCGGAGTGCCTCAGAGCGGCCAAACGCTGGCGAGTCTTATGGTTTTCATCACCGACATGAAGTCGGTGGGGCTGGATGTCGCCCAGGGAACCCAGTTTGTAACCGGCTGGTACTGGGATATGGACGATGAGTCACGCGAATGGGCCGAGCGCTTCTACGAGCGCGTGGGGAGCATGCCAACCATGGTGCAGGCGGGCAACTACTCTGCTGTCACCAATTACCTAAAAGCCATTGAGAACACGGACAGCGATGATCCTGCTGATGTTCGTACCTACCTCATGGAGAATCCCATCGAAGACTTTTTCTCCCGCAATGGACGTCTGCGCGAAGATGGTCGCATGGTACACGACATGTTCTTGGCTAAAGTAAAGTCGCCCGCCGACTCATCAGGTGAGTGGGATCTATTCGAAATTATCACCACCATTCCGGCAGAAGAGGCTTTCCGTCCACTCGAAGAGAGCCAGTGTGAGCTGGTTAATAATTGAGTAGAAACGGAAATGGTGGCGGCTTAGGCATAGGCCGTCGCCACTGACGGGAGGTTGATACCATGACGATGATATTCGGGGTGCCGCTGGCGGTGTTCATGGGCCAGTTGATGCTGGGCCTAATCAATGGCGCCTTTTATGCTCTGCTGAGCCTGGGGTTGGCAGTGATCTTTGGCCTGCTGAAGATTGTCAATTTTGCCCACGGAGCCATGTACATGCTGGGCGCTTTTGCGACCTTGCTGGGCTTGCAATACCTAGGGCTCAACTATTGGGCGGCCCTGCTACTGGTACCACTGATTGTGGGTGGTCTGGGCATGTTGATTGAGCGCTTTTTATTGCGCCGCATTGCCCATCTTGACCATCTTTATGGACTGCTGCTCACCTTCGGCCTGGCGTTGATCTTTGAGGGAGTACTGCTCAACTTTTTTGGTGTCTCTGGATCTAGCTATCCCACGCCAGCGGCCCTGCAAGGCGGTCTCAATTTAGGCTTTATGTTCTTACCCACCTATCGCGCCTGGGTGCTAGTGGCTGCCATTGTCGTCTGCCTATTCACTTGGTTCATGATTGAGCGTACTCGCCTCGGGGCGTATCTGCGCGCTGGCACCGAGAACTCGGCGTTGATGCAAGCCTTTGGGGTTAACGTGCCCCAAATGATCACTCTCACCTATGGCTTTGGTGTGGCGCTTGCCGCCTTCGCCGGGGTGCTGGCCGCGCCGCTCTACCCAGTGTCGCCCATAATGGGCGCTAATTTACTAATCGTTGTCTTCGCTGTAGTCGTCATCGGCGGTATGGGCTCGATCCTTGGCGCGGTGATTACTGGCCTAGCCATGGGTTTGATCGAGGGTCTCACCAAGGTGTACTACCCCGAAGCTGCCAATACGGTGATCTTCTTAGTGATGATCCTAGTACTGCTAATTCGTCCTGTCGGCCTGTTCGGCAAAGAGGCATGACCATGACCAATATAAACATTAACCATACCAACGATGACAATAATGCTTTTACCCCCAGCATGAAATTTCACCGGCGCGCTCACATGCGACGCAATGCACTTTACTTAGCACTGATTGCCATTGGGCTCGTCGCACCTTTCGTGGCCTATCCGGTATTCTTAATGAAGGTATTGTGCTTCGCGCTATTTGCCTGCGCATTTAACCTGCTGCTCGGCTATGCAGGTCTGCTTTCCTTTGGCCATGCAGCCTTTCTTTCGACCGGTGGCTATGTCACCGGTTATCTGCTGGCAAGCTACCCGGGCCTTACCCCAGAGTTAGGCATTCTGGCAGGCACTGTTGCGGCATTAGCCATAGGCGCGATATTTGGCGCAATTGCGATTCGTCGTCAAGGAATCTATTTTGCGATGATTACCCTGGCGCTATCCCAACTGGTTTATTTCATCTTCCTGCAGTCGCCTTTCACTGGAGGTGAGGATGGCCTGCATGGAGTTCCGCGCGGCGAGCTGTTTGGCTTCATTAGCCTGAGTAGCAATTTGGCGATGTATTACTTTGTATTCGCCATCTTCTTAATCGGTTTTGCCATCATACAGCGCACTGTTCACTCCCCCTATGGGCAAGTATTAAAGGCGATTCGAGAGAATGAGCCGCGCGCGGTATCACTGGGCTATAACGTTGATGCCTACAAACTGCTTGCCTTTGTACTGTCAGCTGGGCTTGCCGGGCTAGCGGGTTCCACCAAGACGCTGGTGTTCCAACTCGCTTCATTGACCGACGCGCACTGGCACATGTCCGGCGAGATAATCCTGATGACACTTTTAGGCGGGGTGGGCACTCTATTCGGCCCAGTGGTAGGTGCTGGAATTGTTGTCAGCTTGCAAACCCAGTTGGCGCAATCCCCCTTGGGTAATTGGGTGAGCGTTATTCTCGGCATAATTTTCGTGCTCTGCGTATTGAGTTTCCGCAGCGGTATTGTCGGTGAGATCCAGAAGCTGGTGAAGAAAAACTTCAAGTAACCGCGTATATCGGCCGGTTTCGGTGAGCTCGATTTGATGGAGCAGGAGAACAATACAATGAACAAACAAGCTATTTGGACACCCGATAATGCTTATTGCAAAGCGACGCGTCTGCAGCAGTGGTTAGACGAGCTGGGAGTCAAAAGTTATGACGAATTCCTGAGCAGGAGCGTTGGTGATATTGCCTGGTTCTGGGGGGAGCTAGAGCGAAAGATGAAGGTTGAGTGGCGTAAGCCGTACGCCTCGGTCATTGATGATCCAGCAGAAATCATACATCCAAACTGGTTTCCAGAAGGGCGCCTTAACATTATCGACACGCTTCTCGAACGCTGGGCGACAAGTCCCGAACACGCCTCAAAAGAGGCGCTTATTGCCCAATCCGAAGATGGCAGTGAGGTACGTTATAGCTATGCCGAATTGGCTCAGGAGGTAGGGCGCTGTGCCGAGATGCTGCGTGGACTGGGTGTAAGCCGAGGTGATGTGGTGTCCCTTTATTTGCCGATGATTCCCCAGGCGATTATCTGCATGTTGGCATCAATTCGCCTCGGTGCCATTTATGCACCTGCATTTTCAGGTTATAACGCCGATGCTTTGGCGGTGCGCTTGAAGGATTCAGGCTCACGTATTTTGATAACGGCTGATGGTTACTACCGCCGTGGCCGATTCATCGACATGAAGTCCAAGGCCAATGAGGCCATTGCGGAAGGAAGCTCTGTCGAGACTCTCATCGTCATTAATAATGCCAATTCAGACATACCCCTACTGGCAGATCATGAGCATGACTGGACATCGCTAATGACTTCCACCGCAACGAGCGAACCGCGAGAGCCAGCTTGTGAAATGGCTAGTGACGATCCTTTGCTGCTTATTTATACCTCGGGAACATCAGGTAAGCCCAAGGGAGTGGTGCATACCCATGGGGGAATACCACTCAAGGCGGCGTTAGATTTAGGGATCTGTATGGATCTCGGCGAGGATGACACCCTCTTTTGGATCACCGACATGGGCTGGCTGACGGCACCCGTAGCTGTTTTTGGTACCTTTATGAACGGTGCCACCCTGGCTATCTATGATGGAGCACCCAACTACCCGGAAGATGATCGGCTGTGGAAGCTGGTCGAGCACTTCGACGCAACCCATGTGGGCATCTCGCCAACCTTTACCCGCAGCTTGATGAAGAGTGACATTCAACCCACGCGGCTCGGGGAGCGTGTTCGCCTTTTCCTATCGACCGGCGAACCTTGGGATGATGAAAGCTGGCACTGGCTCTTCGAGACGGTTGGTAAGCACCGCGTGCCCATCATTAATTATGCCGGGGGCACTGAGATTGGCGGTGGCATTCTGGTTAATGTGCTGATCAGACCAATAGCTGCATCCTGCTTCAACAGCCCAATGCCAGGTATGGACATCGCTGTCGTGAATCCTGATGGGGAACGCGTCGTCAATGAGCTAGGCGAGCTGGTGATCAACAAGCCATGGGTCGGCATGACGCGAAGCTTCTGGAAGGATGATGTTAAGTATCAAAACGAGTACTTTTCTCGATGGTCGGGGCGCTGGGTACACGGCGATATGGCGATTGCCTATCCCGACGGCATGCTGGAGATTCGTGGCCGCTCGGACGACACCATGAATGTTGCCGGTAAACGAGTAGGCCCAGCTGAAATCGAGGGTGCAGTACTAGCTTCTCCGGCTGTAGCGGAAGCTGCGGTAATCGGTGTGGCGGATGCAATGAAAGGCGAGGTGCCGCTGTGCTTCGTAGTATTAAAGCGGGAAGCCGAGAAAGAGGGTATTGAGTTGATTCTCAAGACCCTGGTGGGCGAAAAGTTGGGTAAGGCATTTGCCCCTCGCGACGTGTTTGTGGTGGACGAATTGCCCAAAACCAAGAATGGAAAGCTCTTACGACGTGTAGTTCGCAACGCTTTCATCGGAAAAGAAGTGGGCGATCTTTCCGCGTTAGAAAGCTATGCGGCGGTGGATAATATCAGCCGCCTTCGTGAGCTCAATGAGATCTCAGGGAAAGCCTAAAAGCCGAGTGAATCCCAATTCCGTGATTTAGGTGAAAGAGGAAAGGTAATGGGTAACAGAAACAACGGTGAGCGAATCGTCGTAATTACCGGTGGGGCTAGGGGTATCGGTATGGCGATTGCCAGGGCGTTCAGTGATAACGGCGATCAGGTGATGATCTTCGACCTGGATAAGGAAACCGGAGACGACACGGCAAGCAAGCTTGGAAATGCTTTTGCCTACATGGTTGATATCACCTGTGAAGAGTCTGTAATAGCGGCGCTGAATAGTGTGAACCAGCAACACGGTGTTGTTGATGTCCTGGTCAACAACGCTGGGATACAGTTCATAAGTCCGGTGGAAGAATTTCCCTATGATCAGTGGCAGAAATTGCTGGGCGTGATGCTTTCGGGACCATTTTTAATGACCAAACATGTGGTCGAGGGGATGAAGCAGCAAGGCTGGGGGCGGATTATCAATATTTCGTCGGTGCATGGCATGACGGCGTCACCCTATAAGTCAGCATATATAGCAGCCAAACACGGCGTGATTGGATTAACACGAGCAGTCGCCTGTGAGACTGCAAATCAGAGGGTGACTGCTAATGCCATACTCCCAGGGGCAGTGGAAACCGAGCTTTTGCGTAATCAGCTTGGCAAGATAGCTGAAGAAGAGGGGATCTCTATAGAACAAGCTTTGAGGCAACATATACTCTCTAAGCAACCTATTGATCGCTTAATTGATGTTGGAGAAGTCGCGGGACTGGCCCTTTACCTAGCATCAGATGCAGCCGGCGGAGTTACAGGTGAAGCAATTCGTGTAGCGGGAGGGTGGCGTTGATCACCCCGCAGCTTAATCGTGAGGCGGATGGTCATGATGCGATTTAACGAGCGTTGGTTGGCATTGGAAGGACACAATTTCCCTGATTTTAAGGCAAAAATTGAGCGCGATCGTGTGTTCCGCTATCTCGACTTCCTGGGGCACAAAGGAGAAGAGCGGTGGCGGGGGAGTGTTTGTGAAGATATCGGGTCTGCCTTGCCCACGTTTCCTTTTTCGCTAGAGATGGAGGCTGGCGTTGTTGTTGCCATGGCGAGCCTTCTGCAGGTCGAGGCGAGCTGCTTGCTTCATGGGGAGCAGGCCTTCACTTACCACAGCACATTATGCTGTGGTGATCTTGTTACGGTGAGATCTGTGCTAAGAGATGTGACCTGGAAGCCGGGCAGCCAAGTCTGTTTTTTCGGGAAGGAAAGCCACTTTCTTGTTGAGGAGCGTTTAGCGGTTAGTATTCGAACCGTCTACGCGATCAAGGCCTCCGAGACGAATGTTTGATGCTTTGATGGAGTGGGCGCTGGTATGAAGAGTGAAAAACGATTGAATACAGCATGGTTGCGCGAGATGCATAAAGGAGAGCTCGAGACCTATGCAACGCTGTCTGGGGACTTAAATTCCATACATTTAGACCATGCGCAGGCTGTGAAAGCTGGTCACTCTGGGATCATTTGCCATGGGATGCTCTCCATGACCGATATCGGTAACTGGTTGATTTATGAAATGAAAGGGTCGCGGTTGGTAGCTTATTCATGTCGATTCGTTGCTCCGATGAACGTTGGCGCTCAACTAAAGGTATCTGGTGATTTCACGGAGCAGGTCACTGTCAAGGGAATTCAAGTAGCTATCAAAATCGTCGCAGAAGACTCCGAAGGTGAAGTCAAAGTTACGGGGCGTGCAGTGTTCCAGAAGCCGTTATCTAAATAAAAGTAATAATTCTGGCCCTTATTAACAAAACTTAATTGTAATGCCAATTAAGATATTTAAAAAATCACGCAATGGCTTATGCAGAACTCGCTGATTTTCGGGTTCATGAAGTTCAAGCATTCTAG
>NZ_JBQDLQ010000080.1:0-15368 GCF_052095695.1 Halomonas sp.
CGTTCAGGTTCTCCAGGCCTACACGGGAGTGCTTTACGCCCACGACGATATCGAGCTGGCGACAGCCCATCTGCGCGCTCTGCAAGAAGAACACCAGCGTAGCCAGCGCTTTATCGATTATGGCGAGGGTACCCGTACCGACCAGTTAGAGATTGCTGCCCAGGCACGCTTGGTGGAGGCCCAACTGATTGAAGCCGAAGACCGCTTGAGTGATGCCCACAATGCGCTGCGCGCCCTGACCGGCACAGGTGCCCCACCCAGCTCACTCGCCCCATTGCAGGCCGACCGGCTAGCCCGCCATGTACAAACCACCCAGAAAAATCCCGTGTTACCTCTGGAACAGTGGCACGAACGCACGCTGGCCCATAACCCTGAACTGGCCGCCCAGCGCAGCCTGCTGGAAGCTGCTCGCCACCAACTGAACCAGCAACGCGCCGGACACCTGCCCAATGTGCGCCTATACGCACGCAGCCAGATATCCGACTCCAACTCTGAAAACGTCATTGGTCAGCGTTACGACACAGACAGCATTGGTGTGGAGGTCAACTTACCGCTCTACTCAGGCGGCCGAGTCGTGGCGGCTAGCCGTCAGGCAGACAATACCTATGCACAGACGCGCCATGAACTCGATGCCGCCACAATAGAACTGCTGAACGATGTTGAGCGCCAGTACCGCTTAAGCCGAAGCAGCCAACAGCGCATTGAGGCCTATCAGCAGGCTGTCGCCGCCGCAATAGAACGCCTGGAAGCCACACGGCGAAGTATTCTGGGTGGAGAGCGAACGAATTTGGACGTGCTAAACGCCGAGCGAGAACGTTTCGAGGCGCTACGCGACCTGTCCCGCGCCCGCTATGATTATTTATTAGCCTGGCTAACACTGCGCTGGCAAGCGGGGGTATTAAATGATGAGGATATTTCCCAAGTGGCTGGCTATTTTTAGTAGTAATCTAAAACTCACTACCATAATGAGGTAATTTCCATTCACAGCCGTTTATAACTTAAGTGAAGAGATGAGGCCCATAGGAAGTGACTAGATGACGCTGATACGTATTCTTTGGGTGGGCTTGGCAGGATTAAGTTTTAGCATTGGTGTACTAGGCATTTTCCTGCCTCTGCTGCCGACCACCGTGTTTATGCTAATGGCTGTTTACTGCGCCTCCAAAGGCTCGCCGCGCTTCGAGGTTTGGATCCGCTCCCGCCACTATGTCGGCCCCCTACTGGTTAACTGGGAACAAGAGCGCGCCATACCCAGGCGCGCTAAGCTTTTGGCTGTTTGCACGATAGCGTTGAGTGCGCTAATCACTGTTTGGTCACTCGGGTCTGGCTGGTTGAGCTGGGCAGTGGTGGTCCTACTGATACTGATTGCGCTTTGGCTAGCCACTCGGCCAGAGCCTGCCTCTCCCAATGATTAACGTGTTGGTATGCCCTGCACAGGGTTCTCACACCGTGCGGGACATGCTCTATAGTGTTTTAGACCGTAGCTTAGCCAACTCCGTCTTCGCTATATCTACACGAACACTACCTAGCGTCACTAATGCTTCGGCAACCTGGGCTACCTCCTTCCCTTCTGCGCCCGCCATTAGCGCGATATTTTTAGCATGCAGTGCCATATGACCTTTTTGAATACCGGTTGTGGCTAATGCTTTTAATGCTGCAAAGTTCTGCGCTAGCCCCACCGCGACGATGATCCGCGCTAATCGATCAGCGCTGCTCACACCTAAAATATCGAGGCAGCGGCGCGCGGTAGGATGAGCTCGTGTGGCGCCGCCGATTAACCCCACGGGCATAGGCATCTCAAGGGTCCCGGTTAGGTGTCCATCACGATCCGTTTCCCAATGGGTAAGCGAGCGATAGCGCCCGGTACGTGCTGCATAGGCATGCGCGCCAGCTTCTACCGCGCGAGTGTCATTACCCGTCGCCAACACCACCGCACTTACGCCGTTCATTACCCCTTTATTATGGGTAGCTGCCCGGTAGGGGTCCAAGTCTGCGAAACGGTAAGCCGCCAATATACCGTCGCGCACCGACTCTCCACCTATTTGATCTAAATGCCACGTTGCTCTGACTCTTGCCAACCGACGGTCAGCCAGATTAGACAAAATTCGCAGACGGCTTTCGCCTCCTGTCCACGCGACTAACGAAGGGGCTACTGCTTCCGCCATCGAGTTCACTGCATTTGCGCCCATGGCATCTCTCACATCCACTAATAGATGCACAATGACCATATCCTCCATCACGCGCACCTCGAGATCGCGAAAGCCACCACCATGCTCTATAAGCACCGGATCCGTCGCGTCACAAATACACTTAATCTCGTCGCGTGCTTCTAATAAACGCAGCCGAGCAAAGTCAGGATTAGCGACCCCTAGCAACTGCACCTGAGCAATCATGATCGGGGAAGAGGTATCCGTATAAAAACCGCCTGATTCTCGACACTGCCGAGCGGCATTACAGACCGCAGCGACCACTGATGACTCTTCTGTCGCCATGGGCACCAGTGGCTCTTCACCATCAATCATTAAATTCGTCGCAACACCAATGGGTATATTTAGGGTGCCAATGACATTTTCGATCATGCTATCGGCTGTTTCAGCGGGCAGATTACCGGTGTCGGCTAAATGGGCCTCCCCATGAGCATCAAGCCCACTTATGTCAGCAACTTTACGCAGCCGCTCGCGTGGTGAAAGTTGATAAAACCCTGGGATGCGTGATGTCGTTGTGGTCATAATCGGTACCTACATTTAGATAAACTATTGTTTCTATAAACCATTATTTCTATGAACCATTGTTTCTATGAACCATTATTGTGACGCCATTTAAAAAAACTCAGGCCATCCACCCCATTAGCCAAGGGGCGGCGTAAAGCGTCATAAACTGCACGCCATAGTTCACTCCCCAGCGGTTTAACAAACCTGCCACAAGCGCTAACACTCCTACCCCGAGAATACCCATTACACCTGCGTCCATGTAAGCCAGAAGCATGACCAGCGAGAAGAACATCGCCAGGAAAGCCTCATGAGGAATACGTTGGAAAACAAACACACAAATATGGCGGGCATAGCGAACAGCAATCGGGTAAGTAATTAGCAGCGCCACCCCAGCGCCCAAAATACTGGCCACCGCGATTTCACTAAAACTCATCAAGTGATGGGCGTTCTGCTCTAGCGTAAGTACTGGCGGCGCATTAAAGAAAGCGTTACCTGGCCCAATCGCCATGGGGCTCATGGGAATACCTAATGCCGCCAATGGAATCAGAATGCCTGCGATGTAAGCGGCATTAGTGACCGCATCCATTGAGGAAAGCGCACGGCTGGCTTTTTCAACTGTACCCTTCACCCAGCTGGACATCACCTCACCCAGGAAAATGGTGATCCCCACCGGGCTCATAAAGAAGGTGACCGAGCCAAGCACCGAGCTAGCGGTTGCTGAAACGGTCTCTTGACGGGTCAAAATACGAAAAGGGTTAGGAAAACGACGCGTATCATCACTATCATCGGTAGCGTAGATTTTGATCGTTTTAGGCTCACTAGTAGCCATCTTTTGCCGCTCTTCGCGCACAGTCAACTGGGCCAAATTGAAGATCATCGGACCGATGGTGATGCCCAGAAAAAATGAGATAAAGACAACCTGACCTTCAGGGATAACCCCCATCCCCCAGTAGAAATGCCGCAAGGCTTGAATTAGAGCAGCTAAAATCACAATACTGATCAAGCTGATCACTTTTTCGCGGCTCATCAACGCCAAAAATACCGCCCCAACAAAAAATATCTGACTGGCGTACTGACTCAGCACATCTGCCAAGGGGGTAAGCAGGAATGCCAGCAGCAGACTTACGGGGATGGCTACGAGCGTTCCAATAACCGAGCCAGATGCCATTTTTCGAATCGCCAAGGTGGCGTGGCCTTCACGCTTCAATATCATTGCATGCTCGACCATCGGCGCCGACATCACCCCACCGGGTATCCCCGCGACCGAAACGGGGATCGAGTCCGTCAGTTTTTTCGCCACGATGGCCGCCATAAAGAAAGCCAGTACGACCGGCAAAGGCACGCCTGCAACGACCAGCGCCAGCGTCACCGGTGCAAGTACCGCTGTTTCATCAGTGCCCGGCGCTACCCCTATCGCGGTATAAACCACAACACCGATCAAGGCAGCTATTAACATCTGCAGAAGCATTAGCATATCCATGATTACACCTCCCCATCAGTGTCGAGGTGACGTTTCGGGCGTAAGCAAACTGCATTAATAGCAAACCCCACTAACGCACCGCATAAGCCTACTATCAAAGGCATGGGAGCTGGCCATGGGGTAAGGATGAAACCACCTAATGTGAGCGGGGTTGAAATGACTAGGGCGATCAACAGGTCTTTGCCTGTCACCGTATCGTCCCAAACGGTTAAGTAAGAAGTTGTTTTATCTGGCATGCCGATTCTCCGCAGAGATCATTATTAGTGTTGTATGCCCAGTTAGGCTGCCCCTAGCTTGTGGAAAGACAGAGCGCTGAGTAAGGTACAGTTATGGGAACTGTATGAAGTACTGTACCTATAAAATAATAGGTACAGTTTCACCGCCATTGAGAAACATTTATGTCGAAATCTCGCCAGGTCGCCACTTCTCTGCTTAAAGCCATCGACGAAGGGCGTCTCTCGCCAGGCACGCGGGTGGCCTCCATTAGAGAGGCCGCTCAACAGTTTGGTGTCTCAAAAAATACGGTTATTGATGCTTATGATCAGTTAGTGGCACTTGGCCATTTAAACGCTCGCCAGGGTGCAGGTTTTTTTGTATCGCGCCCCCGCTCAGCACCTATTGACACGCCCACTAGCGACCTTTCTGAGGCGGTGGACAGCGTGTCGCTGCTTCGTGAGCAGTTAGTGGGGAATTTTGCCGTACGCGTGGGTGATGGCCGAGCCCCCGCGAGCTGGATGGGCGGCACTGAATTGACACGTTTAATAAGGCGACGAACAGGTTTACCCGATGAAATGAGCGACGTCGAATATGGTATGCCTCAGGGGTACTCGCCACTGCGCGAGAGTTTAGGCATGACATTGGTCGGGCGTTCGATCCATGCATCACAGGATCAAGTCATGATGACCTTTGGTGCCAACCACGCTTTTGACTTAATTATTCGCCACTTCGTCGCCGCAGGAGAGAGTGTGCTGGTGGAAACACCGGGTTATTACCCGCTGTTTGGAAAGCTGCGCCTCGCCAACGCTAAATTAATAGGGGTTCCACGCACGACCGATGGCCCCGATTTAGAAGAGTTTGAGAGAAAAGCAAAGCAGTACCGGCCTCGGCTTTTTTTCTTACAACCTAATGCCCATAACCCTACCGGCAGCACCATGTCGCTGAGCAATATGCATCGTCTGTTAAAGCTCGCAGATCACTATGGCGTGACACTGATAGAAGATGACGTTTTCGCTGACATTCTGCCTAAAGGTAGCGCCCACCTAGCTGCACTGGATGGGTTAGAAAGGGTGATTTACGTTGGCACTTTTTCAAAAACTCTCTCCACCGGTTTACGCTGTGGCTATATTGTTGGCGGCCGATCCATCATTCGCGCACTGGTCGATATTAAGATGCTCACCGTCGTTAACTCTTCGACTTTTAATGAGATGATAGTGCATGACTTGGTCGTAAGAGGCCGCTATCGGCGCCACCTGGCGCAGCTCCGCGAGCGGGTTGCCAAAGCCAGCGCTACGGCTCTACGTGTACTGCACCAGATAGGTGTTAACGATGTGATTGGCCCAGGCGGAGGCTATTATTTATGGGCTAAGCTGCCACCCCATATCAATACCACTGAACTGGCGAAACGCGCATCCGAAAAAGGCATTTTCATTGCACCCGGCGCCATTTTTTCGCTGCGACCCGACAGCACGGATGCCAATTCAATGCGCATCAATATTGCCCATGCCAACGATCACCGGTTTCTGGAGTTCATGAGCAAGGCTTTAAACGAATAAACCTTTATCTGTAAGCTAACGCGTAAGCCAACGATGATGTGTCTTCAGCAATAGCTAAGGCTCGCCATTAATAGCCTAGATTACTCTACAATCAGAGGGCACACGACGCCCTACCGTCCAGGTGGCTTCATCCCCCTTACCCCGGAACTCATGTGTTGGTGAGGCATACCACATACCAGAGGCTGGGCGCTGGCTCTCCAACCGTAGTGTGTCGCTATTAATCATGACCAGTGCGGCATCTTCCTGCTGATCGAAAATAACGGTGAACTCCGTGCCATCATCACAGCGATAGTCGGCCTGGGGGTAATTCTCCTGCGCGCCATTACTGGGAGTAGAAGCCGTGGTACAACCTGCCAGTAGTAATGAAACCAACATGGCAGCCAAGCTCAGGTAAGTATTTCTCATTGCATTATCATCCATGAGTGAGTTGTTCGGACTAATTGCCTTCTCAGTATGATCAAAATCACATGATTGCGCGAACGAGCGTTAGGCCCAGCGGGTATCAGCCGTGAACGCAACGGTAAACCAGCAGTGCTCAGGCGCTATGGAGATACCCTGGCCAATCTGCCCACGAATATCATCCAACTCGACAACCCCTTTCTCACTGGCAAAATCAGGGGATGTCACAATATGGATTTCGATGAAATAACCACGTCCGCTTTTGGCCACATGGCTAGTATAGGAAAGCATACCCTCTCGCTGCATCACCGGCACCATGACCGCATGAACTTCGCTGTCCAAAGCGCTCGGGGCGATAAGAAAAACATCCCGCAGCGCGCGCCGTACAATACCGAAAGGAACGGGGAGCAGACAGAGCGTCAGTATCGCTAATAGGAAGGAGTCTACATAGGGCGTTAGGTAGGCATAGCTGGTTTTTTCCATCATCCACGCAACGGCAAAGGCCACTAGTAGTGCAGCGGTAATCGATGCCGCCATCACCCATCCGTGCATATCAATACGCACTAGCTCCGACCCAACCTGACGGTTCAATTTCTGCTGATAAAGCGCCATGGCCGTACACACGGCAGTTACCACGATGGCATAAAGAATAGCGATACCAAAAGCGAGTTCATTCCCACCATCCATTAATCCCTGCACCGCATTCAAGAACGCGTAAAAACAAAGCAGTAGCAAAATACTGCCATTTAGGCCCGCTACCAACGGTTCAAGGTGCCAATAGCCATGCTGAAAACGTTGGCTGGCTTCACGCACTACCAAACGCGCGACCACCAGCGCCAGCCCCGACATGGCGGCATCAATGGAGGAAAAGACGCCATCGAAGAGAACGGAACGCGAACCGGATAAGAGTCCGAAACCAATGCCCAGGGTAGAGACGCCTAGGGTAACCAGCATAGATATTTTCAGAGCACGTTGCTCAAGGGTGGCCGTCATGGTCTATCTCTTTTGGAAGCTGACTCTCTATCGTATCCAAACCGTTTCAAAAGAGCGAAGTTATCACTACTGTTGAATATCCCCGTTAGCGTATTTTATCCATGTTTTGCCCAGATGATTACGCAGCTCACGCCCGACGCGTTCACCATCTCGAACTTCTAAAGCCGCAAGAATGGCTTCGTGCTCTTCCATCGCCGTTGCCCACTTTTCATTTTTCTGATTGGAAAGGTAACGGACACGATAGAGCTGACGACTCAGATTAGCGTGCATATCAACCAGCGTCGTATTTCCCGACAGCGCTACAATCCGGTTGTGGATATCTTGATTTAAGCGAAAGTAGTTTTGCCTATCGCGGCGTAAAAAAGAGGCCTTCATTTCATAATGTAGCGCCTGCAGCTCAGCAATGTCGTCATCGCTGGCAGTGGCGCACGTAAGCTCTGCCGCGGCTTGCTCAAGCACACTTAAAACATACGCTTTCTCTTTCATATCGGCGGGGCTTACCTCCGCCACCACGGCACCCCGATTGGGAGAAATCACCACTAGCCCTTCAGCAGCTAAGATCTTTAACGCCTCCCGCATTGGAGTACGTGATACCTGAAGTTCAAGCGCTAACGTACGCTCTGGCAAGCGTTGCCCTGGCTGAAAATGGTCCATCACGATATGTTCGCGCAGATAATTCGCGACTTTTTCAACGAGCCCTGCGTGGTTTGGCTGAGCGTTTTCTTCCATATATTTATTCACATTATGTTCGAACGCCAAGAATGGCATACCAAAACTCTTCTTTCAATTTAATATCCACCTTCACATCTATTTTTTATTTCATATTAATCAACACCATAGATATTAAAAAAGCGACAACAATACCAAAGTCTTAGCATCAACCAATTGACCTTCAAAATGGTATACCACTACATTTCACACATACGATTGCTGAAAATCTCATCACCCTAGCGCTATGACAGTAAAAAAGTGTCATTGCTGCAGATTGACGAATAAAGGGAATACCTACACCTCATGAACTACTTACAGCATTTTCAAAAAGACAAGGTGGTTGAGGCTTGTATTGCAGGCGCGGGAGACTTTGGCCGCGGTGTTTTGCGCCAGGCGTGGCAAATGGAAAAGCTTTCAGTACGGATCGCAATCGACATCAATCCTGACAAAGCGGCTGAAGCACTACGTTATGCAGGCATCCCTGACGCACAGATAATGGTATGCCATTCTGATGATGACGCTAAAAAAGCGTGGCAAAAGGGGTTATTTATTGCCACTGCCTCTTTTGAAACTGTTCAAGCGCTACCTTTCGACATTTTAGTAGAAGCAACTGGCATACCTGATGTAGGCGCGCGCTACGCGGAAGCAGCTCTTCTTGCGGGTAAGCACGTTGGCATCGCCACCAAAGAAACGGAGTCGGTGGTTGGGCCCTACTTAACACGTTTAGCTTATCAACAAGGACGTTTGTTCACACCGCTTGACGGTGACCAGCCTAGCTTACTCATTGGCCTGATCACCTGGGCCAAAACCCTAGGTTTTGAAATTATTGCAGCTGGTAAAAGCAGTGAATATGACTTTATCTGGGATGAAGCGAACAGTACCGTCACCTGTAATGGCACCTCGTTTTCTGCCCCTGGCTTGAACGAGCTGTGGGAATTACCGACGGGGCGTGAGCGAGAAATGGTGGAGGCTCGTAGCAAGCTACTCAATGCGATTCCGCAAATTTCGGTGCCTGATCTGTGTGAAATGGTCAATGTAGCCAATGCCACGGGGCTGCGTCCAGATCGGCCTGAGTTTCATGCCACGGTACTGCGCACAAAGGAAGTACCCACCCTTTTAGATATTGAGACTCAAGGCGGTGTACTGCAGGGGCTTGAGCGTTTAGAAGTATTTAACTGCCTGCGGCGCCCGGATGAGCTGAGCTTTGCGGGCGGTGTATTTGTCGTCGTGCGCTGCGAAGACCCGCACGTGTGGACTCTTTTGCGTGATAAGGGTCATGTGCTCAGCAGCAACGGCAACAGCGCCATGATTTATCTGCCTCGTCATTTGCTGGGCCTTGAAGCACCGATTTCTTTATTGGATGTGGTGATTAATGGGCTTACTTCCGGCGGCGGACATGCCACAACGCCGAAGTTCGATCTAACGGCGCGGGCAACGCAGCCTATTAAAGCGGGACAATCTCTCGAGATGCGCGGCCACCATCGGCACATAGAAGGACTGCGTCCTGAAATTCATCCTGCGGCATCGCTGTCCTCAGCCGCTAAAGTACCGTTTTATCTACTCCCCGGGGCGCAAGTTATTCGCGATATTGCCCCAAATCAACCGATTACCCTAGCTGACGTGGCGCTACCCGCCTCAACGTTAAAGCAACTGCGCGAAAAGCAAGATCAGATGTTTCAGCAGGACACATCAGCATCCAGCGCCTCTGTCGTTAGCACGCTCGACTAACCTTCCCTCACGGGACTAAAAAAGCAATAAAAAAACATACTGGAGACACACCATGTTTACCAAGCTCTCGCTCACTAAGCACACGCTAAAAATGGCTACTCTCGGCGCAACTCTGGTTAGCTGCGCTACCACGGTCAGCGCTGATGACGCCGCAGACTACCCCACCAAGCCTATCCAGTTTTTGGTAGCGGCAGGTGCCGGCGGCGGTACGGACAACTTTGCTCGCGTGGTTCGCCCCATGTTTGAAGAAGCCCTCGACGGTGCACGCATTACGGTGATCAATCTTCCCGCCGCCTCCGGTGCGCTGGCCCACCAGCGTACTGCCAACGACGCGCCAGACGGGCATACCCTGGACTTCGCTTCCACGACGCTGGTCACATCACTGGCAGCAGGGCAAAACCCGATCGGGCTTGATCAACTGACTCCCGTGGCGCGCCTGCAGTCAGATGTGATGGCGCTGTTCGTTAATCCCGAGCGCTACCCGGATTTTGAATCGTTCCTGGCGTATGCGAAGGAAAACCCAGGCAAAGTGACCGTGGGTGGCACACACACAGCGAGCCCTGATCACGTTGCGTTTCTTGCCCTACGCGATGCCTCAGGCCTGGACATGAACTTCATTCCTTACGACAGCACTGGCAACGCCACGGCCAACGTTCTAGGCAATAATATTGATGCCACAACCACCTCGCTGAGCCCACTGCTGAGCTATATGGAAGCGGGTCAAATGATGCCGATTCTGGTGTTTAGCGATGAGCGTCTGTCTGACTATCCGGATGTCCCGACGACCGTAGAGCACGAGTGGGATTTAACCGACGGCAACGACCGCGCAATCTTTGTTCACGCTGATACGCCAGAGCCAATTCTTCAACGTTTAGAAGAGACGTTTAAGGAAGTTTACGACTCTGAAGAGTACCAATCTTACGCCGAGCGTGTGAATTTGGACTATCGCGACGGTTGGATGGGCAGCGATGAGTATCGCCAGCGTCTTGAACGTAACTACGAGCTCTACTCACGGTTACTGAGCAACGACTGAATAGAGCAAGGTGAAGGCAGGCGAATCACCCGTCTGCCTTCCAACACTCACTGACACCGTCGGGCGCTTAGCATACCCGTCACGTCATTGTCCCTTCGGGGTTTATCATGCACGCCAGGATTACCGTTTTTGCCTCCGCTGTAGTGCTTCTGGCACTGGTCAGCTTAGCGCCTACCCTTCAGTTCCCCAGCTCTACTGAGGTTTCTACCTTTATTGGCCCGCGCGTATGGCCTCTCTCGCTGTTAATTGCGCTGCTTGGATTGGGTGGCGCGCTGCTCTTCATAACCTGGCGGGATAAACGCAATGGAACGGCCACTGAGGGTGAGCAGGAGATAACCTCGACGCCTCAAAGCAGAGACTTAACGCTTGCTTCCACTCGTCACTGGTGGCTGATCGCGACGACCATCGTCTATACATGGCTCATCGGTATCGTTGGCTTTTTCATCGCTAGTATTGCATTCACGTTGGTATGCACGCTGCTACTCGGGGCACGCTCCTGGCGCACAGTGCTGATTACAGTCGTTATCGCCACGCTGCTGATGCAGGGCGTTTTCGTCATGCTACTTGGCATCCCTTTATGACACACCCCATTCGCATGCCGGTAACGTCTATCGCTGCCTGAGCTAGGAGTTAATGATGCTAGAAAATTTTCTAGGCGGGCTGGCCGTGGTGATGCAGCCACTCAACCTGCTATTACTGACGTCCGCCGTATTTATCGGCTTTATCGGCGGCGCCCTGCCCGGTATTAGCGGCGTTATCCTGGTGGTTATCCTGCTACCCGTCACTTACGGTATGGAGCCAACGACCGCGTTTATGGTGCTCACCGCCATCTACGGCGCAACGGTATTCTCCGGGCTCATTACTGCCATTCTTTACCGCGCCCCCGGCACGCCTGAAGCGGTCATGACGGCCTTTGACGGCTACCCAATGACGCAACAAGGCCAAGCAGGCAAAGCGCTTGGCATTGGCGTACTTAGCTCTGCCATTGGTGGCTTAGTGGGCACTATTGCGCTCATTATTTTTACCCCTATGCTGGCGAAGCTGGCACTAAAATTTTCCTCGCCGGAGTATTTTGCTCTGGCGGTATTAGGCCTAACGGTGGTGGCATCCTTGGGTGGGCGGCTTATCTATGGCTTGATTGGCGCCACGTTGGGGCTATTTATCGCCACGGTGGGGATCGACCCGCTGACCGGCACTAGCCGCTATACGTTTGATAATCTCAACTTGATGGAAGGAGTGGGCCTCATTCCTATGATCGTGGGCCTCTTCGCTGTTTCTGAGGTCATGAAGCGCTCTCTGGATCAAGACACTCATCAGCCGCTGACAAAGGTTAAAGTCAAAATCTTTGATCTGCCTATTCTGCGCCAGATCGGCACCACGCTAACGCGCTCGTCTATTATTGGCGTGATAATCGGCATTCTGCCCGGCATTGGGGCCAGCACGGCAGCAATGGTGAGCTACAGCGAAACGGTGCGCTGGTCTAAACACCCAGAAAAATTTGGTAAAGGCGCGCCCGAAGGCATTGCCGCACCCGAATCGGCCAATAACGCTGCCGCCATGGGCGCCTTAGTACCGCTGTTTGCTTTGGGCATTCCCGGCAGTGGCACAACGGCAGTGATCTTGGGTGCGTTTATCATGCATGGCCTTCAGCCTGGCCCTATGTTTATGATGACGCACAGTAGCCTGATCTACGCTGTCTTTGCAGGCCTGTTTATCGTCAACTTTATGATCCTGCTATTTTCCAAGCCATTTATCATTCTGTTCACTAAACTGTTGAACGTACCCTACTCCGCGCTTGGCCCGATTATCATCATGTGCTGCATTGTGGGCACCTACTCAGTGCGCAACTCGATGTTTGATGTTTGGCTGATGCTCGGTTTTGGCGTGATGGGCTATCTGCTTGAGAAACTCAAATTTCCCCTGGTATCCATCATTTTGGGCTTAGTGCTAGGGCCGATAGCAGAAAGCGAACTACGCCGAGCGCTGTCGATGTCACAGGGTGATATTGCGATCTTCTTTTCTCGCCCGATCAGTGCCACCCTACTGGCTATAGCGGCGCTGCTGCTTGCGGTGACAGTCATCACCCCATTAATTAAGCGCGCGCGCCTGAAAGCCGCCACGCCCTGAACCCTGACGACGGAAGCGACGTATGACAATCGTATTAGGCGCCATTGCAGACGACTTCACCGGGGCTACCGACCTCGCCAATAATCTAGTGCGCGGCGGCATGCGTTGCCTGCAGGTGATCGGCGTACCGCAGCAAGCGCTCGACCTTGCCAACGTCGACGCCGTGGTTGTGGCGCTGAAGTCGCGTTCCTGCCCGCCAGACGAGGCCGTCGCCGACTCACTGGCGGCCCTCACCTGGCTACGTGACCAGGGCGCCAAGCAGCTGTTTTTTAAGTACTGTTCAACGTTTGACTCCACCGATCAGGGCAATATCGGCCCGGTGGCCGATGCGCTGTTAGACGCCTTAGGGGCGTCCCAGACAGTCATGGTGCCGGCGTTTCCGATTAACGGCCGCACGGTCTATCAAGGGCACCTGTTTGTAGGCGATCGCTTGCTCAACGATAGCGGGATGCAGCATCACCCTTTAACGCCGATGCAAGATGCGGATTTAGTGCGTGTGCTGGCTCGCCAGACGGCACATCCGGTGGGCTTAACCAACCGCGCCGTGCTGGCCAAAGGAGCTGACGCAACGCGTGATCATTTGTCCGCTTTGGCAGAGCAAGGCGTTCGCCATGTGATCTGCGACTCGTTAGACGAGCAGGATCTCAGCGTGCTGGCAGAAGCCACCGTATCGCTACCGTTAGTCACCGGTGGCTCTGGGCTAGGGCAAGCGTTACCGGCTCAGTACCGTGCTCAAGGCTGGCTAGACACGATTACCGAACCGGGGCGTTTACAGCCGGCATCTGGAAGTTCATTGGTTCTCTCGGGCAGTTGCTCACGCGCAACCCTGGCCCAAGTAGCGAATTTCCTGGAACGCCATCCTAAGGGCGGCTTTGCGCTTGATCCTCTATCGTTGGCTGAGGGGGACAAACAGTGGGAACAGGCACTGGCCTTCGCGTTTGAGCGCTTGGAACAGCATGCCCCGGCGCTGATTTACGCTTCGGCAGACCCCGATAAGGTTAACGCCGCTCAGCAAGCCTTGGGCATCGAACGTGCAGGGCAACTGGTGGAAAAAGCGCTGAGTCAGCTAGCCGTCACGCTGGTCAACGAAGGCGTTGGGCGATTGCTTGTCGCGGGCGGCGAAACCTCGGGCGCGGTGGTCTCTGCGCTAGGGATCACGACGCTGCGCATTGGTGAGCAGATCGATCCCGGCGTGCCATGGACCCAGGCACCTTGGTCCGGCCGCGAGGCACCGCTCTCGCTGGCACTTAAGTCAGGTAACTTTGGCGGCGTGGACTTTTTCACCCGGGCGTTTGAGGTACTGGCATGAGCACACACGATCAGAACGCTCAGCGAGAGCAAATCAGCACGCTGGGTAAATCACTGTTTGATCGTGGCCTGACCATGGGGTCCAGCGGCAATATCAGCGTACGGCTAGACGATGGCGGCTGGCTAATGACGCCCACTAATGCCTGTTTGGGGCGGCTGGACCCGGCACGAATTTCTCACTTGGATCAACACGGCCAGTTACTCAGCGGCGACAAGCCCACTAAAGAGCAGTTTCTGCACATGGCGATGTACGCAGAGCGCCCGCAGTCGGGTGCGATTGTGCATCTGCACTCCACCCACTCGGTGGCGGTCTCGTGCCTGCCGGAAGTGAATCCGTGTGACTGCATTCCGCCGCTCACCGCCTACTACGTTATGCGCGTGGGCAAGCTGCCGCTGGTGCCTTATCACATCCCGGGCGACCCCAAGCTGGGCGATGCCGTGCGTGGCCTAGCGGGTAAGCACAGCGCAGTGCTGCTAGCCAACCACGGCCCGGTTGTGGCCGGCAAGAATCTGGAAGCGGCAGTCTACGCCATGGAAGAGTTAGAAGAGACTGCTAAGCTTTTCTTGCTACTTCGCGGTGAAAATCCACGGGGATTAACGCCGGAGCAAGTCGCTGAGCTGGAAGCACGCTTTCCAAGAGATTAAATCGATAATTTGCCGATCAAGACTATTTCACACAGCCTCATAAACGAGTGGATCTGGCGCACACCGGGCAGGTAAAGCAACTGTTCGGCGCGCAGCCGGTTGAAGCTTTGGCTATCGCGGGAGCTCACTAACGTAGAATAACTCCCCGTTTCCACACGACACTTCATGAAGACCACGAAGAATGTTGACGCTAAGCGGTTCAACACGCTGCCCTATCGTTTCGCCCTGCTTGCCCGGGTAAACCAAGGGCAAGGTCACCGCTTGCGCCCGCCTTACTGCTTGGCAGTGTTGGATTCCAATAGATGCTGACCCTGAAAAAAGCAGCGCCGAAATTGACAGTTGATTGGACCATGTGCCACTTCACTTTGCGTAGAAAAGTGAAGTGGCACAATATTCTGAGCGCTAACGCTAAGCGTTACTAACATTTACGACATTCTTTCTTCTCGAAATTTATTCAAGTCTTT
>NZ_JBQDLQ010000081.1:0-15357 GCF_052095695.1 Halomonas sp.
CGACCCGCGCCAGGGTATCGTGCACGTGGTTGGCCCTGAGCAGGGCGCAACGCTACCGGGCATGACCGTGGTGTGCGGCGACTCCCATACTGCCACTCATGGTGCCTTTGGCGCATTGGCTCACGGTATCGGTACATCGGAAGTTGAGCACGTGATGGCAACTCAGTGCTTGCTGGCGCAAAAGATGAAGAATATGCAGGTGCGTGTCGAAGGCGAGCTAGGTCTAGGCGTGACTGCTAAAGACGTTGTGTTAGCGATAATCGGCCAAATCGGCACTGCTGGCGGTACTGGCTATGCGATTGAGTTTGCCGGCAGCGCTATTGCCTCGCTCTCTATGGAAGGCCGCATGACCGTTTGTAATATGGCTATTGAAGCGGGTGCCCGAGTGGGTTTGATTGCCGTAGACGACACCACGATTGATTACCTTGGCAAGCGCCCCTTCGCCCCTACCGCCGAGCAGTGGGAAGCGGCCGTGGCGGATTGGCGCAATCTGGTTTCTGATGACGATGCGCAATTCGACAAGGTCGTTACCCTGAAAGCTGAAGAGATCGAACCGCAGGTGAGCTGGGGCACCAGCCCTGAGATGGTCACCGGTATTTCTGGCCAGGTGCCTGATCCATTCGCCGCGCAGGATGAAACCGTTCAACGCAGCCATACTCGCGCGCTGGAATATATGGGGCTGCACGCTAACCAGAAAATCACTGATATCAAGTTGGATAAGATCTTTATTGGTTCCTGCACTAACTCCCGTATCGAAGATCTGCGTGAAGCTGCCAAAGTCGCCAGAGGCAAAAAAGTGGCTGACTCAATCAAACTGGCTATGGTGGTGCCAGGGTCTGGTCTGGTGAAGCGCCAAGCGGAAGCTGAAGGTTTGGATAAAATCTTTATTGAAGCAGGTTTTGAGTGGCGCGAGCCGGGCTGCTCTATGTGTTTGGCCATGAACGCGGACAAGCTGGGTGCGGGCGAACATTGCGCCTCAACGTCTAACCGCAACTTTGAAGGCCGCCAGGGCTACGGTGGCCGCACTCACTTGGTCAGCCCCGCCATGGCGGCTGCAGCGGCGATTGCCGGTCATTTTGTCGATGTTCGCAGCTTGCCTGCTAACGATGCCACTCACGCTCAGGAGGCCTAAGCCATGAAAAAATTTACCCGTTTTGAAGGTGTGGTCGCGCCGCTTGATCGCGCTAACGTCGACACTGATTTGATTATTCCAAAGCAATTTTTGAAATCGATCAAACGCACCGGCTTTGGCGTTAACCTGTTTGATGAATTACGTTATCTAGATGAGGGGCAGCCAGGGCAGGACTGTTCGCAGCGCCCGCTGAACCCTGACTTTGTGCTCAATCAACCTCGCTTTAAAGGCGCTGAAGTGCTGCTTGCACGGCGCAATTTCGGCTGCGGCAGTTCTCGCGAGCATGCGCCTTGGGCACTGGAAGATTTCGGTTTTAAAGTAGTGATTGCGCCCAGCTTTGCCGATATCTTTTATAACAACTCGTTCAAGAACGGCATTTTGTTGATCACCTTCGAAGAGGATGTGGTGGATCGTCTGTTTGTCGAGCTGGACGCCAATGAAGGCTATCAGTTGGATGTAGACTTAGAAAACCAGCGTGTCGTTACGCCCAGCGGCGAGGTTTTAGCGTTTGAAGTGGATGATTTCCGCAAACACTGCTTGCTGGAAGGGTTGGACGATATTGGCCTGACGCTAAAAGACGAAGACGCTATTCGCGCCTTTGAACAGAAGCATAAAGCTGCCCGCCCCTGGTTGTTCCGTCAGTCAGCCTGAAAACTTTTAATTATTCTCAATAAATTTGATAGCTCTTTGCAGCCCCATTGCAAGGGGCAAAGCGACCAAAGTCGCTCGATGACACTTTAAGGATTCAGCATGACTCATAAGGTACTACTGCTGCCGGGTGACGGTATTGGCCCTGAGATTGCCGCTCAGGCAGCTCGTTTATTAAAAGCGTGTCAAGAAGCAGGGTTGGATATTGAAGTAGAAGAGGCCCTGGTGGGCGGTTCTGCCTACGACGTTCACGGCGACCCGCTGCCCGCAGAAACGCTGGCTAAAGCCAAAGCGGCCAGCGCTATTCTGCTAGCCGCAGTGGGGGGGCCAAAGTGGGATAAAATTGAAGATCTCTCTAAGCGTCCTGAAAAAGGCTTATTAGGGCTGCGTAAAAACCTTGGTTTGTTTGGCAACCTGCGCCCGGCCATGCTTTATCCGCAGCTAGCTAGCGCCTCTAGTCTGAAGCCTGAGCTGGTCGCTGGGCTTGATATTATGATTGTGCGCGAGCTCACCGGCGGTATTTACTTTGGCCAGCCTCGTGGCATTGAAGTGCGCAATGGCGAACGCGTGGGCTTTAATACCTATATTTATTCTGAAAGAGAGATTGAGCGTATCGGTCGCGTGGCGTTTGAAATGGCCCAAAAGCGTGGCAAGAAGCTGTGCTCGGTCGATAAAGCCAATGTGCTGGAAGTGACGATTTTATGGCGCGAAGTGATGGAGCGCCTGGCGCCGGAGTATCCGGACGTTGAGCTTTCGCACATGTACGTCGATAACGCAGCCATGCAGTTGGTCCGCGCGCCTAAGCAGTTTGACGTTGTTGTTACCGGCAATATGTTCGGCGATATTCTTTCTGATGCCGCCGCGATGCTCACCGGCTCTATCGGCATGCTCCCTTCGGCGTCGTTAAATGAGAGCGGGCAGGGCATGTTTGAGCCTTGCCACGGCAGCGCGCCGGATATCGCTGGCCAGAATATTGCCAACCCGCTGGCGATGATGCTGTCGGTTGCCATGATGCTGCGCTATTCGCTCGATGAAACCGCGATGGCAGAGCGCATAGAAGCCGCCGTAGGCAGCGTGCTGGATGATGGCTTGCGCACGGCGGATATTGCTTCTGACGGCATGCAAACCATTGGCACCGAGGCAATGGGTGATGCGGTACTCGCCGCGTTTGCCAAGCAGTAAAGTAACGACTGCCTTAAGGGCTTGTCGCAGAGACAGCCCTTAGCCACCCTGCTGGTTCCAAAATTACCCTGACGATTTGTGTATAATGCAAGGACTCATTCTTTGCAGGAGGACTTCATATGTTGAAAGTCGGTTTCGTGGGATGGCGCGGCATGGTTGGCTCGGTGCTGATGCAACGCATGCAAGATGATGGTGATTTTAACGGCATAGAGCCGGTTTTCTTTACCACTTCCCAGGTTGGCCAGCCCGGCCCCGACATCGGTGTAGAGGTACCTTCACTGAAAGATGCTTTTGATATCGAGGCGCTTAAAGCGCTGGATGTCATTGTGACGTGCCAGGGCGGTGACTACACCAAACCTGTCTATAAAGATCTACGTAGCGCTGGCTGGAAAGGCTACTGGATTGATGCCGCTAGCACGCTGCGCATGGAAGATGAAGCAACTATCGTACTGGATCCGGTTAACCGCAAGGTGATCGATGACCAGCTTGCCAAAGGTGCTAAAACCTTTGTTGGCGGTAACTGTACCGTCAGCCTCATGCTTATGGGGTTGGGCGGTTTGTTTGAAGCCGATATGGTTGAGTGGATGACGTCCATGACGTACCAAGCTGCGTCAGGCTCCGGTGCTAAGCATATGCGCGAGTTGCTCAGTCAAATGGGGCAGCTTCACGCAAGCGTTGGCGATGAGCTGAAGAATACTTCCAGCGCGATTTTAGATATCGACCGTAAAGTAACGGCGGCGATGCGCAGCGGTGATTTCCCGACCGATAACTTTGGCGCACCGCTTGCAGGCAGCCTATTGCCGTGGATCGACACTAAGTTGGATAACGGACAGAGTCGTGAGGAGTGGAAGGGCAGCGTTGAGACCAACAAGATTTTGGGCCTCGACAATAACCCGATTCCCATTGACGGCCTGTGTGTGCGTATTGGCGCGATGCGCTCGCATAGCCAAGCCTTCACGATCAAGCTTAAGCAAGACGTGCCGCTGGATGAGATTGAAGACCGCATCGCTAAGCACAACGAATGGGTCAAATTGATTCCTAATGATAAAGACGCCACCGTTGCTGGGCTAACGCCTGCCGCCGCTACGGGTACGCTACAAGTGCCGGTAGGGCGTCTGCGTAAGCTGCAGATGGGCGGGGAGTATCTGTCCGCGTTTAGCGTTGGCGATCAACTACTGTGGGGCGCCGCTGAGCCGCTTAAGCGTATGCTTAAGATTTTACGCGAGCAGTAATTGATTGCGGTTGTACATCGGTCTAAACGGGAAGCTGCTTGCAGCTTCCCGTTTTTTTTCGTGGCAACAATGCTCACGAATGGGAAACAAACCAATATTTAGTTAAGTTATGGGGAGGGGCCGTACCATCAAGTTTAGTTGGTGGGAATAATAAAGTAATACGCTAGGGAGCTTTATGAAACAAATACGCGCATGGGCTGTGTGTGTCTCACTGAGCTTGGTGAGTCCTCTCGCCATTGCCGTTGAACTGGGATATCCGAACGTCAGTTCTTATTTAAATGAGCCGTTGAAGGCTTCTATGCCACTGCTTGGAAACAGTGATTACCCGTTGGAAGATATTAGCGTTAGGGTTGCCAATCAGGCTGAATTTGCGGCTGCAGGGCTTGAGTGGGAGCCGTTTGCCGCTAACGTGATTGCCCAGGTTCAGGAACGACAGGGCCGCCGCCAGGTATATTTAAGTTCGCAGCAGACCATGAAGGAGCCTTGGCTTGAGCTACTGCTCACGTTGCAGTACCCAGGCGGGTCGCATACCCGCGATGTTACGCTGCTCTTTGATCCGCAAGATTACGCCCAGCGTGAGGCCGTAAATAATCTCCCTAGCGATGGACCGCCGCGCTTGTATATCAATCGCGGCGACACGCTATGGAGCGTTGCCGAGCTAACTAAGCCGGTCAATGCTAGTGTTCAGCAGATGATGGCAGCGCTTGTTGACGCTAATCCTAATGTTTTTCCATCAGGTAATGCTAACGAGATGCGAGCAGGCCAAACGCTGCGCGTGCCGAATGAAGAGCTCGTAATGGCACGCTCAGGTGTGGACATGCCGAATGCCCCAGCAGACTCTATTCAATCTCTGCAGACAAGCGAGACGGATCTTTCCAGCGGTGCTGCTAATGCCCATGCTTTGAGAGTAGGCCAACCCGCGCCGATTGAAGAAGACATTGAGCCGCCTGACGCCCTATTCCCCGCCGGGCTGGCCGAGCAACTGCGCTTAAACCAGGCGGTGCTTCAACAGATGCGTGACGAGCGTGGACTAATGCGCACAGAGTTAAGTGAGCTGCGCAGTGATATTGCCTCACTGGCGGAAGCGCTCAGCGATTTGCTCTCTAGCCAAGCGGTTGCTGCGGATCAATCTCCTGTGCGACCCGCTGCCAGTACGCGCGAGGGGCAGCGTGCTAACACTTTCATCGCGGATTACCAGTGGCCGCTTGGGCTAACGGCCATCGTTCTACTGGGTGTGTTATTGATCTGGCGGCGTAAGCATCAAGATGAGACCTGGAACGACGCGGCTATGGCGGAGGCCACGATAAAGCCCGCTGTCTCACCTACGTTAACGCCCGGGCCAGATAGTATGGCAGGCGTGCCTGCCTCGCAGCAGAAGGTCGATGATGATCGCAATAGACGCCCACTAGGAGAGCATGAAAAGGGTGAAAGCCCCGAAAATTCCGATCACTGGCTGGTTGATTATCATCCGCCTAACGAGCAGTTTGCTTCGCAGCGTGTAACTGATGCCGAGACGCCGGCTAATCGTGCCCCTGGCTCAATCGAGGCGTCGTGGGAAATTGAAGAAGTGGCATTCAAGCCAGTTGATAACCGCTGACGAGGGCGCTTAAGGCTTGATATAGGGAACTGCTGCCAGAATACGGCGTCTGAAATTCGCATCTCGCGTGCAGCTGAGAGGTCTCAGGTCGGAAGTGCTGCGAATTGTTTGTCTACATACAAAGGATAGGTGTTCATGGATCGTAGAAGTGTGCTCAAGAGCGCATTGGCGCTTGCGGCATGGTGTGGCTTGCCTTCAGCTCCTCTGTTCGCCGCGGCCAGCGCCTCTAGTCGTATCGCAGATGGTGACTCACAAGCTTTCAGTTTCGACTGGCTTCAGGACTATGCCCGCGACCTCGCCGCCAAACCCTATCAGAGCACTGTCCAGCAGTTGCCGCCGACGCTGAGCAATCTCACGCCGCAGCGCTACAACGAAATCGGCTACGATCCCAGTCACTCTCTCTGGAATCAGATGAATGGCCCGCTCGACGTGCAGTTCTTCCACGTGGGGATGGCATTCGACCAGCCGGTGCGGATGTATTCGGTGGACCCTGAGACCAGCCAGGCGAGAGAGATTCACTTTCGCCCCGATCTGTTCAACTATTCGGGCGCTCACGTCGATGTCTCGCAGCTCGAAGGACAGGGTGAGCTGGGCTTTGCAGGCTTTCGGGTGTTTAAGGAGCCTTCACTGACCGAGCGCGATATCGTGTCTTTCCTCGGCGCCAGTTACTTCCGCGCGGTCGATGACACTTATCAGTACGGCATCTCTGCCCGCGGTATTGCCGTCAATACCTACACCGATAAAGCCAACGAACAGTTTCCGGCGTTTACTCGCTTCTGGTTCGAAACACCGGAAGTCGGCGCCACGACCTTCGTGGCCCATGCGTTGCTTGACTCTCCAAGCCTAGCTGGCGCCTACCGTTTCGTCATCCATTGTGAAGATGACCGAGTGGTGATGGAGATCGACAAGCATCTCTTTCCGCGAGAATCGGTTGCCCAGCTCGGGCTGTCGCCGATGACCAGCATGTTTAGCTGCGGTACCCAGCAGCGCGACATGTGCCTGACTTTCCACCCACAGATCCACGACTCCGATCGTCTCTCGATCTGGCGCGGCAATGGCGAGTGGATCTGCCGGCCCCTGAATAACCCGCCACGTTTGCAGTTCAACTCGTTCAGCGATAACAGCCCCAAGGGCTTTGGCTTGCTGCAAACTGACCACGAGTTCGACAGCTACGAAGATATCGTGGGCAACTATCACAACCGCCCCAGTCTCTGGGTAGAACCTCTGGGCGACTGGGGGCGAGGTGAAATTCAGTTGCTTGAAATCCCCACTTCCGGTGAGACCATGGACAACATCGTGGCCTTTTGGAAGCCGGAAGCAGCGGTAGAGGCGGGGCAGGCACTGCACTACGCCTACAAACTTCACTGGAGTGCGTTCCCGCCAGTTCAGAGCGACCTGGCGCGGGTCCGCAAAACGTTTACCGGTATCGGTGGTTTCCCCGAGGGCTGGGCACCGGGTGAGCACTTCCCGGACGTCTGGGCTCAGCGCATCGCTATCGATTTTGTCGGTGGTAGTGTTAAGCACTTCCATGACAACGAGATTGGGCTGCAGACCCACCTCGACGTACCCGACGGCGAGGTCAAGAATATTCAGATTTTTTGGGTAGATGACTTCGAGGGCTTCCGTATTCAGTTCGATTGGTATCCCACCAGCGACGCTTTAGACCCGCTCGACATGCGCTTGACGCTAAGCGCCGAGGGCGTAACCATCAGTGAGACCTGGGTCTATCAATACTTCCCGCCGATGCCGGAAGACCGCCAGTTCCCGGAGAGAGTCCCAGCACGCTGAGGTTGAATTCATCCCGAGCGTCAGAACGGCAACAATAGTCGCTGCTAAAAAGCTGCGCAGGCAGGTTGAGGAAGAGTGAGCAATTGAAGAGGTGGCATTCAAGCCGCGAGGCCGGGATAATAGCGAACCTTCACAATCTTTAAAATGACGTGGCTTGATGACGCTGTCCTATCACTTCGATGAGAAAATTCCGCTTACTGGCCGTTTGGCAATGGGTATTGAATACGACGGTACCCATTACTGCGGTTTTCAGCGCCTAAAGCATGCAGCTTCCGTTCAGGCGTCGTTAGAAGGCGCGCTGAGCAAGGTGGCCAATGAGCCGATCCAGATTCACGCCAGCGGGCGCACCGACTCCGGGGTGCATGCCACGCGTCAAGTCGTGCATTTTGACCCGCCGGTAGGGCGCTCAGAAAAAGCCTGGATATTTGGTGTCAATACCCATCTGCCTCGAGATATTGCCGTGCGCTGGGTAAAGCCTGTGGGGGATGACTTTCACTCGCGCCTATGCGCGCTTGGCCGTCGTTACCGCTACGTGTTGCTAAATCAAATCAGCCGTCCGGTGCTAGAGCGGGCTAATGTGACCTGGTGCCGTGACGCGCTAGATGCAGGCGCCATGCATCGTGCCGCCCAGGCGCTGGTGGGCGAACATGATTTTTCCAGCTTTCGAGCCGCTGGCTGTCAGTCTAAAACGCCCTGGCGGCATATGCATTTTATCGATGTCAAACGCTATGGCCAGCTCGTGATGATCGATATTCAAGGCAACGCATTTTTGCATCACATGATTCGTAACATTGCCGGCGCGCTGGTTAGCGTTGGACGCGGTGCGAAAAGCGAGGCCTATATTGGCGAGCTGTTAGCGCTGCAGAATCGCCGTAAGGGTGACGTTACCGCGCCAGCTTGCGGGCTGCATTTTGTCGATTCCGTTTATGATGAGCGGTTTGACTTGCCTAAAGAACCGCTGGGGCCGCATCTTCTTTCGTTTACCGGCGAGTGGACCGGCGAGCGTGAATTGCCGGATACGCCGCGCGTTGCCTATCGCCGCAGCCGCTCGCTAAACGGTGTGGCTGGCTCTGAACAGGAGACGTCGTTTTGAGTGCTGATCCATTAACGCGCACGCGCATCAAGTTTTGCGGTTTTACCCGTTCAGATGATATCGATAGCGCCGTCGCGCTCGGCGTGGATGCAGTAGGCTTCGTTATGTGGCCAAAAAGTAAGCGCAGTGTGGACGTTGAACAACTGGCCGAACTGTCTGCCCGCGTTCCTGCTTTTGTAACCCGCGTTGGGCTGTTTGTGGATCAGTCAACTGAGTTGATTGAGCAGTGTTTGCCGCATCTTGATTTGCTCCAGTTCCATGGTGACGAAATTCCTGAAACGTGTCAGCAATATGGGATGGCGTGGATGAAAGCATTACGTATGCGTGATGAAATAGACTTGGCGCAACAAGCTGAACGCTACCACCAGGCACAGGCACTGCTTTTAGATGCCTATCGTCCAGGGACGCCGGGCGGTACTGGAGAGACCTTCGATTGGTCGAGAATCCCCGCAAATCTTACAAAACCTGTTATCCTCGCCGGTGGGTTGACGCCAGATAATATTGCCGAGGCTGTGCGTCAAGTTATGCCCTATGCAGTTGATGTGTCAGGGGGTATTGAGGCCGCCTACGGCTGTAAGGATGCTGCCAAAATGGCTGCTTTTGTTCGCCATGTGGCGTTAGCCGACACACGCTAGCCTATGTTTATCGAGCTACGTTTTACGTTGATCCATTTATTGTTTGCCTGTTCTGGCGATCTTGTGAGGTATCTCTGTGACCGTTTCTGCGACTGGTGTTTCTAAAACTGTACTTGAAACGAAGTTCAGCGAGCTAACCCAAATGCCGGATGCCCGTGGTCATTTTGGCCCCTACGGCGGTCGGTTTGTGTCTGAAACCCTCAGCTTTGCGTTGGAGGAGTTGGAGAAAACGTACATAAGTTTACGTGAAGACCCCGACTTCCAAGCCGAATTTGACTATGACCTTGCTCACTACGTTGGCCGTCCTTCACCGCTTTATCATGCCAAGCGCTGGTCGGAGAGCCTGGGCGGTGCGCAGATTTGGTTGAAGCGGGAAGACTTGAATCACACCGGTGCTCACAAGGTCAATAATACGATTGGCCAGGCGCTGCTAGCTAAGAAAACGGGCAAGCCGCGTATTATCGCCGAAACGGGAGCCGGCCAGCATGGCGTTGCTTCTGCTACCGTGGCTGCTCGCTTAGGGCTTGAGTGCGATGTTTATATGGGCGCTGAAGACGTAGAGCGCCAGAAGTTGAATGTTTACCGCATGCGCCTGCTGGGTGCCCGCGTGATTCCGGTAGAGTCCGGCACTCGCACGCTTAAAGATGCTATGAACGAAGCGCTGCGTGACTGGGTAACTAACGTCGATAACACCTTCTATATCATCGGAACCGTGGCCGGCCCGCACCCTTATCCACTGCTGGTGCGTGATTTCAATTCGGTGGTAGGGCGCGAGGCGCGCCGCCAATCCCTTGAGCAGATTGGCCGCCTACCTGATGCACTGATTGCCTGTGTTGGCGGTGGTTCTAACGCTATGGGGCTTTTCTACCCATTTGTGGAAGACGACGCGGTGGCTATGTATGGCGTTGAAGCTGGTGGAGATGGCGTTGAAACTGGTCGCCATGCGGCGCCTCTCACAACGAACGCGCCACGGGGCGTTCTGCACGGCAACCGTACTTATTTGATGTCCGATGAAGCAGGCCAGGTATCCGATACTCACTCTATTTCGGCGGGCCTTGATTACCCCGGAGTAGGCCCTGAGCACGCGCTATGGAAGGACGTCGGGCGGGTTAGCTACGTAGCGGCCAATGATAAAGAAGTGCTGGAAGCATTTCGCGAGCTAACGCATATGGAAGGTATCATGCCCGCCCTCGAGTCGGCACATGCACTCGCCCATGCAAAAGTTTTGGCACCGACCATGCGCCCTGACCAGCATATTATCGTTAATCTTTCCGGTCGCGGCGATAAAGACATCATGACGGTTGCCAAGATTGATGGCATAGAATTTTAAGAATCAGTCATTTTGAGCGCAGCTTTTTTAAGGGTAAGCATGAACCGTATTGATCAGCGTTTCAGTGAACTTAAACAGCAGGGCCGTAAGGCTCTAATCCCTTACATTACCGCCGGGGATCCAGCGCCGCAGTATACCGTGGGCTTTATGCATGCACTGGTGGATGCGGGCGCCGATATTATTGAACTTGGCGTGCCATTTTCTGATCCTATGGCCGACGGCCCTGTGATTCAAAAAGCCTGTGAGCGTGCATTGAAGAAAGGAACGCGGCTGGTTGATTTAATGCAGATGGTCAAAGAATTTCGCCAAGCGGATACCACCACGCCAGTGGTGCTGATGGGCTATTTGAATCCCATTGAGCGCATTGGCTATGAAAGTTTTGCCGATCAAGCCGCTGCTGTTGGCGTAGACGGCATTCTGATTGTCGATATGCCCCCGGAAGAAGCGGATGAAATTGGGCCATTGCTAAAGTCTCGTAACTTAGCCGCAATTTTTCTCGTTGCGCCTACCACTTCTAACGAACGTGCCGCTACAATATGCGCCCATGGTAATGGCTACTTGTACTATGTTTCGCTGAAAGGCGTGACGGGTGCCGCCACTCTGAACGCAGACGATGTAGCTGAGCATTTGGCGCCGCTGCGTGGGATGACCGATTTGCCACTATGCGTTGGCTTTGGTATTCGTGATGGCGGGACCGCAGCCGAAGTGGCTAAAGTCGCTGATGGCGTGATTGTTGGTAGTGCCTTGGTTAATCGCATTGCTGAAAGTTTGGATGTCCCGGAAACTATCGCGGGCCAGTTGAAAAGTGTATTAGCAGAAATGCGCACGGCGATGGATGCCTAGAGCAAAACGCTTTATCGCCTATACTGAATAGATTAATGACACTCATCAAGCTTGGTTTTGCCAAGCGTTGACGTAAAACGGAAGCCTTTTTGATATGAGCTGGTTAGACAAGATCGTTCCCTCAATGGGTCGTATCCAGCGTAAAGACCGTCGCGCTAGCGTGCCCGACGGCCTCTGGCGTAAATGTCCCAAGTGCGAAGCGGTTCTCTACCTCCCTGAGTTAGAGAAACACAATAGCGTGTGTCCCAAGTGCGATCACCATTTGCGCTTAACGGCACGCAAGCGCTTGGACTGGTTCTTGGATAAGGACGGACGCGAAGAGATTGCAACTGATCTTGAACCGAATGATCGACTGAAGTTTCGCGATTCTAAAAAGTACAAGGATCGCCTGACCGCAGCGCAAAAAGACACCGGTGAGAAAGATGCCCTGGTGGCGATGCGCGGTGAGTTAGACGGTCTGCCGGTGATTGCCGTCGCGTTCGAGTTTACCTTTATGGGTGGCTCGATGGGGGCGGTCGTCGGCGAGAAGTTTGTTCGTGCTGCCACGTTAGCGCTTAACGAGAATATTCCGCTGGTATGTTTTGCGGCCTCCGGTGGTGCGCGCATGCAGGAAGCGCTCTTTTCACTGATGCAGATGGCAAAAACATCGGCGGCGCTTGAAAGGCTTAAGCAGGCGGGCGTGCCGTATATCTCGGTACTGACAGACCCCGTGTTTGGTGGTGTTTCGGCGTCTCTTGCGATGCTGGGTGATTTGAATATTGCTGAACCCAATGCCCTGATTGGCTTTGCGGGACCTCGCGTTATAGAACAGACGGTGCGCGAAACGCTACCGGAAGGTTTCCAGCGCAGCGAGTTTTTACTTGATCACGGCACGGTAGACATGATTGTTCATCGTCATGAGATGCGCGCCCGCGTGGGTAGTGTTTTGCGTAAGCTAACGCATCACGATGCAGCGCCAGTAACTGTCAATGTAGATGATGAGGCGGGCGTTTCTGAGCCAACCGTTGAGGACGCTGTTTTGGCGGACGATGCAGAAGCAACGCTGAATAAGCTCGATACGGCTAAGAGTGACGACCATTCGCGCAATGCCTGATTCTGATGCCTTGCCGCCATTGCCTTCAGGGCGACCGTCTTTAGAGCAGCTGTCTTTAGAACGGTTGTCTTTAGAGCAGTGGCTTCAGCATCTGGAAACGCTGCATCCGGTCGGCATAGATATGGGCCTGGAGCGGGTGTCGCAGGTAGCTAATCGTATGGGGCTGCTTTCTCGTCCCATTGCCTCCTGCGTTATTACCGTCGCGGGTACCAATGGCAAGGGGTCAACCCTGACCATGATCGATAGTGTAGCCCGCGCTCACGGTCAGCGGGTGGGTACGTATACCTCACCCCATTTACTGCGCTATAACGAACGCGTCAAAATCGCCGGCCAGGAGGCCGATGATCAACTGCTGATAGAGGGTTTTGAGCACGTTGAACGGGCGCGTTTACAAGAGCCTGAAATAAGCCTGACGTATTTTGAAGCGGGCACGCTATGTGGATTATGGTGTTTGGCCCGTGCAGAGCTGGATCTCGCCGTGCTGGAAGTAGGGCTGGGTGGCCGGCTTGATGCGGTCAATATTATTGATGCGGATGTGGCGGTTGTGACCACGATCGCCCAGGATCATGCGAATTTTCTGGGTACCGATATAGCCCGGATTGGACGTGAAAAAGCAGGCATTTTTCGTGCCGCACGCCCAGCATTGCTTGGTAGCTTAACATTGCCCGAAAGCGTTGCTGAATACGCGCACACGCTGGCAGCCCCCGTATTTCGATTAGGCCAACATTTCCAGCATGACGGCTTTGCCAGCGGGCTTAAAACGTGGCGCTGGCAGGGCCAGCAAGCAGATGAGACGGGCATCGTGCTGGATCGATTGCCTGATCCCGGGCTGCCGATTGATAATGCCGCCACGGCTTTACAGGCGCTTGCGCTCACTGGACTTACGCTTGAGCAAGACCGCGTGCAGAAGGCGCTGAGTAGCGTCATCCTAGCAGGACGCATGCAGTGGGTGGGTCAGTGGTGCTTGGATGTCGGACATAACCCTCACGCTGCGGAATATATCGCCAACTACTTGCCGCTTCCGCCGGGCAATGGCCGGCAGTGGTGTCTTATTGGCATGTTGAATGATAAAGATATCGACGGTGTTATACAGGCATTGTCGGCCCGTATAACTGACTGGGTGTGTGTGACCCTAGCGGGAGAGCGTGGCTGCCAAGCCAAAGCGTTGTATCAACGAATAAATGCACAGGGAGGGCGGGTACATTTTTGCGCTGACACGCCGCAAGCAGGCGCTGATTGGTTGGCGAAGGTGTTAACGCTCAATGATCGTGTCTTGGCCACCGGGTCGTTCTTTACTGTAGCGGCTTTGTTAGCTAGGCCACTGCCAACAGGCGCAGTGTCGCTTGATGGAGACGAAAATGAAATACGGTAAAACGGAACGTATCAGCGGAATTGTGATTTTACTCGCGCTGCTGGCGATTTTTGTGCCATGGCTAATGAGTGACCCCGCGCCCAGGGAAGAACGCCCGCAGCCGAGCTTTGTGATTGAAAAGCCGACTGAAGTAGAACGTCGCGATGTGCCTGCGCCTGAGCGACCTGCAACCGTTAACGAGCCTTCATTATCGTCAACGCCTAGCAGTGCGAATAGTGACGGCTACATACCCATTGATGTTAGTCCTCGCACGCCACAAACTGATCAAGCTGAAACTGCAAGCCCAGCGCCCAGCGGCTCTGATGCGGCTACGCCCGATAACGACCCTATCGCTGATTTAATGGCTACTAATAACAGCGGCAGTAATTCAGGCAGTGGCAGCAGTGGTAGTAATAGTACTAGCAATACCGCGTCACAGAGCTCATCCAGCCCATCCAGCCCATCCGCTAGCTCCCAAGGGCAGTGGGCGGTGCAAGTTGGCAGCTTTGGAGAAGCAGCAAATGCCCGGCGCCTGGGTGAGCAGCTTTCCGGCGAAGGTTTTACCGTCTATCAGCGTGAGCGGGATAACAACATGACGACTGTTTTTGTGGGTCCTTATGCGACCTCGGAAGATGGTGACGCTGCCATGACATCGATTAAAGAGCGCGCCAATGTCCAAGGGCTGCTTGTGCGAGTAAGAGACTAACAATGGCATTAACATGGATTGATGCCGTTTTTTTGGCCGTGCTAGCGCTTTCGATGCTGGCAGGTTTTGTAAGAGGGTTTGTTCGTGAAGCGCTAGGCTTGGCCGCTTGGGTTGTGGCCCTGATGGTGGCAAGAGTGCTGGCCGAGCCGGTTGCCGAGCTAATGAGCGGGTTTATTGAAAGCTTTGACGCGCGCTTGGTTCTGGCCTTTGCGTTAGTGATTTTCGCGGTTATTTTGCTTTGCGGCATTGTTATTCGTTTGGTGCATGCTGCGGTTGAGTGGGTTGGCATGGGTTTGTTAAACCGCGTCGCGGGCGCCGCTTTTGGCGTGGCGCGAGGGGCGGTTATCCTGCTGGTGGCGACGGTGCTGATCACGCTAACTCCGCTTTCAGAGTTGCAGGCTTGGCAACAGGCTGAGCTGCGCCCGACCTTTATTCAGCTGCGCGACTGGGCGGTTAGCCAATTAGATCAGTGGGATCGTGAATTGCCTGAAGCGCCAGCGTCGTTACGTGATATTTCTTTACCCGACCTGCGCCTCCGCGAAGGCGTTTGAGGGTTAAGGCTCGCCGCGAGCGCTTGTAGATAAGTAGATAAGTTAGCCCGACAGGTGATTGACCTGTTACTGAAGTCGATTCTTCGAACGTACGGGCTTGCCTAGGTAAGTGACTTAGGCGAAGCCATGGCATTAAGCGAGGTAACGTGAATGTGCGGTATAGTGGGCCTTCTGGG
>NZ_JBQDLQ010000082.1:0-1369 GCF_052095695.1 Halomonas sp.
CGTAGAGTTTCCGCGGGACTCTGTGCCCAAGGTCTACGACGCGCTAAAGGTCTCCGATGTTGAGACCGTCCTCGAAGTCCAGCAGCAGCTGGGTGACGGTGTGGTGCGTACCATTGCTATGGGCTCCACCGAGGGCTTGAAGCGTGGCATGGAAACGACCAGCACAGGTGCCGCGATTTCCGTACCGGTAGGTAAGGAGACGCTGGGCCGTATTATGAACGTACTTGGCGAGCCGATTGACGAAGCAGGACCGATCGGCGAACAAGAGCGTATGCCTATCCACCGCAAGCCACCAACCTATGCCGAGCAGGCCGCCTCCGGCGAGCTGCTGGAAACCGGTATCAAGGTTATCGACTTGGTTTGCCCGTTTGCGAAAGGCGGTAAAGTTGGCCTGTTCGGCGGTGCCGGTGTTGGTAAAACCGTTAACATGATGGAGCTTATCCGCAACATTGCCACCGAACACAGCGGCTACTCTGTTTTTGCCGGTGTGGGTGAGCGTACGCGTGAGGGTAACGACTTCTATCACGAAATGACTGAATCCAACGTTATCGATAAGGTATCGCTGGTTTACGGTCAGATGAACGAGCCGCCAGGCAACCGTTTGCGCGTGGCGTTGACCGGTTTGACCATCGCAGAGAAATTCCGTGATGAAGGCCGTGACGTTCTGTTGTTCGTCGATAACATCTATCGCTACACCCTAGCTGGTACGGAAGTATCTGCATTGCTGGGCCGTATGCCGTCAGCGGTAGGTTATCAGCCTACGCTGGCGGAGGAGATGGGCGTTCTGCAGGAGCGCATTACCTCGACCAAGACCGGTTCGATCACCTCCGTCCAGGCCGTCTATGTGCCTGCCGACGACATGACCGACCCGTCGCCGGCTACGACGTTCTCTCACCTGGATGCCACGGTATCACTGTCGCGTTCAATCGCCGAATTGGGCATCTACCCGGCCATTGATCCGCTGGATTCCACCTCACGACAGTTGGATCCGCTGGTAGTGGGTGAAGAGCACTATGCGATCGCTCGCGGTGTGCAGAACGTTCTTCAGCGCTACAAGGAGCTTAAGGATATTATCGCCATTCTGGGTATGGATGAGCTGTCTGACGAAGACAAGCTGGCCGTATCTAGGGCGCGTAAAATCCAGCGCTTCTTGTCGCAGCCGTTCTTCGTGGCCGAGGTGTTCACCGGTTCACCAGGTAAGTATGTCTCATTGAAAGACACGATTAGTGGCTTCAAGGGTATTCTCGCTGGCGAATACGACGATATGCCGGAACAGGCCTTCTACATGGTCGGTTCAATCGACGAAGCTGTCGAAAAAGCCAACCAGATGAAGAAGTAATCCCGTCCATTAGGGGGATTCGCTATGGCG
>NZ_JBQDLQ010000082.1:1379-14896 GCF_052095695.1 Halomonas sp.
GAACTTCTTTGTCTCGGGTGGCTTCATGGAAGTCCAGCCGGATGTGGTGACGATTCTGGCCGATGCGGCTTCCCGTGCCAGCGACCTCAATGAGGCCGCTGCCGAAGAAGCGCGTCAGCAGGCATTGAAAGCCTTTAATGAGAAGTCGACGGAGCTGGATTATACTCGAGCTGCCGCCGAACTTGCCGAAGCCACTGCTCAGCTGCGCACCATCCAGCAGCTACGCAAAAAGGCGGGTAAAGGCTAACAACCGCGCGCTTGTCGTGTGAAAACGTCTCTTAAACCTGCTGGTCAGGGTTTAAGGGGCGTTTTTTTTGGCTGTCAGTACGACGAATTAGTACGATCGATTAATATGGTGGACTAGATCGGTAGCACGATGCTTGTCAGCGTGAAGGGGAGAACGAACTATGGCACTGAATGAAGAAAGCCTGCAGGCATTAAAAGCCGAACTACTCAATGAGCTAGCCAAAGAAGCGCCTAGCAAATCTATATTGGCGTTGCGGTTGGCTGAAATCCGCTCAGCGGATATTGGTGAAGTTCTCGAAGAGATGATTGAAGACGATGAAGAGCTGACGGCGGCGCTCTCTTTATTGGATATTCTTTCTGCCGAGCGGGCTGCTAACGTACTGGGCTATTTGCCCGGCGAAAGCCAGCTCGAGGTGGTCGGAGAACTGGACGATAGTCAGGCACTCAAACTACTTGAAGAGATGGGCTCGGATGAGCGAGCCGATTTGTTTAATTTGCTGGATGATGACCGACGCGAAGCACTTTTGCGCAGTATGGCGCATCAAGAGCGTGAGGACCTAAAACGGCTCTCAAGCTACGAAGAGGGCACCGCTGGCGCCATTATGACCTCTGACTATGTGGCCATAGCCAGTGGCATGACGGTGTCTCAAGCGATGATGCGGGTACGTCAAACAGCCCCAGATGCAGAAACGGTTTATCAACTCTATATACTGGATAGTGAAGGGCATCTAATGGGTACGATGTCGCTTCGCCAATTAATGGTGGCACGTCCTGGTGCTTTAGTGGATGACATCATGATCAAAGATGTCATTAGCACGCGGGTTGATGAAGAGCAGGAAGAAGTCGCCCGTATTGTTGCGCGTTACGACCTCTTGGCGCTGCCAGTGATTGATTCAGATGAGCGCATGGTCGGGATTGTAACCCACGATGACGCCATGGACGTGGCCGAGTCTGAGGCCACCGAGGATTTCCATAAAGGGATGTCGATCGGCCAGTTAGAAGATGGTGTTAGCCGTGTACCGCTTTGGAGTCTCTATCGTAAGCGGGTAACGTGGTTGGTACTGCTGGTGTTTGCCAACCTGTTTTCCGGCGCGGGCATTGCCTATTTTGAAGATATTATCGCTACGCAGGTGGCGCTGGTCTTCTTCTTACCTCTGCTGATTGGTAGTGGCGGTAATGCGGGGGCTCAGGCAGCCACGCTGATGGTGCGTGGTATGGCAACGGGTGATGTTGGTGTAAAAGATTGGAGCAAGATGCTTGGGCGAGAGTTGCTCGTCGCTGGCGCATTAGGACTGACCATGGCAATCGCGGTCGCTCCCATTGGTATTTTCCGAGGCGGCGAAGCCGTTGCCATGGTGGTGGCGCTTAGCATGGTGACTATTGTGCTGTTTGGCAGCCTGATCGGCATGTGCCTACCCTTCGTGCTTGAGCGCTTTAAGGTCGATCCCGCCACCGCGTCTGCGCCGCTGGTGACGACCTTAATTGATGCCACCGGCGTGTTGATCTACTTCACGATTGCAACGGCTATTCTCTCTGCCGCTTAACGCCTCACCCAGCCGCGGCTGATGAGTGGTGCAAATAGCCGATGATAAAAGCGCTTGGCAACGTGTTCGTACACAGGTAACACTAACCAAGCGCGATTGAATCCTACCAGTATTGCGGTTAATACTGACAGCAGTACAGCGCCCGCCATGTCCTGAGGGAAGTGAACGCCCATAAATATTCTTGCCCAGGCAACAGGGATGGCCAGCAATAGTAAGCAGCCACCGATACGTCGGGAGTGGCTGTGTAGCATTAAGCTAATACCTATCGTGGTTAGAATGGTCAGGTGATTGCTAGGAAAAGCGGGGGTTGCAGAATGCTCTATCAGCGACTCGCCGATGGGAATCATAAAGGGGCGGGGCATCGGCCATAGCGTACCGATAAGTCTACTGGCTGCAAGGGCTAGCAACGTTGCGATGAGTGCTTCTAACAGTGATCGCTTGAGCGGTTCGTTGCCACGCAGCCAGCCGACAATGAAAAGCGCGGGTACTAGCCACATCAAATCTACAGCGCAGGTATATGCCAGCGTTATTAACCAAGCAGGTGAATCAGGGGAAGCGTTGACCAGTTTGAACAGGGCGATATTTAGCGAATTCATGACATCCAAGCAGTTGTCAGCATTAGTGATCGTTTAAGTGGCTGTATGGTTGTTGCTGTATGGTAAAAAGACTAGCGCATTGAGCTACTGGCAGCGCGAGTAATGAACATCACCTCAACATGCCCTAACCATTCAATGTCACTAGCCAGTGATTTTAACTGGCTAGCGAGGCATTGGGGGGGCTGGTTAACTGCATCATCAATAATTAGCGATACCGACACTTTATCGTCTAGGTAATGCAGCTGCAGTTCGTTGAGGGTCCTCCATACCGGGTGTTTGTACCAGCGCTTATTAAGCGCGTCCTCTACTTCCGGGCGCAGCGGTAGCCCAGGTAGGCGGCTTGGGTCACCGGCACCTGCATCATCTTCAGGATCAACGTGGAAAATCACGTCGGTAAGCGCTGGGAATTCATGGCGCAGGCGGCGGCTGACTTCGTTGCCAATTTCATGGGCTTCCGAAACGGTAATTTTAGGGCCTACCACGACATGTAGGTCAACCATTACCCAACCTGCTGATTGGCGGGTTCGCAAATCATGCACGCTATCTACCCCAGGGATGCTGCAGGCTACGTCATGCATTTGATTTTGCACATCCAGCGGTAGCGCCGTATCGACAAGTTCGCGTGCGGATTCCCACAATAAGTCCAAACCCACTTTGCCGACCAATAAACCAACAATGATGGCAGCCACGGCATCTAGCCAGCCCAAGCCGAACTGGGCACCAATCAATGCGACTAATACGACGGCGGTGGATAAGGCATCGCTACGAGAATGCCAGGCGTTGGCTTCTAATAATCTAGACTTAACGCGTTTGGCAACGCGCATGGTGTAGCGAAAAATCCACTCTTTACTAAACAGCGCGATGATCGTAATGACAATGGCCAGCAGCCCCGGAGCGTTGACCTCAGCACCGCTAAACAAGCGGGCCAGGCTCGACCAAGCAATACCGCCTGCCACGAAAATCAACACGCTGCCCAGTAGTAACGTCGTCAGTGTTTCGATCCGGCCATGACCATAATGGTGATCTTTATCGGGCTCTTGACGACCATAATGAATAGCCGCCAGCACGAATCCATCAGTGACTAAATCAGACAGCGAATGAATACCGTCAGCGATCAGTGCCGCGGAACCCACCATAAAGCCGACCGTCACTTTGACGATGCTCAACAGCGCATCCAGCCACGCACCAATATAGGTGACGCGCTTAGCTTCTTGGCTTTGTTGCTTGTGGTCTTGAACCACTGGTGTGTCGGTGGTCTGAGTCATGGGTACCTTGCAAGGACGCAGGCTTTCAATAAGTGGCTATTGTAGCGTACTCCTCATGATCCTCTATAGCATCTACTGCTTCCAAGCGATGAAGTGGCGTTATTGAGCGTCTGAGCTAGTGAATATCAGTAAAGGCAATGGCGGACAAAGAATTAGTGTATGTGTATCCTTAGGCGACATTGCAACCCATCAAATTGATTTAAACACAGGATTATTTATGGATTGGCTCCAGGTGGTGGTGTTAGCGGTTGTTCAGGGTATTTCCGAATTTTTACCCGTTTCAAGTTCTGCTCACCTGATTTTGGTGCCTGTGCTGACAGAATGGCAAGATCAAGGTCTAGCCTTCGATGTTGCTCTGCACTTAGGCAGCCTCTCCGCGGTCATTATCTATTTCCGACAGGAAATTGGACAAATGATCACCAGCAGCCTGGCTGCCCTCCGCGGTAAAGGTATCAATGAAGACGCGCGACTGGCCTTTTGGGTGACGATAGCAACGATCCCCGTGGGACTTGTAGGTTTACTGCTCCACGATGCTATTTCTGGTTATATGCGCTCTACGTTAATTATTGGCATCAGTTTAATTAGTTTCGGTCTATTGTTGGGTTATGCCGATTGGCGCAAGCGCGGAACGCGAAGCGAATATCAGCTGCGCTTAAAGGATGTATTGATTATTGGTGGCGCTCAGGCACTGGCATTGATTCCGGGCACCTCGCGCTCGGGCATTACTATTACGGCAGCGCTGATGGTGGGAATGAGCCGAGAAGGCGCTGCGCGGTTTTCTTTTTTACTCTCGATCCCCGTGATTGTGCTGGCCGGTGGCTTAGAAGCCGTTGGACTATTTAAATCACCGCAGTCGATTGATTGGGTGGCGATGTTGGCGGGCACTCTGATATCAGGGCTAAGCGCTTATCTGTGTATTCACTATTTCTTAGTCGTTATTAACAAATTGGGGATGCAGCCGTTTGTGGTTTATCGGGTACTGTTCGGCGCTTGGCTGCTGTGGTTCTTTCATTTTTAAGAACGTCTCTTTTAAGGCTTTATAGCTAGGGCAAAGCAACGATGAAAAGTTCTGATGAGAAAAAGTGTGTTGAACGCACGATCAGGTGGGGACGCGGGCTGATAGTGTTAGGTGCATTGCTGAGTGCCCTGTTGGTATTGTCAGGCTGCTCAGAAAATGACCGGCCGCTGGAGCCGCCCGTACGCTATGAAGGGAACATTTTTGGTACCTTTTATCAGGTGACTATTATGGATCCCCTCACGCAAGGCCAGTCGCGAGAGTTAGAAGAAGGATTTTTGGCAGAGTTAGAAAGCGTGGATCACGCGATGTCGACCTATCGAGATGATTCAGAGCTAATCGCTTTCAACCAGGCGCCGTTGGACGAATGGCAGCCGCTCTCTAATGAGCTGATTGAAGTGTTGGCCATTAGCCAATCAGTGGCCGCGGCAAGCCAGGGCGCATTTGATATTACCGTGGGCGATCTGGTGAATTTATGGAGTTTTGGACCCGGCGCACGACCTGAGCAAGTGCCTACCGATGAAGCATTAGCCGAACAGCTCGCCCAGGTGGGCTTTGATGCCATCGAGATCGATACCCAGAATATGCAGGCGCGACGTACCCGCGATGTGTTTGTCGATCTTTCAGGCGTTGCCAAAGGCCATGCGACCGATCGAGTGGCCGCCTATCTAGATCAGCAGGATATCACCCATTATTTGGTGAACTTAGGCGGGGATCTTATTGCTCGCGGCCTGCGTGATGAAGAAGAGCAAACACCGTGGCGCATTGGCATTGAAGTGCCTGAAGATGGTGAGCAGCAGGCTCAGCATATTCTTCCGTTAGAAAGCATCTCCGTGGCGACGTCCGGCGACTATCGCAACTACTTTGACGTTGACGGTGAGCGTTTTTCCCACACCATTGATCCACGCACAGGGCGCCCGGTGACTCACCAGCTTGCCTCTGTGTCTGTTTTTCATCCTTCTAACGCTTGGGCAGATGCCTGGGCGACCGCGCTATTGGTGGTGGGTGAAGAAGACGCCATGCAGATGGCGCTCGATAACAACCTTAGGATATTAACGCTTATTCATGATGGTGATGCGTGGCGCAGCGTCGGCAGCCCTGAGTTTGTTAATTATTTTGGCAAAACGTTGATAGATGAGCAGGGCATTGAGCCGTTACCGGCGCCGGTAACCACCACCGTTCCCCCCGTAGCAGGTGAATAACATGCAAGAACTGGATATTGTCATTCTCGCAGCGGGTAAAGGTACACGCATGCAGTCACATACCCCTAAAGTACTGCATACGTTGGCCGGTAAACCGATGGTGCAGCACGTGCTGGATTCAGCCTTTGCGCTAAATCCTGACCGCATTCATGTGGTCATTGGCTATGGTGCCGACAAACTGCGCGAAGCGTTGGCAGAAAGCGGCGTGGACTTTGCCGTTCAGGCCGAGCAGAAGGGCACTGGTCACGCTGTCGCCCAAGCGCTTGAGCAGCTAGGCAACGGCAACGTATTGATTCTCTATGGTGACGTGCCGCTGTTGCAGCATGAATCATTGAGCGAGCTGTTAGCCCACGTGGATGAGCAGCACATGGGGCTGCTAACGGTGACGCTGGATGATCCCAACGGCTATGGGCGAATTATGCGTAATGCTGCAGGCGATGCAGTGGCCATTCTTGAGCAAAAAGATGCCCTCAGCGCTCAGCTCGCGATTAACGAATGCAATACCGGCATCATGGCGATGACTAGCGCTCAGTTAAAGCGCTGGTTGCCGCAGCTTTCGGCGGAAAACGCGCAGGGTGAGTACTATCTTACCGATGTCATTGCGATGGCGGCGGATGAAGGTATTAAGGTGTGTACTGCCCAACCGGCCACCGCTGTCGAAGTCGAAGGCGTCAATAATCGGGCGCAAATGGCTCGGTTGGAGCGCGCCTACCAACAGCAGTTGGCTGATCAATTAATGGAACAAGGCGTTGCGCTTGCTGACCCCGCACGTCTAGATATACGCGGGAGTTTGATCTGCGGACACGATGTGTTTATCGATGTGGGCTGCTTGTTTGAAGGTGAAGTAGAGTTAGGTGAAGGCGTGCGTATTGGCCCTTACTGTGTAATTAAAAATAGCACTATTGGTGCAGAAAGCGTCGTCGATACTCACAGCGTTATAGAAGGCGCCGTGGCGGCAGGCTTTAATCAGATAGGCCCGTTCGCACGCTTACGTCCCGGTACGCGGCTGGCGGTGAAAGCCAAAGTAGGCAATTTTGTTGAAACCAAAAATGCCGATGTGGGTGAAGGTAGTAAGATTAATCACTTAAGCTACGTAGGCGATGCACGTTTAGGGCGCGATGTTAATGTGGGGGCCGGTACGATTACCTGTAACTACGACGGTACGAACAAACATCACACAGACATTGGTGATAACGTTTTTGTTGGTTCTAACAGCTCATTGGTGGCACCGGTCACGGTAGGCAAAGGGGCCACCATCGGGGCAGGTTCAACCATTGCAAAAGACGTCACCGAGTATGCGTTGGCGGTAACGCGGAGCCGTCAGATAGAAAAAAATGAATGGCAACGCCCCAGCAAGGTGATAAAGCCACGATTATAAAGTTTAATTTATAACGTTAACGTTTTAGAAAACGGTGCTAACAATCATTAAAAGACCTGATTTACCGTTTTGCTTGTTGATTAATTAGCATGGGTGAATAGCTCAGGAGATTGATTATGTGTGGCATTGTAGCCGCCGTTGCCCAGCGCAACGTTCAAGAAATTCTGTTAGAAGGGCTAAAACGCCTGGAGTATCGCGGCTACGATTCGGCCGGAATGACGGTATTTAATGATGGCGCGTTGACTCGCCACAGAGCGCTCGGAAAAGTCGCGGCTCTTGCTGCGCGTTTGGATACCGCCGCACTGCCGGGCTTTTCAGGTATTGCGCATACTCGCTGGGCAACCCACGGTAAACCCTCTGAAGCGAATGCGCATCCGCATCACAGCAACTCCCTGGTGCATGACAACCAGGTAGCGGTAGTGCACAACGGTATTATTGAAAACTATGAACATATCAAAGATAGCCTACAGTGCAGCGGCTATACGTTCAGTTCAGAAACTGATACCGAAGTGATTGCTCACTTACTTTCTGAAAAGCTAGACGATGGGCTATCTCTATTTGACGCTACCCAGCAGATTGTGAACGGACTAGGCGGTGCTTACGCACTCGGCGTGATGTGCGCAGCAGAGCCAGGCGTGGTTGTTGGCGCTCGCCAGGGCAGTCCGCTGGTCATTGGCGTAGGCATTGATGAAGCTTTCTTAGCCTCTGACCCGTTAGCGCTATTACCAGTAACTGATCGCTTTATTTATCTTGAAGAGGGTGATTTGGTTGAGCTGCGTTCGCAGGGCAGCATCCGCATTGTTGATCGCCATGGTAACGACGTTGAACGCCCGATTCATACTTTTAAACACGGCGATAGCGCTGCTAGCAAAGGCGAATACCGTCACTACATGTTGAAAGAAATTTTTGAGCAGCCAAAGGTTATCGAGGCGGCACTAGAAGGCCGGTTGAGCGATCAAAGCGTGTTAGTAGAGAGCTTTGGCCCCGATGCGCAGGCGCTTTTTAAACAGACGCGCCAAGTACATATCATTGCCTGCGGTACGAGCTATCACGCAGGCTTGGTAGCGCGTTACTGGCTTGAACGCTACGCCGGTGTACCGGTTCAGGTAGAAGTTGCTTCTGAGTATCGCTACCGTCACCCCGTAGTGCCTGACAATACCCTGTTTGTGACGCTTTCCCAGTCGGGTGAAACCGCCGATACACTAGCCGCCTTGCGCTTTGCCAAAACGCTTGGCTATGTTGGCACGTTGGCGATTTGTAACGTACCGGGAAGCTCGTTGGTGCGAGAGTCTGACCTTTCCTTGATGACTCGCGCAGGCGTTGAGATTGGCGTTGCTTCCACCAAGGCCTTTACCACTCAGCTAGTCGCGCTAATGCTGTTGACGCTGTCAGTGAGTAAAGCCAAGGGACAGGCTGAATATCCGGATATTATTGCCGCGTTGAAAACCTTGCCTGAGGTGTGTCAACAAGTCCTGACGTTGGACAGCAACATTGAAACGCTTGCCCAGGCGTTTGCGGAAAAGCAGCATGCGCTTTTCTTGGGGCGCGGCGCGCATTATCCGATCGCCTTGGAAGGCGCGCTGAAGCTCAAAGAAATTTCCTATATTCACGCAGAAGCGTATCCCGCGGGTGAGCTGAAACACGGCCCGCTGGCGCTGGTGGATAGTGAAATGCCGGTTATTTCGGTGGCGCCTAACGATGACCTGCTTGAAAAGCTTAAATCCAACCTTCAGGAAGTCCGTGCCCGCGGTGGTCAGCTGTTTGTATTTGCCGATGAGCGAGTGGGTATCGCTGTTCAGGAAGATATTAGTGTATTGACCTTGCCACACGTGCACGAAGCGCTGGCGCCGCTACTGTACACCCTGCCGTTACAGCTGCTGAGCTACCATGTGGCGGTGCTGAAAGGCACCGATGTTGACCAGCCGCGCAACCTGGCGAAAAGCGTTACGGTGGAATAAGAATGACGGCTGATGCCGTGTGTTCTGTGGGATGGTAATAAAGTTGGTAACAAGATAAAAGAGTTGGTAACTTTGTAATAAAGTTGGTAACTATCAGTCGATGTGGCAAAGTCAGGCTATTCTCCTCGGGAGTGATAGGGAATGGCCGACTACAAACTCGACAAGAAAACCCATAAGTGGATCAAAGAAGAACGCGGTAAAGGCAGCGGTAAGGATTACCATCCTTGGCTGACAGTCCGAGACCTATCCTCCAAGGGGCGCTCGCACCGGGTGATGGGTCATCTGACAGGACGAACTCATCATTTCTTCTCCGATACAGAGCTGGCTGCGTTCCTGTTACTTGAATGGAACCCGGATGTCACCGATATCCGTGAACAGTTTCCTCTCCGAATAAAAGAGACCCTCTCACTGGCTGAGCAAGCCAATATTCGCCATCCCGAAGCAGGCGGATACCACCAGATCATGTCCAGCGATTTTGTGGTTGACCTTTCCACGCCGTCCGGGCCACAGAGATTGGCGATCCAGGTGAAAGTCTCATCCGACCTCATGGATCCGCGCACAGTCGAAAAACTGGAAATTGAGCGTCGGTATTGGAAACTTAAAGGTATCCCTTGGTATCTGATAACTGAGAAGCAGATGCCTCACACCATAATGGAAAATCTGGATCTGCTTTACTCGGCACGAGTACAAAGCGAAAGCGTGGAAGTGTTGTTTCGAAGCTTGCCAGTCTACGTCGATGTGTTGGCACAAAACCCGAATACCAGGCTGCCGGAGCTGGGCATGCTGGTTGACCAGTCATACTCGCTTGAGCCGGGGACATCGCTCGCTCGGTTACGGGCGCTAGCGGCTTTAAAGGCGCTAACATTTGATATATCGATCCCATGGACCAAATTGGTATCACAAGATCTGCAGGTGGTTGAGGACATCGCGTTGCTGAGGGCGAGTTATGCTGCGAATCAATGACGTCTTCAGGTTTGGGAAGGAAAGGTACCGGATACTGGCACTGGCAGGACAGCATGCTATCTGGATAAATATTGACTCAGATAAAGCCTGGCCGGAGGTGGTTACAAGGGTTCAGATTGAGCAGTGGATATTTGATGAGACACTCCGCCGGACAGAGGATTCACATCAGGAACTCGCCTCGCTACCTGTGGAACACGGAAGTAAAGCCCAGATAATTCGAGATCAACGGTACGAATTAATTGCCCCTTTGCTCGCTGATGAGGAAGTTTTTTACCGCAGTGGCAGGGGGCAGTTGGTTCAGTCGCGTAGCGACGAAACCGGCAAGCCGAGGAAATCGCTTTATAAACACCTTCGGCAGTATTGGCAGCGTGGCGCGATGCCCAACGCGCTGTTGCCTGATTACCGCAAATCCGGTGGAAAAGGTCAGAAAAAAAGTTCCAGGAAGAAATTGGGTCGGCCTCGAAAAATCTCGCCGGGTACTGGGGTTACCGTCGACTCCCCCATCGAAAAGATGTTCCGCTTGGTGCTTGACCGGTACTACGTGAATGACAAGGGCTACTCATTGCCATACGCCCATCGACGATTCATCGATATGTTCGAGGCCGCCAACCCGACTGTACGGCCAGAAGATTATCCAACGTTGGATCAAATAAGATATTTTTACCACCGAGAGTACCAGAATGCGGACCGCATTCGCCTAAAGGCAAACAAAATCTCCTACCAAAAAGATGTCCGGCCGTTGATAGGGACCGCCACAGCAGGAGTTCTGGGACCCGGCTCAAGGTATGAAATTGATGCGACGATTGCGGATATTTACCTGTTATCCGCTGATCGGCAACGAGTCATTGGTCGTCCTACTCTGTACGTGGTAGTTGATGTTTTTAGCCGCATGGTGACGGGCTTTTATATAGGTTTGGAAAACCCATCCTATGTCACGGCCATGAGAGCTCTGGCTACGTCGATGTCAGACAAGTCCGAACTATGTGCCCGTTATGGTGTGGAGATTACTCCGGAGCAGTGGCCCACCGTTGGGGTGCCAGATGCGATCCTAGCCGATCGTGGGGAATTACTTGGGTACCAGATTGAATCCCTGGAGAACGCTTTCGGTGTCCGCATTGAAATCACGCCACCTTACCGAGGCGATGCAAAAGGGATTGTTGAGCGTTATTTCCGAACTCTTCAGGCGGAATTCAAACCCTTTGTGCCTGGCGTGGTGACAGCCACAAAAATCAGAAAGCAGGGCGGAAAAGACTACCGGCTGGATGCAACACTGACTCTGGATGATTTCACTCGCATCATGCTCGCCTCCATCCTTCACCGGAACCAATATGCGGTACTGTCGAAGTACGACCGTGACCCGGATATTCCAAATGATATGGCGTTAACCCCGCTCAATATCTGGAATTGGGGCATACAATACCGAACCGGTCGATTAAAGAATGTATCAGAAGAGGCCCTTCGGATTGCTTTATTGCCGCGTAACAAAGTCTACCTTTCTGATCTGGGCGTCAGCTGTTTTGGCGCTTACTACACATCGAAAGAGCTATTGGGATCCGGTTGGCTGCATCGTAATGGAGACCGCAGAATCACTGATCTGCAAGCAGCCTATGACCCGGCAGTGGCTGATCATATCTATCTGTTCCCCGAAAAGGGCAGTTCAGAATACTGGGTGTGCTCTCTGACGGATCGCTCTCGCCAGTACCGCGGCAAATCGATGTGGGAGTTATGGGTCAGTCAGGAAGAGCAGCGAAAAGCTATCAGCGCTGCGAAAGTAGCCGAGACAACAAGCAAGCGAGACCTAGAAAGCCTGGTCAGTAAAACTCTAAAAGACGCTGAGCGTTCCCGCCCAGCCCTACCCAAACAACCCAAAGCCGAAACAATCAGAGGGATACGCGATAATCGCCGGCAAGAGCGGGATGAGCAGAGAGCCGAACAAACGAAAGCACGGCAGCCTGCCAGTAGTAAACCAAAATCTGATGTAACCTACCTTCATGGAAAACCGGACGACGGTGCTTTCCCGGATTTCCTGGATGAGCTGTTTGGAGACGACGAATGACTCTACCCTCAGGCATGGTGAGTGCTGTTTACCGGGAGACGGGCGTTCCGAGCTACCAGGGAAATCCGTTCATCGAGGCGTTGCCTCCTATCCTTGAGCGCAAGCAGCTTAGAGACGGACTTGGCGGAACCATAGAACTCCGACCGGCTGACATCTATCTCGATGGCGAGACCAGAATACATATTATCTCTCATCTTCTGGATGGCTTCTTTCAGCCGTTAGCGCGACACGTAGAGTTGGAATCCAAGATCTCGATCATGCTGCGTCAGGGTTATGTTGGAAGAAACCTGGCCACCGGAGATCTCTCGACCCATATCCAGAATGGGTACGAGCGCATCATGCAGGGAAATTTGTCAGCATTCCGGTTTGACCATGTTGAATCGACAGCGAAAAGCCTGGCGTTTATCGGGTGTTCTGGTTCTGGAAAGACCAGTTCGCTTAACCGTATTCTGGCAACCTACCCGCAGTTGATACACCACCCAGTGCATAACTTCACACAAATCGTATTTTTGAAAATTGACTGCCCGCACGATGGTTCTCTCAAAAGCCTGTGCCACAATTTTTTCCGGGAAATTGATTCCGTTTTAGCCACAAATTACGTCAAGCGTTACGCTGAAAAGCGTCATGGCGTAGAAACACTGATTGCCGTGATGTCGCATTTGGCAAATACCCACGCCATCGGGCTGTTGGTGATTGATGAGATTCAACATTTGAGCCTTCGGGCATCGGGTGGTGCTGAAAAAATGCTGAATTTTTTCGTGACCTTGGTGAATGAGATCTCTATCCCGGTTGTAATGGTTGGCACACCAAAAGCCAGACCAATATTTGAAATGGACCTGCGCTCTGCACGCCGTGGCGCCGGGTTTGGCTCAATATTGTGGGAGCCTATGGAAAAGCCTGCACTTGGCGAGAATGTACTGCGTACCGAATGGGGCGCGTTCACGAACAAACTCTGGAAATACCAGTGGCTGACCAAGGCCAGTGAGGAGATCGCCGACGAATTAAGAGATCTGTGGTTTGATCTCTCTCAGGGCATCATGGACGTTGTGATCAAGTTGTTTGTGCTTTCACAAATACGTGCGGTGGTGACGGGTACGGAACGGATTACGGCCAACATTCTGAAAGCGGTCTATCAAGACGAGCTGAAACCAATTCATCCCATGATGGAAGCGCTGCGATCCGGCGAGCCCAGTAAAATTGCCCGCTATTCTGATCTCACGATTCCCGATATTGATATGAAAATCCTGGAACTCAGTAACTTGTTGGAATCCAGCAAGGGCCATATTCGAAAATC
>NZ_JBQDLQ010000083.1:0-14652 GCF_052095695.1 Halomonas sp.
CAGTACTAACTTGGTCGTGCATGGACTACTGCTTGACCGTTATCCCGAGCGCGGCATGGGCCTTTTGGATCTTGCTTGGGTCGGGATTCCCGTGGCCATAGCGGGCCTAATCTACCTGATTGCACTAGGGCCGCGGCTGCTACCGGCGCGTTCCGGGGTGGCCAGTGCGTTTGCCAATCCGCGTGAGTTCACGATTGAAATGGAGGTAGACCCAGCGGGTGTACTGGTCGACCGTAGCGTTGAGGAAGCTGGGCTGCGTCATTTACAGGAGCTGTTCCTGGTGGAGATTGAGCGCGCAGGCAACATTGTCAGCGTTGTCGGCCCGGGGGAGCAGCTTAAAGGTGGCGACCGGCTAGTGTTTGTCGGCACCAGCGATGCAGCGGTAGAGCTACAGCAAATCCGTGGCCTAATTCCTTCACGAGACGATACTTCCAGTTTAGAGAAAGAGTTTAAAGAGCGCCGTTTGGTCGAGGCCGTTGTGTCTGACCAGTGCCAGTTTATTGGCCAGCGTATTCGCGATGGCCGGTTTAGAACACTGTACGGCGCGGCGGTGCTGGCGATATGCCGTGGCGGTGAGCGGGTAAAAGGGAATTTAGGTCAAGTACGCTTGCAGTCGGCGGATGTGCTGCTGTTAGAAGCACGCCCACCGTTTATTGAGCGTCATCGTCAGTCCAGAGACTTCTTGCTGATAAGCGAGCTTAATGGGTCAGCCCGGCCGATCCATGAAAAGGCCCCGCTTGCGTGGGGGATCTTACTGGGTGCCGTGGTGTTTGCAGCACTGGGCGTGCTTAGCATGCTCAATGCCGCCATGTTAGGGGCTGCGCTAGTACTACTCACCGGCTGTTGTTCGGTGGGAGCGGCTAAGCGAGGCCTTGATACCCAGGTGCTGCTAACTATTGCCGCCTCGTTTGGCGTGGGGGCCGCGCTTCAAAGCTCCGGTGCGGCGGAAGTGATTGCCGGTGGTTTGCTGGCGCTAGTGGCGGGTAATCCTCTACTCTTGCTGATAGGGACCTACTGTGTTGTAGCGCTTCTCACAGAGCTAGTCACTAACAATGCTGCGGCAGTGATTATTTTTCCGGTCGTGATGAGCGCTGCAGAAAGTTTAGGCGTTAGCCCGATGCCTTACGTAGTGGCCGTTATGTTTGCTGCTTCTGCTAGCTTCTTAACGCCTATCGGCTATCAAACGAACTTGATGGTGTATGGCCCCGGCGGCTACCGGGTGAGTGACTTTCTGCGCTTAGGCAGTGGTTTAAATGTGCTAACCGGTGCGATAGCGCTGGTGTTGATTCCTTTGGTATGGCCTTTTTAAAACAGCTTTTGGCAGTGTAGTGGCTCCTTTAGGCGCGCCACTACTCGCGGTTAGCACTGGTTTGCGCTAGGGTTGCTTTTTTTGCACAAGGAATGAGAGTCGATGACTGATCCTGGCGAACTGATTATTGAGCCGAAAAACGGTCAACCTGCCGATGCGTGTGTCTTTATTATTCACGGTTTAGGTGCTGACGGGCACGATTTTGAGCCGCTAGTGCCCGCGTTAGCACTGCATAAAAACTCGCAGGTTCGCTTTATCATGCCCCATGCGCCGCGCTTGGCCGTGACGATTAATGGCGGCATGGTGATGCCCGCGTGGTACGACATTCTCGCCATGGATTTGGGCCGTCGGGTGGATAAAAGCCAGCTCAAAAAATCGGCTGAGCGATTACAGGGGCTGATTCAAGAGCAAATTGATCAGGGAATCGATAGCCGGCGCATTATTGTGGCGGGTTTTTCGCAAGGCGGCGCCGTCGCTTACGAAGCCGCGCTCACTTTCCCCGCGCCCTTGGGCGGCTTGTTAGCGATGTCGACCTATTTTGCCACTGCCGACAATATCGTTCTTAGCGATGCGAATCGAAAAATACCTATTGAAGTACAGCACGGTAACTTTGATCCTATCGTGCCCGAAAGCCTGGGGCGCAGTGGCGTAGACCGCTTGAAAGAGATGGGTTATACGGTCAATTACCGCCAGTACCCAATGGCCCACGCGCTCTGTCCACAGCAGGTTAATGACATCGGCAAATGGCTGGGCACACGTCTAAGCTAGCATTTTCCTAAATTAAGCGCCTATTCGTGCCCGATGCAAGGACGTAGCGAAAACGAATGATAGCTTCCATTGATGTGATAGAAGTAGCGCTAGCGCTGTGCCTTACGGGGACGGCGCTGGTGTGCTTGTTTGATCGCCATCTTCTGCGCGCCTGCCGCTTCTTTGTGGCTTTTGCTATCGCTATGGCATTGGCATGGTGGCAGCTAGGTGCCGTTTGGTTAGCAAGCGCAGAGCTACTGCTAGGAGCAGCGCTGACAGGGTTCTGCTTTTTTTATGCCCTCGGTCACGTTGGGTCTAGCGGCTCATCCGTTTTATCGCACGATCATTTTAGCGAGCCATGGTCGCGAGCTGCCGTGCGCGTAGTGTTAGCGCTGGTCTGGTTTGTCATGGTCGCTGCCGCGATTCGCTATGTATTAGCCGATATGCAGCATTCCCTTGCTGAGCATCCGCTGGTATTGGCTGGTGTGGTGATTGCTGCCAGTGCCATGGCCTCCTTTGCACTACATCGTCATCTGTTAAGACGTTTGCTGGCGTTTAATCTACTCAGTTCTGGAGTGTTTATGCTGCTCGCCGGCGTGGCGGGTACCACTCCGGCTGTCCAGGCTTTAATAAGCGTGGGGCTGCTAGTGGCAGTGCTGGGGTCGATGCTCGGTGTCTTGCTGATAAGACAGCTTTTACATTTGGAAGGCGTTGATGCTTTGGACCACGACAGCGGGCTCAAGGAGAGTGCGACATGATCTGGCGTTTTGGTCTCTTCGATAGCACCTTTACGCCGCTTGCCACAACCCATTGGGCGCTGTTGATGGCGCTTTGCCTACCGCTGCTAATGGGACTATTGGCGGCATTATTCCCCCCTAAACGCGTATGGCCAGTGCTACTCGCCAGCGCGCCGATAGTGGCGGCTGGTTTAATGCTGCTGTTCGCCTTTAACGATGCGGGGTTACTGCGCTGGCAGTGGGCGGTGGCGGATATCCAGCTGTCGCTGCGTTTAAACGGGCTCAGCGTACTGCTGCTGTTAACGACCCAGTGGATTGGCGTTGCCGCAGCGCTATATACGCCGGGCTATTTGCGCTTAAGCGACCCCGGCCCGATGGCACGCTGGCTTTGGCCGCTGATGGGGACGTTGATCAGCGCGCTTTCATTAATGTGGCTAGCCACTGATCTACTCACACTCTATGTTGCGTTGGAACTGATGGGCTTGGCGGCAGTCGGCATGCTGCTGCTATCGGGGAAAGCGCCTGCCCTTAAGGCGGGGATGCGCTATTTGCTGCTAGCGCTGATGGGGTCATTGGCTTATTTGCTGGGCGTTGCTTTGATTCTAGGTCGCTGGGGCCGGTTAGATTTACACGGTTTAGCCGAGATAATCGAGCCCGGTCCCGTGGCATGGTTCGCGGCGGCGCTGATGGGCGCGGGGCTGGCGTTAAAAGCTGCGCTGTTTCCGCTGCATGCCTGGCTGTCGCCTGTCCACGAAAATGCCTGGCCGCCGGTGAGCGCACTGCATGCCGGGCTGGTGATCAAGGCTTCGCTGTTTATGCTGGTGCTGCTGTGGAGCATTCTACTGCCGGATGCTTTCTATGCATCGCGTGTTATTGCCTGGCTAGGCATGCTGGCGATTGTATGGGGTGGCCTATTAGCATGGCGAACCGACTCACTGAAAACGTTGGTTGCCTCATCAACCGTCGCGCAGCTGGGCTATTTGATGGTGATTTTTCCACTCCTGCTCGGTCCAGATATTGCGCCACTGCCGCGCGCTTTAGCGTGGGAAGGATTTTGGCTACAGCTGATGGGCCACGCCTTCGCTAAAGCCGCCATGTTTATGGCTGCAGGCAACCTGATATTGGCCACTGGGGAGAGCACGCTCAAAGGCTTGGCGGGGACCAGCCGCCGTCTGCCGCTTTCACTGCTCGTGTTTGGCATCGCTTCTATCACTCTAATGGGGCTTCCGCCAAGCGCTGGCTTTACGGCGAAATGGATGCTGCTTCAGGCGATGATCATTACTCAGCAGTGGTGGGCAGTGGCTGCGCTATTAACCGGTACGCTGTTAACCGCGGCCTATATATTCCGCCTGTTTCGCTACTCGTTTGACGAAACGGCACCGCGCCATCGATACCAACCTCTTGCGTCGGGGATGGACGTAATCGCCCTGATGCTGGCGCTAGCCGCTTTCGCGCTGGGGCTTTTCGCGCATTATCCATTGGAATTGTTGCATGGAGGTGGCGCATGACTGCTGGGTGGCTACCCATTACCGCGCTGGCTATCGCGCTGTTAGTCACCGTGATTATTTTTGCGCTGCCGGAAGAGTCCCATCGTCTACGCACCACGATTAATCTACTGGCGGCGGTCACCAATATTGTGCTGGTCACCTTGATGGTCAGGCGGGTCGCCGCTGGATATGAAGATATTTTCAGCTTCCAGGTTGTCGGCGATGTTGATTTCGTATTGCGCACGGATGCGCTTGGGGTGATGTTCGCCGGGTTATCGTCACTGCTTTGGCTGTGTACGACGATTTACGCTATTGGCTACCTGGAAGGGTCTGCCAACCGGAAGCGCTTTTTTGGCTTTTTTAGCCTCTGCGTGGCCAGCACCATCGGCATTGCGCTGGCTGATAACTTGTTCACCTTCCTGATTTTCTACGAAATGCTGACGTTTTCCACGTACCCGCTAGTGGTGCACCGGGGTACAGAGCAAGCGCTCAACGCGGGCCGCGCTTATTTGCGCTATACCCTCACGGCTGGCGTGGTGCTGCTCCTGGGTGCGGTGCTGCTTTATAGCCTGACGGGGGACCAGTCGTTTTCTTCCGAAGCTGGCTTGGGCGATTATGTAAACGATAACCGTGGTTTGCTAACGCTAATCTTTGCGCTGCTGGTGGGCGGGTTTGCGGTTAAGGCTGCTATGGTGCCGCTGCACGGCTGGCTACCAAGAGCAATGGTTGCGCCAGCGCCGGTGAGTGCGCTGTTGCACGCCGTCGCGGTCGTGAAGGCTGGCGCGTTTGGCATCCTGCGAGTGGTTTATGATCTGTATGGCATTGAGCTTAGCGTGGAGCTTGGTGTCATCACCGCGCTGGCGGTGGCGGCGTCTATTACGATTATTTATGGATCGTTGAGAGCCATCGCGCAAGAGGAGCTGAAACCACGCTTAGCGTTTTCTACTATCAGCCAAGTTTCCTACGTTATTCTCGGCATAGGCTTATTTGGGCCTTTCGGCACTATTGGCGCGTTAGCGCACTTGCTGCACCAGGGATTAATGAAGGTCACGCTATTCTTCTGTGCGGGTAACTACGCAGAAGAGCTGGGGATTCACCGCATCGACGAGATGGACGGTGCCGGTAAGCGCATGCCGTTAACCAGTATTGCGTTTACGATTGGCGCGCTAGGCATGATTGGCCTCCCGCCCTTTGCTGGTTTTATTACCAAATGGTACCTCGGTATTGGCGCGATCCAGGCCGAAATGTACTGGGTGGTGGCCGTGTTGGTAATCAGCAGTACGCTCAACGCGATGTATTTTTTGCCGATTGTGCATCGTCTGTGGTTCCGCTTAGGGCCTTCTCATGGCACAGGCAGTTGGCCCGACGAGCAGCGTTTAGGCCGCTTTGAAACCCATGGCTGGTTGCTTTTACCGATGGTGTTTACCGCGCTGGTGAGCCTCGCTGCTGGTTTGTTGGCAGGCTTGCCGTTTAGCCCGCTGGATTGGGCAACCCGCGTTGCAAACGGGGAGTACTTGCTATGATGACGCTGCTGCTGGCGCTGTCACTGCTATGGCCGCTGTGCGTCGCTGGGTGTTCAGCTTGGCACGCCTATCGCACACCAAGCTCACGGCGCGACTATTTTTCCCTGCTGTGGGTGAGCGCTGCTTGGCCTGCCTTGCTGTTAGCGTACGGTGGCGAAGCGCAGTGGACTATCGATGCCTGGATACTGGGCGGGGAGTGGGCGTTAAACTCGCTCAGCCGCCCATGGCTGGCGTTTACCGCGCTGCTGTGGTGTTTGGCAGCCGTGCACGCGCGAGGTTATTTTGCGGCGGAGCAGGCGCAGGCTCAGGCAGGCGATCAAGACGCTCAGCGTCGCCTGCAGCGTTTGTCACTGTTGTGGCCAATGACCTTATTAGGCAACGTGCTGCTGGTTGTCGCCCAGGATATTGCCAGCTTCTATTTAGGCTTTGCACTGATGACGTTTGCCGCTTATGCCCTCGTAGTGCACACCGGTACACAAGAAGCTCGGCTGGGGGCGCGGGTATCTTTAATACTGGCCGTGGTCGGCGAAGGGCTTATTTTAGCCGGCTTTTTATGGGCCGCCGGTGAGGCCGACACGCTAACGCTGCAAGGCGTGCGTGAGGGGATTTTAATCGCAGAGCAGGGCGCATGGATGGCCGCCTTACTGTGCTTAGGCTTCGGTGTAAAAGCCGGCGTTATCGGATTGCACGTATGGCTGCCGTTGGCGCATCCGGTAGCGCCCGCACCGGCCAGTGCGGTGCTTAGCGGGGTGATGATTAAAGCCGGCCTGCTCGGTTGGATAAGCGTGCTGCCGCTGGGTCATGAAGAGGTATCTGGTGCCTTAGCCCAGTTTGGCCACGTTATGCTGATCGCTGGTTTGGCAGCAGCCTTTGCCGCTGCGCTTTACGGTGTGTTTCAGCACCACCCAAAAGCCGTGCTGGCGTACTCAAGTATTAGTCAAATGGGCATGATGACTGCGCTGGTGGCAATGGGACTAGTGGCGCCGGATGTTTGGCCACTGCTGTGGCCGGGGTTGGTGCTGTTTGCCGCTCATCACGCGCTGGCCAAAGGCAGTCTGTTTATGGGCACCAGCATTAGTGAGCACCTGCCACGCTGGCCGATGCCTCTGGTGTGGGCGTTGATGGCGCTGCCGGGTATATCGCTGGCTGGTGCTGTTGGCGCAGGTATAGTCAGCAAATGGGGTGTCAAAAGTCCGCTTTATGAGATGCACCATGAATCGTTAATTAAGCTGCTGAGTTGGGCCGCCGTTGGCACCGCGGCGCTAGTAAGTGTTGCGCTTTGGCGCCAGTGGCAGCAGCGCGAGCAAGGCGGCATCAATCCGTGGCAGTGGGGTGCTTGGCTTGCAGGCATTATGGCGGCGCTCGTAACGCCGCTGTGGTTACCGCTACCTGCGGGCAGTATTGAAATGCCGCCTCTTAAAGAGTGGCTGGGGATTATATGGCCATTTCCGGCAGGTGTTCTTCTCGCTGTATTGGGCTGGCTATTAACCCGCTCCTTTAAGCGTAAATCGCCCCCCGCAGGTGATCTATGGTGGCTGTATGCCTTTATAGCCAACGCTGCGCTAGTGCCTATACGTTTGATAGGCCACGCCTGTGGCAAGATTAAAGTGGCCAGCGTGACTGCCGTGCAAAGTGTGGAAAAGAGATTCATGGTTTCTTTATCACGGGGATTGGCCGGGGAGAGCTGGTTGCGGCATCATTCTAGTGGTTTGATGATGGTGCTTGCCGCAGTGCTTGCGGCGCTACTTATGTGGGAAGGCCAAGGATGATGAGAATGCCGCAACCGTGTTGGGTTTTGACGCGCTATGAGTAATCTTGAGCGTGGCCGGCGTGCCGAGGTGCCGGGCGAGATTCCCGCTCGTGGCTGGCATGATATTGTCTGGCGAGTAGTGCGCGCCGCGCGTCGGGACCGCATTACGATGCTGGCGGCCGGTGTCGCTTTTTACGCATTGCTTGCATTGTTTCCCACTATTGCCGCGGTTATTTCGCTTTGGGGGCTGCTGTTTGATCCCTATGAGGCGGGTCAGCAGTTGTACGAAATTAGCCGTTTTATGCCACCCGATGCGGCCAAGTTAATTGATCAGCAGGCCCAGAAGGTAGTGGAAAGTACTGAGTCAAGTAACGTGATGGCCACGCTAGTCGGCCTATTGATTGCCATGTTTATTGCCTCAAAAAGCGTGGCGGTATTAGTGATTGGATTAAACGTGGTGTACGGGGAAACGGAAAAACGTTCACTATTTCATCGCAGTACAGTGCTGGTGTCGCTGACGTTTGGTTTAATTATTATGACCTTGGTATCACTGGGCTTTATCGCCATCGTCCCCATTTTGGTCGATGCGCTAGCCATTGATCCACCCCTGGATAAGTTGCTGAAATGGCTACGCTGGCCTGCGCTCTTGGTGCTAATGAGCATGCTGATCGCGTTACTTTATCGTTTCGCACCCTACCGGCGTTCAGCGCAGTGGCGGTGGTTAGGCTATGGGACGCTACTCGCCACTTCTATGTGGCTATTAGGTTCTGGCGGACTTTCACTGTACGTGCGCTATTTCGCAACCTTTAGTGAGCTCTATGGATCGCTGGGGGCCGTCATAGCGTTAATGATATGGTTTTGGCTTTCTGCCTTCGTGGTGCTGTTCGGAGCAGAAGTGAACAGTGAAATGGAGCGTCAGACATACCGCGACACAACCGTCGGTTATCCGCGTCCTCTTGGCGAACGTGAGGCGTTTTCCGCAGACACTATTGGCAGCCCTCAGCCGTGGCGGTCATCAGACACTGAGTAGTCGCTTAAGCCCTGTCGTTGAAGTACTTGTGTGCATCGCTTCTTGGTTAAACTTACTTGGTGGCTAAATCATCCCTCACCCGGTCCCAGCGTGAGGGATGGTGCTTAACAATCGCTAGTCTTATAACAGCTCTTCAGCGGCGAGTGCTAAGCGTGAACGTTCAACGCTTTTCAAGGTGATATGGCCGGCGTGAGGCCAGTCGCGAAAACGCTCAACGACGGCCGCCATGCCGCAGGTGTTGGCGGTTAGGTAGGGGGTGTCGATCTGACCAACGTTGCCCAGGCAGACAATCTTGGTATTGCGTCCCGCCCGTGTTACCAGCGACTTTAGCTGTTTGGGGGTAAAGTTTTGCGCTTCATCAATGATTAAGAATGTGTCATTTAAGGTACGGCCACGCATAAAGCTCGGTGAGCGAATTTGTACGCGTGATCCAATCAGTTGGCGAGTAGCACCATTATCCCAGCTGGACTCTCCCTCCTCATTGCGCAGTAGGTTATCCATGTTGTCGTGGAAAGCCCCCATCCACGGTGACATTTTCTCCTCCTCAGTACCGGGTAGAAAACCGATGTCTTCCCCCATGGGGATCGGGGCGCGGGTAAATACGATGCGCTCAAACAGCTTGGCATCCAGCGTTTGCTGAAAGGCGGCCGCTAGCGTCATAAACGTCTTACCGGTACCGGCGTTACCGGCCACCGTCACCAAGTCGATATCCGGGTCCATCAGTAGGTTTAAGGTGAAGTTTTGCCGGCTGTCATGTGCATGAACGCCCCACACGCCGGCATGGTGGCGGTAGTTGGTCAGTAGCTGAAGGCGGGCGGTGGAGGGGCCCAGTTCGCGAACGATCGCCTCGAACTCTGCGCCATTCTCACTATCCGACACCAGCATGCCAACGTGCCAATGCTTGGGCATCACGCCATTGAGCTGATAAAACGTGTGATGACCAACGCGCTCGACGGTGACATCAACATTGAGGCCTTCCCATAGCGTGGCGCCATCTTGCCCTGCTGAGGCATAGACTTGCGCGCCTTCAATCATGGCATCGCTATCAGAGTACGCGCGGTCGTTTAGATAATCCTCAACCGGTACCTTTAGCGCGGCGGCTTTAACGCGCAGGTTGATATCTTTGGTGATCAGAATCACCGAGGCATCGGGGCGTTCATCGCGCAGGCGGCAGGTCTCCGCCAATATGCGGTTATCGGGGCTGTCATCAATGGCGTCGAGGAGCTTTAAATCGTTGTAGCATAAAAAGTGCAGGCGACCTGATTCGCCGCTAATTCGAGGGATTGGGATGCCGAGCTGAATTTCATCAAAGGTGACTTGGCTAGTAAGGTCAGAAAACGTACGGCTGATTTGGCGGGCCGTGCGGGCGATTTCACGAATACCGTTTTTGTGCTTATCCAGTTCCTCCAGAACCGTCATCGGGATAACAACATCGTGCTCATCGAAGTGATAGAGCGCGGCAGGATCATGAATGAGGACATTAGTGTCCAGCACGTACAGCCGAGTGGCTTTCTTATCGAGTCGTACCATCGGTGGAATCACTCCTTGGTTGACGGCAACTTCGACACTGGCAGGTGCGTATTACGCCCAGATGACACTTGCCTGTGTCCCTCACGTGGCGTGTCCTGGCATCTCCTTATTTAGTACTTTGTAATAGCGTGGAAGGCTTTGGCATTTTTTGCCAATTAAATTATTTCAACGCTGTGTCAGTCTGCTTGAGCAGTGGTTAAGAAAACTCGGATTGGCGCAGCGTGGCTAAACAGTGCGCCACCTTGTTCAGCAGCGCTGCGGCCACTACGCCACGGTTATCGCTTTCTACATAGCGGTAATGGTGGCTGTCTAAAACGAGCTCGTGATTGAGCGTACACAAAGTGCCTGCCTCCAAAGCACTTTTGGCCAGCGGATAAGGGAGTAGCGCCCAGCCGGTGGCATTAATCCCAGCGTCGCGTATGACTTCAAACATGGTGAGCCCAAGATAATTGCCTGAAAACAGCGCCTCGCTGATCAGTTTGTCGTCTTGTACATAGGTTAAGCACACCTGCGTGTACTAGGCTAAGTCATCGCGATTGACACTGGGAAGGCGGCTAAGAGAATGCTGCGGTGCTATGCCCGCGTGGCACGCTCGTCGCTGCTAGCCACGGAATTATGCCAGTGGCAGATGGATACCTGGCTAAGTGCCGCTGTTATGCTTGGCTTTGTGCTCACCTGGGGGCTAACGCAAACGCTATGGGCGAGCTACGCACGCTTTGCCGATCCAGTCATGGTGCTGGTGATTGCCGGCAGCTTCTTACCGATGCCAATTCGCATGGTGAAAGGCGCGCTGTGTGAGCTAATGTTCGGTGTGCCAGGTGTCATGAAAGACGTTGCTGATTTTGACGTCGCCGCTGATGATGTGCGCCTAGCGCAGGTAGGCAGTTCCTTGATGGTAAACATCCAGCTCGATAAGCAGCAGCTTCACGATGCCCAGGAAATAGTTGATAGCGTAGAGCAGCGCTGCAAGCGACTAAATCTACGCCCTGTCACCAGTCTTACCCTGGTTGCCGGCTAACCTGCGTTAAAAAAGATTGGCGTTGTTTATATCGCGGTGCTATTTAATGATCGCTACGTTGAGGGTTGTAACAACATGCCATTGCGCCGCTGTTTACCCGCACTGCTGCTGACTGTTCTGGTCACTGGCTGTGCAAGCTCTACCATTGCTCCTCGCTATACTTCCGATAATCCAGACGTGATGCGTATTGGCGGAGAGCGCCCGGCTAATCGCGATACGACCGTTGAAAGCGCTGGTTCTTTCTGCTTGGAAACGGTCGAACGCTGGAACGATCATGGGCGTACGCCCGATGGGCAAACCCTGTGGGCGAAAGACATCATGCGTAAAGTAGTGTCTTGTCAGTAAGCGCTGATATTTTAACTGTATAAACACTAACGCCAGCTTTGTTAAGCTGGCGTTAGTGTTTCAGTTCCTAGCAAAAAAAGAGAGCGACATGACGCCGGCGATTAATAGCGCAAAGCATGCAGGGGTTGCCTTCCAAGTTCATGAGTATCATCACGATGTTGACGCGCAGTCTTATGGTTTAGAAGCCGCTGAAAAACTTGGTGTGTCTGCCGAACAGGTTTTTAAAACGCTAGTTGTGAAGTTGAATGGCAAGCAGTTTGCGGTCGGCATCGTGCCTGTCACGGGGCAGCTAAGCTTAAAGAAAATCGCCAAAGCGGCCGACGTTAAAAAAGCCGTCATGGCCGCGCCAGAAGAAGTAGAGCGCACCACAGGCTATGTGTTGGGTGGGGTGAGCCCACTAGGCCAGAAAAAGCGTCTAGTCACGTTTGTGGATTCATCAGCCGAAGCATTCGCCACTGTGTATGTCAGCGCGGGCCGACGAGGGCTTGAAATTGAACTGACGCCGAGAGACCTAGCCACCCTGAGTGAGGCCACTTTTGTATCCCTGGCAACGTGACGCCGATGTTATGGCGGCGCAGATCGAGGCACTTTCTGGTATGGTGCCGTAACGTTTGTGTGCGTCGACTGCCCTCCAGAGGGCGCGCACTGTATTTATGATGGCCGCACACTTGTGGCCCAAGCAAGGTAATATCGTGTCTGACTCTTCTTTCTCCTCGTTAGCGTTGCCTGCAGCTTTGCTGAGCAACCTTGCATCTCTTGGCTACTATGAAATGTCGCCGGTGCAGGCGCGAAGCCTGCCGCCGATGCTGGCCGGGCGCGATGTGCTAGCGCAGGCGAAAACGGGTTCAGGTAAGACGGCGGCATTCGGTTTGGCGCTGCTGGCGGCGTTGAAAGTAGAAAGCTTTGCCGTACAAGGGTTAGTGCTGTGCCCAACCCGTGAGCTCGCCGACCAAGTGGCAGAAGAGCTACGTCGGTTGGCCCGCGGTATGGCTAATGTAAAAGTGCTGACGCTGTGCGGTGGCGCGCCGTTCGGCCCCCAGCTTGGCTCTTTAGAACACGGCGCGCACATCGTGGTGGGTACGCCGGGGCGCATTGATGAGCATTTGCGCAAAGGTTCGCTGACGCTGGATTCCCTTGCTATGCTGGTGCTGGATGAAGCGGATCGGATGTTGGATATGGGCTTCCAGGCAACCATCGATGACATCATTGCCGACACGCCCGCTTCGCGCCAAACGCTGTTATTTAGCGCGACGTTTCCGGACGAGCAGGCGTCCGGCGGCTTAACCGAGATGACCCGTGGCATTATGCGCGAACCGGTGACGGTGAAAATCGCCGAGGTGCATGATGCGCGCACGATTCATCAGCATTTTTATACGGTGGCAAATGAAGAGGCGCGATTTGAGGCGCTTCGCCAGCTGCTGCTGACCTATCGACCCATCACCAGCGTTGTGTTTTGCAATACCAAGCGCGAGACTCAGGCAGTGGCTGAGCAGTTGACGGATGCCGGGTTTAGCGCGGTAGCTCTCAACGGTGATTTAGAGCAAAAAGACCGTGACCGCATACTGATTCTGTTTGCCAATCAAAGTGCCTCTATCCTGGTGGCCACTGACGTGGCCGCTCGTGGCTTAGACATTGCACAGCTGGACGCCGTATTTAACTACCAAATTGCTCGTGAGCTTGATGTGCATGTGCATCGGGTTGGGCGCACCGGGCGCGCCGGTGCCAGTGGCATTGCCTGCACGCTGGTGACTCCGAAAGAAAGCTATCGATTGGAAAAACTGGAAGTGTTACTGCAGCAACCGCTTGCCACTGAGCCACTCCCCAAACCTCAGCTGTCGGTGCCGTTTGAACCGCTGATGGCGACGCTGCAGCTAGCCGGTGGCAAGAAAGATAAGCTTCGTCCTGGCGATATTCTGGGCGCGCTGACCAGTGAGGGGGGGCTGCGCGGCGATCAAGTGGGTAAAATTAAAGTGCTCGCCCGCAGTGCCTATGTCGCGGTTGAGCGCAATGTGATTCAACAAGCCCAGGCCAAGCTTGAGCGTGATAACTTAAAAGGGCGGGCTTTCCGCGTTCGTCGTATTCGTTATTGAGCCAATAATCACTGAACGTAGATGGCAACGATACAGAGAGTAAAGAGGAGCCGACGCAGCTAACCATGAAAATCCCTAAACGATTACAGCCGCTGGTCGATGATGGAATGATCGATGAGGTGCTGGTGCAGTTAATGAGCGGCAAAGAGGCGCAGGTTTACGTGGTACGCTGCGGTGACGATGTGCGCTGTGCGAAAGTGTTTAAAGAGGCCAAGCAGCGTAGCTTTAAACAGGCGGTACAGTACCAGGAAGGGCGTAAAGAGCGTAACAGCCGCCGCTCAAGAGCGATGGCGAAGAAAACACGTTACGGTCAGAAAGAGCAGGAGCAGGCGTGGCTTAATGCGGAAGTTGACGCGCTTTATCGTCTGGCATCCGCGGGTGTGCGCGTACCCGAGCCCCACGGCTTTGTAGACGGTGTGCTGCTGATGGAAATGATCAGCGATGCCGACGGTAATGTGGCGCCGCGCTTAGATGAAGTCACGCTGACGCCAGAGCAGGCCGAAACCTACTACGCCAAGGTTATTCAAGACGTAGTACGCATGCTGTGTGCAGGCTTAATTCATGGCGACTTGTCGGAATTTAACGTGCTAGTGGATGCCACCGGCCCGGTGATTATTGATTTGCCTCAAGCCGTTGACGCCGCCAGTAACAACAGTGCCGCTGCCATGCTTTATCGCGATGTCGATAATATGCGTAACTACTTTGGTCAGTATGCTCCCGCGCTACTTAATACCCATTATGGCAAAGAGATGTGGGCGCTGTATGAATCAGGCGAGCTGCATCCCGATAGCAAGCTGACCGGCCACTTCGATTTTGATACTCACATTGCCAACGTGGATGAATTGATGGAAGTGATCGACGATGCCAAAGAGGAAGAGGCCGAGCGTCAAGAACGTATGCGTGATGACGATGATGACGGTGATATTCCGCAGCCTTACTGAACAGTCTCGATAAAGCGGGCCCCTTTCGTTTTGTAGCTATCAGAATCAGCTCCGGTGTGCCTTGGCTGTCTTTAAGCACGTACGCGCCGTTTGATCGCCGCATCCCAAGAGGCGGCGGTTTCGACCGCATCGCAGGGGCGCCAGG
>NZ_JBQDLQ010000084.1:0-8682 GCF_052095695.1 Halomonas sp.
ACCGCTGGTAACGCTTGGCGTCCCCGGCAGCGGATGCGTACTTTACGGACTCGCTGCCTAGTTGGCAAGGGCTATGGTGAAAATAAGCGCAAAAAGTTCACACAAGCGTCACACGGGCGTAACGCTTCTTGCCCGCCTGGATTACATAGCTGCTTCCCGTGGCCAGCATTGTATCTTTAGCAACGACGTTGCCATCGACTTTAACGCGCCCATTACCCAGCATATCTTTGGCTTGGGCACTGTTGTTCGCAAGCTCAGCTCGATTAAGCACTGCTGCAATGGGCGCTTGCTCGCTGCCTTCGAAATCGACCGTCACTTCCGGCAGGTCTTCCGGTAGTTCGCCATCGGCCAGTTGATTACCCGCCGACTTATGCGCATTAGCCGCCGCTTCATCGCCGTGGTAGCGCGCTATCAGCTCTCGCGCCAGCTCCATTTTGATATCCCGCGGGTTAGCGCCCTGCTCAACGCTCTGTTTAAGCGCATCAATCTCTTCGTTCGATTTCAAAGAGAGCAACTCAAAGTAGCGCCACATTAAGCTATCCGGCATTGAGACCAGTTTGTTGAACATCGAACCTGGCGCTTCATCGACACCAATGTAGTTGCCCAGCGACTTCGACATCTTTTGCACGCCGTCTAAACCTTCAAGCAGCGGCATGGTGATGACCACCTGAGGCTCCTGGCCGAAATGCTTTTGAATCTCACGCCCCATCAGCAGGTTAAACTTCTGATCGGTACCGCCAAGTTCAATATCGGCCTCAAGCGCCACCGAGTCATAGCCCTGTACCAACGGGTAAAGAAACTCGTGAATTGCAATCGGCTGATTGGCCTTGTAGCGCTTCTCAAAGTCATCACGCTCCAGCATGCGCGCAACGGTACTTTGAGCGGCAAGCTCAATCATTTTGGCGGCGGTTAGCTCGCCAAACCACTCGGCGTTAAAGCGCACTTCCGTTTTTTCGGGATCAAGGATTTTAAACACCTGCGCCTTATACGTTTCAGCGTTAGCTTTAACGTCCTCTTCGGTAAGCGGCTTACGGGTAACGTTTTTCCCGGTGGGATCACCGATACGTCCCGTGAAGTCACCAATCAGAAAGATGACCGTATGCCCTAAGTCCTGGAACTGGCGCATTTTGGTCAGCAAAACACTGTGCCCCAAGTGCAGATCAGGGGCCGTGGGATCAAAACCAGCTTTAATACGCAGCTTGCGCCCAGAGGCCAGCTTTTTTTTCAACTCGTCCTCTACCAGGATTTCTTGCGTACCACGCGACAGCAGCGCTAAAGCCTGATCCACCTCACTCATTGCCTCTCTCCACTATAAAAAAACCGCCCTTGCCGGGCTCAGGTGATAAATAGCCGACGATGTTACCATGCTCGCTCGCCTTGGTTGAGCCTTGGCTGAGACTTCGCCCTGCTTTGCACGAGTTAGCTTATGAAAACGCCTACTGCTTCATCGCCGCTTTATTATATTGGCCTGATGTCCGGCACCAGCCTGGACGGCATTGACGCCGCGCTTATCATCATCGAAGGCGAATCACCGCCACGCCTAGTGGCAACGCATGCCGAACCCATGTCTGACGCGCTGCATAATCTGCTACTCACACTTTGTCATGCTAAGGAGGTCAGCTTTGCCAAGCTAGCAGCCGCTGAGCATGCTTTCTGCCAGTCACAGGCCCAAGCCGTTCAACGTTTATTGGCGCCACTCTCGATAAGCCATGCGCAGATCAGCGCTATTGGCAGCCACGGCCAAACCATTGAGCACGCCCCCCTAGGTCACAACGGCGGCCCGGCGTACACCCTCCAGCTGGATAACCCGAGCCTGCTGGCTGAATTTACCGGCTGCACGGTGGTTGCTGACTTTCGGCGCCGCGACTTAGCCGCCGGTGGCCAGGCAGCCCCGCTAGCCCCCGCCTTCCATCAGGCTCTATTTGGCAGAGCCAGCGCACATCAGCTGGTGCTTAACCTAGGCGGTTTTGCCAATCTAACGTGGCTATCCAGCCAGCCAACAGACCCGGTGATTGGCTTTGATACCGGCCCTGCCAACGCATTGCTGGACGGCTGGTTTGCGCGGCACCAAGGCGGGCGCTTTGATCAGGACGGCGCCTGGGCCGCAAGTGGAACAATAGATAACGCGCTGTTGGTTCGGCTGCTCTCGGAACCCTTTTTCCAGCAGCAGCCGCCGCGCAGCACGGGGCGCGAGCTATTTCACATGGCATGGCTAGAAAAACATCTAAGTGGCCAGGAAGCCGCCGAGGATGTACAGGCGACGCTGGCCGAGCTCACTGCGGTTAGCGTTGCCCAGGGCATTAACCACTTAAAGATCCATGACGGCCCACTCACACTTATCACCGCTGGCGGCGGCGCCCATAACGCCTACTTAATGCAGCGGCTTGCCTATCACCTGCCGAGAGCAACGTTCACATCGCCGGCAGCACACGGCTGGCCTGAGGATTGGATCGAAGCAGGCGCCTTTGCTTGGCTGGCCCACCAGCGGTTACACCATTTGCCGGGCAACTTGCCATCGGTCACCGGTGCAGCAGGCCCACGGGTACTCGGCGGCATTTACGCAGGCTGATTCCCGCCACACGTACACACCGTGACGAAAGTGCGCGCACTGTTGCGCTATGACGCCTGCAGAGCGTGCGCCCCTTTGGCCTGCAATTGCGCCTCTTCTGCGCTCACTAAGCCTTTTTTTACTAGCTGATCGAGCGCAAAGTCTAGCGTTTGCATACCCAGACTTCCGCCGGTTTGAATAGCCGAATAGATTTGCGCCGTTTTGTCTTCCCGGATTAAGTTGCGCACTGCCGACGTGGCGACGAGCACTTCGTGAGCCGCTACCCGCCCGCCGCCCTGACGCTTAAGCAACGTTTGCGATACTACCGCCTGGAGCGATTCAGAAAGCATCGAACGCACCATGGTTTTTTCGTCACCAGGAAAAACATCGATAATGCGATCAACGGCTTTAGCCGCCGAGGTGGTATGCAGCGTACCCAGCACTAGATGTCCCGTTTCTGCTGCGGTCAACGCTAGGCGAATAGTCTCTAAATCACGCAGCTCACCGACCAGAATCACATCCGGATCTTCGCGAAGCGCGCTGCGCAGCGCATCAGAAAAACTATGCGCATCGCGGTGTACTTCGCGCTGACTCACCAAACAGCGCTTACTTGAGTGCACAGTTTCAACCGGATCTTCAATGGTCAGGATGTGCCCATATCGATGGTCATTAATGTAATCAATCATCGCCGCAAGCGTCGTACTTTTACCCGACCCGGTCGGCCCGGTGACTAATACCAGCCCGCGCGGCAGCATGGCTAAGCGCTCAAACATCTCACCCAGCCCCAGAGCCTGCATAGGCAGCACCTGGCTAGGGATAATACGAAACACGGCTCCCGCGCCACGGGCGTGGGTGAACGCATTAACGCGAAAGCGTGCGATGCCCGGCATTTCAAACGAAAAATCAGTTTCCAACCTTTCAGCGTAGTCGCGCCGCTGGCGATCATTCATGATGTCGTCAATCAACTTGCGCACATCGTTATTGTCGATAGCGGGCACATTGAGCCGACGAATGTCGCCATCAACACGTATCAGAGGCATTCTGCTTTGCCGAGAATGCTAGCAGTTCGGTAATATCCATCTCTCCTCCCAGCTGCGATAAGGTGCTTGAGTATGTCAGACATCGCGCTTAACGAGTCACTCGCCCATTCATACGAACAGGCTTGTGAACGCCTGCGCCAGGCGCTAGAGGACGCAAAACGCGCCCCGGACGCTGCAGCGCTATTGGCCGTCAGCAAAACGAAACCGGCAGCGATGATTCGCCAGGCCTGGCAGCTTGGCCAGCGTGAGTTTGGTGAAAACTACCTGCAAGAAGCGCTAGAGAAACAGGCGGAGCTGGCGGATCTTGAAGGCCTTGTATGGCATTTTATTGGGCCGCTTCAATCCAACAAAACCCGCGCCGCCGCCGAACATTTTGACTGGGTGCACAGCGTCGACCGGCTAAAAATCGCCCAGCGCCTTAGCGAACAACGCCCGGCTCATCTTGCACCGCTCAATATTTGCCTGCAGGTTAATATTAGCCACGAAGATAGCAAAGCGGGTGTATTGCCGGAAGAGCTGGAAGCGCTAGCACGCGACGTTGCCACGCTGCCAAACCTGCGCCTGCGAGGTTTAATGGCGATTCCTGCCCCGGCGGAAACGCTAGCCGCCCAGCGCCAGCCAATGGCCGCGCTGCGTGAGGCGTTAACGGCTCTACAGAGCCAACTGCCTGAGGCCGCGCTTGATACGCTTTCGATGGGCATGAGCGACGATTTAGAAGCGGCAGTACTGGAGGGCGCTACGCTGGTGCGTTTAGGCACCGCCATTTTTGGCGCCCGCCAGAGGGCTTAGGCGAACCACAACTATCCGGCTGCCTGCTGCAGCCCACTCTTTCACTGAGCCAACGTTTATTAAAGGACACCTAGAATGGCGAGTAAGATTACCTTTATTGGAGCCGGCAATATGGCGAGTGCCATTATCGGCGGACTAATCGACAGCGGCGCGGCACCCTCTACCATCACCGCCACTGCACCTAATAACAAAGAGCTGGCAACGCTGGCAAAGCGTCTGGGCATACACACAAAGACAGATAACAATGCGGCAGTCGCCGATGCAGGCGTCGTGGTATTAGCAGTAAAGCCGCAAATTATGCGCAGCGTATGCGAAAATTTGCGCGACAGCGTTCAGCGTCAGCAGCCGCTCGTTATCTCGATTGCAGCCGGTCTTGATGCAGGCACTATCGACCGCTGGCTAGGCGATCATAATGCCATGGTACGCTGCATGCCCAATACGCCATCGCTGGTGGGCTACGGCGCCAGCGGCCTTTATGCCAATGCCAAGGTAAGCGACGCACAGCGCGACGTGGCTACTCAGCTTATGGAAGCGGTAGGCATTGTGGAATGGGTTGAAGAAGAAGCGCTGCTGGATGCCGTCACCGCCGTTTCGGGCAGTGCACCGGCCTACTTCTTTTTGATGTTCGAGGCCATGGAAGAGGCGGCGGTTAAGCTCGGCCTACCCGCCGCTACCGCACGCCGGCTCGCTATTCAAACAGCGTTGGGTGCCGCCACCATGGCACAGCAGAGTGACAAAGACCCGGCGACATTGAAGAACAATGTCATGTCACCCGGAGGCACCACCGAGCGTGCCATTGCGCATATGGAAACGGCACAATTGCGCACCACCATTGCCGGTGCTATGCAGGCCTGCGCCGATCGTGCTCAGGCTATGGCCAAAGAACTTAGCGGCGACTAAAGAACCGTTCAGCAACGAATCACCAAGGAGACATCATAATGGGCAACGGATTAGGCAGTGCAGGATTAATGTTGGTCAACACACTGATCAATATTTATCTGTTCTTACTCATGCTGCGCTTTCTGCTGCAGGCGTCACGGGCGGATTACTACAACCCGCTAAGTCAATCGGTGGTTAAGATCACTCAGCCGCTGGTCGGCTTATTTCAGAGCTTTTTAGGCCCCGTGGCCGGTCGCTTTGATCTTGCAACGCTCGCCGCTGGCTTCGTATTAAAAGTAGTAAGCATCATCGCTATTTTCATGGTCATCGGTATCGGCATGCCGCCTATTCCAGGGCTATTAATAGCGGGTATCGCCGCCTTGGCGAATGCGATTTTAAAAATCTACTTCTTCGCCATGATTGTGATGATTATCTTGAGCTGGGTAGCTCCCAATGCCAGCCACCCGGGTGCTCTATTGGTAATGCAGTTGGTAGAACCGATTATGGCACCGGTGCGCAAAGTCGTTCCTGCGCTTGGCATGATTGACCTCTCGCCTATCGTCGTGTTTATTGCCATTAACCTGATCGATAGCTTGATCGTTGGTTCGATGATTCGTGCTGCCGGCATTTCCGGCGCGCTAGTCGGGCTGTGATCGCCGCCCAACCCATTTTCATCATGGATTCGATTAGCAGGGTCTATTCAGCCGCACTCTTAATTAGCAGGACTCGCGCCTTCAATGCCTGATTCAGATACGCTTGCGTTTGCAGACCGGCCGACGGGCTCCGTCGGCCTTGTTACTCCGCGCGTGGCACGCTTCGACACGCCGCTCGCCCTGGCATGCGGCAAAGTACTGCCTGCTTACGAGCTGATTTACGAAACCTACGGCACGCTTAACGCTGAGCGCAGTAACGCAGTATTGATTTGCCACGCGCTCTCCGGCCACCACCACGCGGCGGGCTACCATAGCGAGGAGGATCGTAAACCCGGCTGGTGGGATGCCCATATCGGCCCCGGCAAGGCAATCGATACCAACCGTTTTTTTGTTGTATCGCTCAACAACTTAGGCGGCTGCCACGGCAGCACCGGCCCCGTGAGCCACAACCCCGAAACCGGCCGCCAGTGGGGGCCGGAATTCCCTATGGTGACCGTTAGCGATTGGGTCGCCAGCCAGGCGCAGCTTGCTGATCATCTGGGCATTGAGCGCTGGGCGGCAGCGGTGGGCGGCAGCCTTGGCGGCATGCAGGTAATGCAGTGGACCATGACCTACCCAGAGCGCGTTGCCAACGCGGTGGTGATTGCCGCAACGCCCCGACTCTCGGCGCAAAATATTGCCTTTAACGAAGTAGCTCGCCAAGCGATTCGCTCTGATCCTGAGTTCTTCGACGGCTGGTACGCGGAGCATGACACGGTGCCCAAGCGTGGGCTGAAGCTGGCACGCATGGTGGGCCATATTACCTACTTGTCAGAAGACGCCATGGGCAGCAAGTTTGGGCGTGACCTGCGTAGCGATGATCTCAACTTCGGTTTTGACGTTGAGTTCCAGGTGGAGTCCTATTTGCGCTATCAAGGCGATACGTTCTCTACCGCCTTTGACGCCAACACCTATCTGCTGATGACGAAAGCACTCGACTACTTTGACCCTGCCGCCACCCAAGGGGGCGACTTTGCCAAAGCCTTGGCGCCCGCTCAGTGCCCGTTTTTGATTGTTAGCTTTACCACCGACTGGCGCTTTCCGCCGTCGCGCTCGCGCGAGCTGGTGGATGCGCTTACCCGGGCGGGCAAATCAGTCAGCTATGCCAATATCGACTCGCCCCATGGCCACGATGCTTTCTTACTCTCAGAGCCACGCTACGACGCCATCTTAAGCGCCTTCATGAGCCGCGCTGCCGGCGAGCTTCATCTCAACGAGCTAGGCATCAATGTGCTGGGCAAAGAGGAGACGCCATAATGCGCGCCGATCTTGAACTGATTTACGACTGGGTGCCCGAAGGATCACACGTGCTGGATCTTGCCTGTGGCAACGGCGATTTGCTCGAGAGCCTAGCGCGCAATAAGGGCGTCACCGGCTATGGGTTAGAGATTGATCATGACGGCATCAACGCCTGCGTGGCGCGCGGCGTTAGCGTCATAGAGCACAACCTAGACGATGGTTTAAGCAGCTTCTGCGATAACAGCTACGATCAAGTGATCATGACTCAAGCGCTACAGGCGCTGCGTCGCCCAGACAAAATGCTGGATGAAATGCTGCGGGTCGCCGAAGAAGGAATTATTACGTTTCCCAACTTTGCCTATTGGCGCCACCGCATCCATTTAGGCCTGCGCGGCTACATGCCGGTATCGAAATCGCTGCCTCATGCCTGGTACGACACGCCCAACATCCACCTCTCGACGTTCAATGACTTTGAGCACTTATGTCGCGAGAAAGGCTTGGTCATTGTTGATCGCGCCGTGGGCGTGGGGGATCATCAGGGGCACTGGAAATCGCGGCTATGGCCCAATCTGTTCGGTGAAATTGCCATCTTCCGCGTCCGGCGCCGCTAGCCTCTCAATCCGCACGGGCAGATCACGGTTTAACCGCACCCCGGTGGGGCAGCCCTGCTCCCGTATCACGTCAATACCATAGGCCAGCACCTCCACTCCGCTGGCAGAGGCCTGCGCTAAGGCCGCTGCGTAGGTCGCATCAATATGCGCAGCGGCGGCCACGTCAGCAATACCTTCGTGAGCCACGCAAAATAGCAGTACTGCTCGCTCACCCTGCTCAGCGATCGCCCGTAAGGCATGCAGATGCTTGGTGCCGCGCACGCTCACCGAGTCAGGAAAGTAGCCGTGGCCGTCAGGTTCTTTGAGAGTGACCTGCTTCACTTCGATATACACCCGCCCCCGTTCAGGATCTTCAAGCATAAAATCAAGCCGCGCATCGGCCACGTTCACCTCACGACGCAGCGTGGCGTAGCCCGCCAAGGGCGCTAAACGCCCGTCGTTTAGCGCCACCTCCACTATGCGGTTAGCACGGCCGGTATGCACAGAAGCGAGCGCCACCTTCCCATCGGCCTCTGGCAGCTCAATAAACTCCCAGGTCCAGGCAAGCTTACGCTTAGGGTTATCGCTGGGTGAAAGCCAGACGCGGCAGCCCGGCACGCTCACCGCTTTCATCGAGCCCGTATTAGGGCAGTGCGCCACGACCTCACGGCCATCGTCTAAACGAACATCGGCAAGAAACCGCTTGTAGCGCTTGAGCAGAATGCCCGGCACAAGCGTGGGATAGGTCAGCGTCATAGTCGGCTCACAAAACGCGCGATGCGCGCTACGGCTTCTTCAAGGCGGGCAACGTCATTAGTGAAGGCAATGCGCACATGGTGCTCGCCACCCCGAACGGCAAAATCAATGCCGGGGGTGATGGCCACATTTTCTTCCTGCAGCAGGCG
>NZ_JBQDLQ010000084.1:8692-14496 GCF_052095695.1 Halomonas sp.
AGAACGCCTGGCTATCGCGGCTGTAGCGGGAAATATCCAGCCATACATAGAAGGCACCTTGGGGCGGAAGATCCGGCGCCAACCCCAATCTTGCTAAGTCTTCTAACAACACTTTTCTGCGCTGCTTCAAGGTTGCTCGGCGTTGCTCAAGAATATTCCGGCACTCTGGGGTAAAAGCTGCCAACGCCGCATGCTGGGCAGGCGTTGAGGCGGCAAGAAACATATTCTGCGCCAAGCGGGTGAGCGGCTCTATGGCATGTTCGGGCGCTACCAGCCAGCCCAAGCGCCAGCCGGTCATCCCAAAATATTTTGAGAAGCTGTTCACCACAAAAGCGTTGGCTGACAGCGAGGTCGCCGACAGCGGCGCACCGTCATAGTTGAGGCCTTGATAAATTTCATCAACAATCACATCGCCTTCACGCTTGGCGACCGCGGCCAGTACGGCGGAAAGCTGCTCAGCGCCCAGGGTGTGGCCAGTCGGGTTAGAGGGCGAGGCCAGCATCGCCAGGCTCGTCTCCTTGCGCCAGTGCTCGGCGACCAGCGCGGCATCTAGCTGCCAGCCACTCTCGCGCCCCACCGACACCGTATCAATCTCAGCGCCCGCTAACGCCATAAAGTGGCGGTTACACGGGTAGTTAGGGTCGGCCATCAGCACTCGCGAGCCGGTTTCAACTAATAGCTGGCTAGCTAACAGTAGCGCCCCCGATGCGCCGGGCGTTACCAATATACGCGCAGGGTCAACCGCGGCATTGAAATGCTCCGCATAATGCTCAGCAATCGCTTGACGCAGGGCGGGCAGCCCAGCTGCCGGCGTGTAGCGAGTTTGGCCATTGGCGAGCGCCTGCTGCCCGGCGGCCACAATCGGCTCCGGAGTAGCGAAATCCGGCTCGCCAACTTCCAGATGAATCACATCGTGGCCAGCGGCTTCTCGCGCCTGAGCCATTTCCAGCAAATGCATGACCCGAAAAGGGGCAACGTGCTCGACACGTGAATTCCAGGCCATAACGGCTCCTTTACTTAGCTATTATTAATATCACTTAAAACATGGCACTAGTCACATTCGATGCAAGACCATGGTCGCAAAAGCACTATTATGCTTGCAACGTCGTCATTTTTCAGCTAAACAAGCATCCCTTTGGCGTGAGATCGTGACATAGGCTCATGGTCGATCAGTAGTCACATATGTAAGGGGCAGTCCCATGCCAGTAGCAGAAAAGAAACCGGAAGCGTCCAAGTCCTTCACTCCGTATGAGTCAGCACCGGGTGAAGAGTATATGAACGAGCAGCAGCTAGCGCACTTCCGGCAGCTGCTGCTGGATTGGAAACAGGATCTCATGGAAGAGGTGGATCGTACCGTACGCCACCTGCAGGAAGATGCGAACAACTACGCCGATCCCGCTGACCGCGCTACCCAGGAAGAGGGCTTTAGCCTGGAACTACGCACCCGGGATCGTGAGCGCAAGTTGCTCAAAAAGATTAACGAGACGCTGGATAACATTGACGACGACGATTATGGCTTCTGCGAAGCCTGCGGCGTTGAAATTGGTATTCGCCGTCTTGAAGCCCGCCCTACCGCCACACTGTGCGTGGATTGCAAAACGTTGGCGGAACTCAAAGAGAAGCAGCTCGGCGGCTGATCTCTAGAGCGGTGTTTTAAAGAATGCTCTACGTGAACGCGGGCACCTTCGGGTGCCCGTTTTTGTTAACGACGAGGCGCTTGCCTGTAACCACCTGGGACGATGCTGATATGCCCTCCTCTGCTCGCTACCGTGGCCGCTTTGCTCCAACGCCTTCAGGCCCGCTGCACTTTGGATCACTCGTCGCCGCCGTGGGCAGCTACTTAGACGCCCGTGCGGCTCACGGGCAATGGCTGGTGCGCATTGAAGATATCGACCCTCCCCGCTGCCCCCAGGGTGCAGCGAGTACTATCTTGCGCCAATTAGAAACGTTCGGTCTGGCGTGGGATGAAGCGGTCATGTGGCAGCACGTCCGTGGCGAGGCGTATCAACATGCGCTAGAGCAGCTTCTCAAGCTAGGTTTGGCCTACCCCTGCAGCTGTTCTCGCAAGCAGTGGCAAGGGTATGACATCTACCCCGGCTGGTGTCGCAACGGCGTATGCGACCCCACCAAACCAGTGGCCTGGCGGCTACGTAGCGACCGCGGCGAACGCCCTATCCGCTGGCATGACCGGCTATTTGGTGAACAGCAGCTTGACCCAGTTACGCTAGGCGATGTGGTATTAAAGCGCAAAGATGGCCTGTGGGCGTATCAGCTTGCCGTTATCGTCGATGACGCCGAGCAGCAGATTACCGACGTGGTACGGGGAGTCGATCTTCTGGATAACACACCCTGGCAATGCCAGCTGCAAAGCGCCCTTCAGCTACCGCGGCCTCGCTATTTGCACTTGCCGCTAATCGTGACCGCTGAAGGCCAAAAGCTTTCAAAACAAAACTTAGCCCCCGCGCTGGCAACGGATGACCACGGTGTGCGCCTGCAGCTCTTTCAGGCTCTACAAGCACTTGACCAAGCACCGCCTAAAGCGCTTGGCGATGAACCACCGTCGACTCAGTTACACTGGGCAGTCGCAAACTGGTCACCGGCGCAGCTGCGCCCCACGGCTCATCGCCTAACGCCAGCTTAATACCCTGGTTACTATCTTTTCCAACACCCACAGGAGAGTGACATGTACGTCTATCGCATCATGCTATTTTTGGTGTTTGGCGGTTATTTGCTCTCTCCGCTGCTTATGAATGGCTGGAGCGACCCAGAGGCTGCCTGGTACCGGCCGTTTGCAATTTGGGGCGGGCTAATTGCCTTGACGCTCTGGCTAGAGCAAAAGAGAAAGCTTGATGAACGCTGAGTTAATTGGAGTATTAGCGCTCGGCCTGGGCTATCTGGCACTGTTGTTCGGCTGCGGTTTTGCCGTAGAGCGGGGCTGGGTGCCGGTGCGCATTACCCGACACCCCGTTGTTTACACGCTTGCGCTAGGCGTTTATGCCAGCGCCTGGGCAATTTACGGCAGTCTGGAAATGGCGGCTAGCGCGGGGTTTGGCTTTCTTGCTTACTACCTTGGCGCCGCCGGCGCTTTCCTGCTCGCGCCCGTGCTGCTGGTGCCCATCCAGCGCATCACGCGTACTTATCAGTTAACGTCACTGGCTGACCTGTTTGCTTTTCGCTTTCGCTCTCGGTGGGCGGGCACGCTGGTCACGGCCGTCAGCCTGCTGGCGGTATTACCGCTGCTGGGTATTCAGGTACAAACGCTGAGCAGTGCGATTAATATTATGACGGCCAGCCAGGCAGGAAGTAGCGTTGCGCTGCTTTTTTGCGCGCTCATTGCCGCGTTTGCGGTAATTTTCGGCGCACGTCATAGTCAAGCGCATGGCCGCCACGACAGCCTGCTCAGCGCCATCGCGTTTGAATCCATCGTCAAACTGTTGGCCATGCTAGGACTAGGGGCAGTGGCGCTATGGATGGTCTTTGACGGCCCTGGCGATCTGCAACTGTGGCTGGAAGGGCCCGGCGCGATACTTCAACAGCAAACCCCACAGCTTGATCCTGCGCAGTGGCGCACACTGCTGCTGCTGTTCTTTGCAGCGGCGTTTATGATGCCGCATCTTTTCCATATCAGCTTCTCAGAAAGCTTATCGCGGCATACGCTGCTACAAGCCAGCTGGGCGTTACCACTGTTTTTATTGCTCATGGCGCTACCCGTGCCGGTAATTTGGTGGGCCGCACAGTCGGTCAATCCTGATATCCCCATAGCGGCCTATGCCGCCTATTTAATGACGGAACACTGGTGGGTGGGTGCGCTTGCGTTTATCGGCGGGCTAGCCGCCGCCTCTGGCACTATGATGATGATCGCGCTGGCGCTCTCCGGCATGGTGCTCAACCACATTGTATTAGTGGCAAGGCCCCCTGAAGCACGCAGTGATCTTTACGGCTGGCTACTGTGGCTGCGACGTGGTCTGGTGGTCGCAGTGATTATCAGCGGCTGGCTATTCTATCAATGGATAGGCCGCCACCACGGCTTAATTGGGCTGGGGTTAGCTGCGTTTGTGGGCATGGCTCAGTGCTTACCAGGCATGCTGGCACTGCTTTATTGGCCGGGCGCTAATCGTAAAGGCATGATTGTAGGGCTAGTCGCTGGCGTCAGCGTATGGCTTTGGGGCCTTTGGCTACCCCTCATTTTTTCACTGCCCTTACCACCGCTGCCTTCAACACCGCTCACGACTGCCGATTCACCGCTGTGGTACAACGTTACGCTGCTTTCTTTAGCCGTTAATATTCTACTGCTGATCGTCATATCACTTTTCACACGTATCTCTGAAGGGGAACGCTCTGCCGCTGAAGCATGCTCGGTCGATGCGGTTATCCGCTCTAAGCGCTCTCCATTAGAAGCCGCCACGGCTAACGACTTTGCCACCCACTTGGCGCAGGCGATCGGCGACGAAGCGGCGCAGCGCGAAGTTGCCCGCGCTTTAAAGGCACTCAACGTCACGCCTCAAGAGCGTCGACCCTACGCGCTGCGCCGCTTACGCGATCGCATTCAAGCCAACCTCTCGGGCCTAATGGGTCCGTCGGTCGCGCGAGACATCGTTGATCGCTACTTGCCATATCGTCATGACGACGCCCCAGAAACCGACGACATTCATTTTGTCGAAAGCCGACTGGAAGCGTATCGCTCTCGGCTAACGGGATTAGCCCGCGAGCTCGACGGCTTGCGCCGCCACCATCGTCAAACGCTGGCCTACTTGCCCGTTGGGCTTTGCGTACTGGGCGATGATGACGAGCTGCTAATGTGGAATCAGGCGCTTTCACAGCTCTCAGGCATTAGCGGTGAAAGCGTGATAGGTTCGCGCCGCGATAGTCTCCCAGCCCCCTGGCCAAGCCTGCTGGGCAGCGTGCTTGATGCAACGCCCGGCCCGCTTTACAAACAGGCCGTCACGCTGCACGAAAAAGACTACTTTCTAACCCTGCATAAAGCAGTTCTCAGCGGCCACGATAGCCGTGGTGGCAGCGCTATTTTGATAGAAGACCATACTGAAATGAAGTGGCTGGAAGATGAGCTGGTACATGCTGCACGTCTGGCCTCGATCGGCCAGCTAGCCGCCGGCGTCGCCCATGAAATCGGCAATCCGATTACCGGCATTTCATCATTGGCGCAGAATCTTCGCTACGACACCAACGACCCGGCGCTGCTGGAAACGGCGGACCAAATCCAACAACTGACTCAGCGAGTGGCTAAAATCGTCAACTCCCTGGTTGGCTTTGCCCACGGCGGGCGCCAAGCAACACCGCCCCCGACTTCACCGGTGACGCTTTCATCGATTAGCGAAGATGCCTTGCACTTGATCCACCTCGCCCGCTCGGGAGAGGATGTTACCCTGACCAACGATACGCCAGATGACCTGGTAGTCCGTGGTGACGCGCAGCGCTTGACTCAGGTGATGGTCAATCTGCTCAGCAATGCTCGAGATGCCTGCGCCCAAGATGGGCAAGTTCATATTGATGCAGGCGCCCATCAACGGCTTGCTTGGTGGCGAATAACCGATAACGGCCAGGGTATCGACCCTAGGGTACGCGACCACTTATTTGAACCGTTTACGACCACCAAGCCAGCAGGTGAAGGCACCGGTTTGGGCCTTTCGCTGGCGTATCAAATTATCAATGAACACCAAGGTAAAATAGACGTGGCCTCGCCACCGCCCGGACAGCCTTGCGGCACTGCCATTACGCTATGGCTGCCGCTTTACCAACAGGATGATCAGCCAGCCCATGCCCAGGATTCTGATTGTTGAAGATGA
>NZ_JBQDLQ010000085.1:0-474 GCF_052095695.1 Halomonas sp.
GGGGCAATAATCATGATCATCTGGCGCCCTTCCATTTTCGGGAAAGACTCTACCAAACCGATCTCTTCCAGGTCAGCCGCAATCCTTTCCATCAGCTTACGCCCGATGTCTTGGTGCGCCATTTCACGACCACGGAAGCGCAATGTGACTTTGCCCTTATCACCACCTTCAAGAAAGCGCGTCAGGTTTTTCAGCTTGACCTGATAATCGCCCTCATCGGTGCCAGGGCGGAATTTAACTTCCTTAACCTGGATTTGCTTTTGCTTCTTCTTTTGAGCCGCTTTCTGCTTCTTGCTCTCAAAAACGAACTTACCGTAATCCATTATCTTGCAGACAATGGGATCGGCATTTGAAATTTGCACGAGATCTAAGTTTTCGGATTCAGCACGCTCTAACGCTTCGGTGGTAGGCACTACACCTAACTGCTCACCGTCGCTACCAATAAGACGTACTTCTTCTTCAACAATTCGCTCG
>NZ_JBQDLQ010000085.1:484-14452 GCF_052095695.1 Halomonas sp.
TCTGGCTGCTTCTCTTGATCGTTCCGTCTCCTTAGGCAATTGACGATGTCGCCAGGGCTGCTCTCTCGGCGGTGTGACGTTCAATAAATTCATCAACCGTCATAGTACCGAGGTTTTCGCCGCTGCGAGTTCGCACGGCCACTGAGTCAGCTTCGACTTCCTTATCTCCTACCACAAGGAGATAGGGAACTTTCTGTAACGTATGCTCACGGATTTTAAAGCCGATCTTCTCGTTCCTCAAGTCCGCTTTAACACGCAAGCCACTTTTTTGCAGTCGTTTCTCCAATTCAAGCGCATATTCGCGCTGTGAATCGGTAATAATCATAACTACCGCTTGCTGTGGAGCCAGCCATAATGGCATAGCGCCAGCATAATGCTCAATTAGAATCCCCAAGAAACGCTCAAAGGAGCCTAAAATCGCGCGGTGAAGCATCACAGGGGTTTTTCGTGCGCCGTCTTCATCAACGTACTGAGCCCCTAAACGCCCTGGCAAGTTAAAATCGAGCTGTAGAGTACCACATTGCCACACACGATTCAGACAATCGCGCAATGCAAATTCAATTTTTGGGCCGTAAAATGCCCCCTCTCCAGGCTGAAGGTCCCACTCAAGCCCAGTTGCGTTCAATGCGGCCTCAAGCCCTTGCTCTGCCTGATCCCACATTTCAGCCTCGCCCAGAAAATCTTCTGGGCGAGTTGAAAGCTTTAACTCAACGTCATCAAAACCAAGTGTTTTGTACACTTGCAGCGTCAGTGCTATAAAATCTTCCGCTTCCGCCTGAATCTGCCCCTCAGTACAAAAGATATGCGCATCGTCCTGAGTAAAGCCACGCACGCGCATCAGGCCATGCAGCGAACCAGAAGGTTCATTACGATGACAGCTCCCAAATTCAGCCAGGCGCAGCGGCAGGTCGCGGTAACTCTTTAGGCCCTGATTAAACACCTGCACGTGGCAAGGGCAGTTCATGGGTTTGACGGCGTATTCGCGTTTTTCAGACTCAGTGGTGAACATCAGCTCACTGTAGTGCCCCCAGTGCCCTGACTTTTTCCACAAGGAAAGGTCAACTACCTGCGGCGTTTTGATCTCTTGATAGCCATGCTCACGCTGAATCTTGCGCATGTACTCTTCCAAAGCCTGGTACATCGTCCAGCCATTGGGATGCCAAAACACCATACCCGGCGCTTCTTCCTGAATATGGAACAAATCCATTTTACGGGCAAGTTTGCGGTGATCACGCTTCTCAGCTTCTTCTAAACGCTTGAGATAAGCCTTTAGCTGTTTTTTATCGCCCCATGCTGTGCCATAGATACGGGTTAGCATGGTATTGGAGGCGTCGCCACGCCAATAAGCACCCGCTAGCTTAGTAAGCTTAAAGGCCTTTAAATGGCGAGTATTCGGCACGTGCGGACCGCGGCACATGTCGGTATATTCTTCATGATGATAAAGGCGGATGGAGGCGCCATCGGGAATACCGCTAATAATATCCTGCTTATAGGGCTCATCACGCTGCACAAACGTCTGCATAGCCTGGTCGCGATCTACGTATTCACGCACCACATCGTACTCGCGCTCAATCAGAGCCTGCATACGCGCTTCGATAGCGTCTAGGTCATCTGGTGTGATGGATTGACCAAATTCAATATCGTAATAAAAACCATCATCTATGACCGGCCCAATAGCCATTTTGGCGGTCGGGTACATCTGCTTGACCGCATGACCAATCAAGTGGGCACAGGAGTGGCGAATAATTTCTACGCCTTCATCATCCCGCACAGTAATAATAGAAACGCGGGCATCTTGCTCAATCAAATCAGCTGCATCGACTAGCACACCATCAATCTTTCCAGCGATGCAGGCCTTAGCCAAACCAGGGCCAATGGATTCTGCAAGCTGCATAATGGTTAGCGGCGCTTCAAACGTTTTTTGACTGCCATCAGGCAGGGTCACTATAGGCATTCAGATTCCTTGAGCGCAGTGGTGATCCATACCAAGGATCACATATCGCTATCAATGGTCTTGGGAGGCACATAGCTTAACAATATAAGCAGCGACAAGCCTAACAGACTTAGCGCTGCCTCAAAATAAAAACGGGAGGCCAAGGCCTCCCGCTTCTTTACCAAACTCTTGCTGAGTAATCGCTATCTACGATTAGCAAAACCAGCAAAAATAGGTGTGATTACTTCCACTCGTCCAGTTCTACGCGACGGTTCTGGAAGCGACCTTCTTGGGTTTCGTTAGAAGCAATTGGCTGCTCTTCACCGAAACCTACAGATTGCATGCGGTCAGAAGCTACACCGCGGCTAGCTAGGTAGCGCGCAACAGACTCAGCACGCTCTTGTGACAAGTTTTTGTTGTACGCATCAGGGCCGAGTGAATCTGTGTGGCCTTCGATGCTTACACGTACGTCGGTGTTGTTTACTAGACGCTCAGCAACACCGTTGAGTACGTTACGTGCATCAGAAGTCAACTCTGCAGAGTCGAATTCAAAGTTAACGTCTTGCAGTACAACGCTGTCCGGGCAACCCAGCGCATTAACTTCTACGCCTGCTGGGGTGTTCGGGCACTGGTCACGATAGTCAGGCACACCGTCGTTGTCGGAGTCAAGCGGGCAACCGCTTGCGTTAACTTCTACGCCAGCAGGTGTGCCTGGGCACTGATCACGGAAATCAGGCACGCCATCACCATCAGAATCTAGCGGGCAGCCCTCTGCGTCAACTGCAACGCCAGCAGGTACTTCACCGAAGCTAGGGCACTGAGGAGCGACCGGTTCAGGCGTACGATCAGCACACAGCAGACCACCGATAGCGCCACCAACAACAGCGCCGGTAGCGGCACCACTTTCTTCGTCAGAATCGCCGCTAACTGCATAACCAATGCTGCCAGCGATAACACTGCCTGCCAGACCGCAAACAAACGGATGTTTGTACCAGCTGCTGTCACTGCTAGCATTGCTAGCGCTTGATTGGCCGGAAGACTGAGAGGCCGAACTAGCACAGCCAGATAGACCTACTACTAGTGCGGAACCGATTAGCAAGCCAGTCGTTGATTTTTTCATGCAAGACTCCTTCTTGATCCAATGCTGAAATGGTCTTAAGTGACCAAATCTATCCAATGCTTCTTATTTGCGAGAGCATCCATTTTTCGCCTGTTTCGCATTATTAAGTACAGCGCACTCAATCATAACGAAACGGTGTGCCTATCATTAACGCTTAAGCGCAAGAAGGCAACAATGCCAAGATATCAACTTCTTGCCAATACCGACATCATTCAGCATAGCAAAAATGCCACAATGGGCACTAAAAAATTTGCGATGCCTTTTGGCGGTTCAATACCGCACAAAACTGATATTTCTTAATATAATCTCAATGCAATGCATCTGCACCTTTGGCCCGCCATTCTAATACAGCTTTAGCCGCCTCCACTACTGCTTCTCGCATATCATCTTCTGCTGCTAATCTTTCTTTATCTTCCTGCATACGTTCACGGGCTGTCAGTTGCTGGCGAGCCGAGTGAGTTTTCAAATGTCGCGTACGATTAAAGTGCTCACTAAATGCTTGAAATTCTGGCCTTTCAGCCAAACTAGGATCAATGATTTCTAGCAGCACCTTACAACGCCAAGCACCCTCGGTTATATCGACCTGCTGCTGAACTAATGCACTCGTCACATAGTCGAGATTGTCTAAGCTGTTCTGAAGTGCACGGCTATCTTCATCGCGTCGATACGCCTCTCTGCGACCAACCTCTTTGCGCAAGCGCCATGCATATAGGCACAGGCCGATAACAACAGCAATCGCTATAGCAAATAAAATTAACGCCCCCGTTGAGCTCATAAAACCTCATATTAAGCGTGTAAATTTTTTGACGAAAATTGTACACCCTTACACCCCCAATAAGCTAATGGCATATAATGATGAATATTAACGACACCATGTGCCTCATCGACAGACTCATAAGCCCCTTCCTCAACGACACAATGCACGGCCACCAACATCACGGTCTCACAAAGCGAATAATCTGCAGATCAGGGATAAAATCTGTGCATTCACATGCAGATAGATGCCAATCTATAGCTTCAAATATGTAATAATCAACGCTAACTAATACGAACCGCACCACCTGATGGAGTGCCTTATGATTAAGCGTCGCCCTATGTTGCACATCAAAAGCTGCCTAGCTCTTGCACCGCTTCTATTATTGGCAGGTTGCACTACGTACACTTGGCCGGATGGCTCGAAGGAAACTGTCATTGGCGTGGTGCCCGATGATGAGAATCAACGCTATGAAGAGCAACAGGCTGATGGCGTACGCTATCGAATTCCCGATGAAATCCCTGAAACGCGCAGCGAATAAATATGCAGTCAATAAATATAGTGCGGCTAATACTGATGAGGCCTGCTCACGGCTGACCCCGTTTTTTAGTATACGACGTCGCAAGTGCCGTTAGCGGGTCTTCCGGCCATGGGTGCTTAGGGTATCGGCCGCGCATTTCCTTACGCACGTTTGGATAACCATTTTGCCAGAAACTGATTAAATCCTGGGTGACTTGCACTGGCCTGCGTGCAGGCGAAAGCAAATGAATCATCACTGTAACGGCCCCATTCGCCACCGTCGGTGTTACCCGCCAACCAAACGCTTCTTGCAACTTTAAAGCCAGTACTGGCGCGAGCTGCGAAAGGCAAGGCACATAATCCAAATCAATCTGTTTTCCACTGGGCACATTGAGCGCTAGGGGCGCGAGCTGCTCAAACTCAAGCCGCTGCTCCCACGTCAATGTATTGAGCAAATAGCGCCCTAGCGGCAGTTTTTCAATTTGACTCAGCCGATTTATACCAATCAAGTAGGGGGCCAGCCAGTTTTCTAGCGATGCCAGTAGTGCCTCCTCCGACCAATCCGGCCACAGTGTTCCAATATTATCGCGCAACAGTGCCATCCTCCCACGCATCTGCTGCAGCTGATCACCTAACAACCACCTGGAATGCTGTCGAAGGGCAGCCAACAGCGCTTGTTTCACGGCCTCTTCGGGCAAGTGGGCTAGTGGCCTCCTGGCCATCACAAGGCTACCGTGCGCCTGCACTTCCTCGCCAATTAAGCGACCCTGCTCTTGCGACCAAGCCACGCGTGTCTGCCACTGGCTAACGCTAGGATACAGGGAACACAGTGACGCTAACGCCAACGACTCGCCGACGACTATTCGCACCTGACCATTTACCGCACTATTGATTGCGATCGCCACTATATATAACTGATGCGCCAAGACATTACTTAGCGACAGCGTAGCCGTTTTGCCATTGGCGAGTCGAAATTGGCCAGGACTTGTCTGTTGGCCAATACGGTCTGGATAGGCCAGCGCTAAAAGAGGCCCTAAGGGTACTAGCAACGCATCCCCAATGCTCACACCTGCTTTTTTAGCCAGCCTTAGCGCCTCACGCTGCCAGCTTGGAAAACGCTTCGGGTGGCGAAGCCGAAGTGCTAACTCATCGGCCAGAGAACCCTCCGCCGTTTCACGCCCCTCCAACAGCGCTGCAAGGCCACAGGCCAACGGTAGCGCTTTTAAATCACCGGCGCGCTCTAACATTACGGCTATTCGGGGAGCGACCGGCCACTTAGCACAACGGGCACCTAGCGACGTTAGTTTATGATATTGATCTAATACGCCTAGCTGTATCAGTAGCGCCTGACCACTAGACCAAGCGCCTTTTGGGGGCGGTGTGACCCAACGCAAATCCTCTGGCGACGAGACTCCCCAACAGGCCAACTCAAGCACAACGGCTGAAAGATCCGCTTGCTGGATTTCCGGCTCACCGTATGGCGTCAGCGTCTGCTCTTGAGCCCAAAGCCGAAAACACGCCCCTTCACGCTGCCGCCCAGCCCGCCCCCTGCGCTGATCAGCGCTCGCTCGGTTAATGCGCCGCGTCGTGAGTCGCGTTAATCCGCTTCGTGGATGAAAAAGAGGTACCCGCTCTAAGCCACCGTCAATGACGACGTTCATTCCATCGACGGTAATACTCGATTCAGTAATAGCAGTCGAAACAATAATGCGCTGCTGCGATGCACTCGGCGCCAAGGCCGCCTGCTGCTCAGCAATACTCATCCTTCCGTGCAGCGGCCGTACCGCCATAAGAGGCATAGCGCTGCTCAGAGCGGCAACGACGCGATTGATCTCCGCCACGCCGGGCAAAATCACCATCACACCTTGCGTGCCTGGCATTGCAAGCGCTTCGTTGACCACGCGCAGCGTATGATTAGCATCACTCTCACCGCTCAGCCCAGGACGATAAGCGGTTACTACCGGATACTGGCGACCTTGACACTCTATGACAGGAACCTGATCGCCCAGAACTCGCTTAAGAGCATCAGCATCCAGCGTTGCCGACATCACCAGCAGACGTAGATCGTCACGAATGCTGGCCTGAATGTCTAATGCCAGCGCCAGCCCAACATCGGCATCGACGCTGCGCTCATGAAATTCATCAAAGATGATGCCGGCAACGCCTTCTAGCAGCGGATCATCCTGCAGCATTCGAGTAAGCACGCCCTGAGTCACTACCTCTAAACGAGTTTTCGCACTAACACAGCTGCCACCACGCATGCGATAGCCTACCGTTTGCCCAACCGGCTCACCCAGTTGCTGAGACATAAAACTAGCGGCTAAACGAGCGGCAACACGGCGCGGCTCTAGCAAAAGCAACTTCTGACCTTTCGCCCAGTCAGCCGTTAACAGCGTTAATGGAACACGCGTTGTTTTACCCGCTCCCGGCTGAGCAATCAGTACCAGCCGATTATTGGAGGATAAAATAGTTTTAATAGCATCAAGATGCTGATCAACGGGTAAGGCACTCATGATAGGCTCACTGATCCATCACAGAAACGCCAGAGCCGGCCTGAGTAATGCCGCACCCTTTTAAGATAACGTGCTCAAGAAAGCAGGAAATAGATTCAAGATCCTCCGGTGTCAACGCATCTCGCCCTAGAATGCCGCTGACTTGAGCGCTATATTCAGTGTAGTGTTGAGTAGCTGACCAGATTAAGAAAATTAACCACCGGGGGTCCACAGCATCCATTTTACCCTGCGCCGACCACTGGCGCATGATAGTAGCGCGCGCCTCCACCCAATCGCGTAACTCGCCGGCTAAATAATCACTTAGAAAAGGCGCACCCGCTAAAATTTCCGCCGCAAATAATTTGGATCCCGCTGGATAGCGCTGGCCAAGTAGCATTTTTGTACGAATAAAGTCACGGAGTACCGTTGATGGATCACTATCCGGAGTAATGTCTTCAAGGACTTCGTTCCAGCGACGCATCATGCGGTCAAGCAATCGCACATAAAGCGCCTGCTTATTTCCCATGTAGTACAAAACGTTCGCCTTAGGAAGTCCGGCTTGATCAGCAATTGCTTGCAAACTCGCGCCACGAAAGCCGTGTTGAGAAAAGACCAGCTCAGCGGCAGTAAGAATACTAGCCTCTATTTTTTCACGACTCGGAGTTTCATAGCTGGTAGATACAGCGGTCATCAAACGTGTTCCTTAAATGATTTCCTAACGTACCTGGAACGCATTGTTCGGCGGGGTTATTGGCTGCACTTAAACGTCTCATTTTACACAAGTCTGCCCCAAGGTGGTGCGGCGAGCAAATACTTGCAAGGAGAGATGTTTTGTCCCAAGCTCAACGCTTATTGACCGATCGGTCAATACAGTCCAGATCTATACACTCACAGTGGAGTCTGTCATGGCAACGATTGCGTTCCTACTCAATGGCACCCTTCAGCGGTGTGACGTTTCACCCGATACGAGTATTTTAACCTTATTACGCGAGCATTTGGCTCAAACAGGCGCTAAAGAAGGCTGTGCATCGGGCGATTGTGGTGCCTGTACCGTAGCGATCGGTGAATCGACGACTGGAGCGCAAACGTTTAGTAGCGCTAATGCATGCATTACTCCAGCCCATCAACTACAGGGGCGGCATTTAGTGACCATTGAAGGGTTGGCGAAAGAGAAGCACTTACACCCGGCGCAACAAACCATGATTGAGTGCCATGGCAGCCAATGTGGTTTTTGTACGCCGGGCATTGTCATGTCTCTTTTTACCCTGCATGACGATATTCACCAACGCTCTGCTCCGCTAGCATCGGAGCTAGTACAAGAACTGTCTCAAGAGCGCCTTGAAGCAACGCTGGGTGGCAATTTGTGCCGCTGCACCGGCTATCGCCCTATCCGCGATGCGGCGTTACGTATGAATGGCATATCCTATGAGCGCCCCCAATGGTTTGACGCGGCGCTTCCTGTAGAAAAAGGTGAGGCGCTATCAACAAATTCAGAAGGTAACACTTCTTTTTTTGCCCAGCCAGAGTCTCTTGTCGAACTAACACAACTACGGCATCGAGTACCTGACGCACGTCTTGTGGCGGGCGGCACCGATCTGTGGCTGGAAACCACTCAACGCCTGGCACCACTTCCGCAACTAATTGATATTTCTCGCGTTAAAGAACTATTAGCAATTGAGAAAGACACACTTAATGGTCAAGCTGGTTGGTGGATAGGCGCTGGCGTCACATATACCCAACTGCAACCGCTCTTTGAAGCGCATCTCCCTGCCTTTGCCCACCTTCTGCATCGGCTGGGGTCCCAGCAGATTCGCAACCGAGGCACGCTGGGTGGCAATATTGCTAATGCGTCTCCTATCGGTGATACGCCGCCAGTGTTGCTCGTATTAGGCGCACATGTAGAGCTTGCCAGCATAAATGGCAATCGCTGCATAGAACTTGATACATTCTTTTTAGATTACAAAAAGACGGCGCTTGCCGTTGATGAAGTCGTTTCGCGACTCTTTATTCCTCAGCCGCCTGAAGGCCAACAGCTACGGGTATGGAAATTATCTAAACGACGCGGAGATGATATATCTGCAGTCCTTGGCGCTTTTAGCTACCGCTTGGAACAGGATGTTATGCGAGATGTGCGCATTGCCTTTGGCGGTATGGCCGCAACGCCCAAGAGAGCCTTGAACAGCGAAGCGGCATTAGAAGGTCAACCGCTTTCACCAGACGGCTTTAAAGCGGCCCAGCAAGCTCTCGCAAGCGACTTTCAACCAATGGGAGATATGCGCGGCAGCGAACATTACCGCCAGCAAGCTGCTGCCAATCTGCTGGAACGGCTTTACCTTACCCTTTCAGCACCCAGCCAGGAGGTCATGCTCCATGCGTACGCTCACTAAACTGGATGGCGATAGCAGCCGTGCCCGCCGCGAACTGCATGGCCATATTCAAGGATCGGGCCCGCTAGCCCGCCATACCGTTGATAACAGCAGTTCACGCCAAGCTGGCAACGCTAGCTATCATGAAAGCGCCGAGAAGCACGTGACTGGAAAAGCGACGTATATCGACGATTTAAAAACGCCAGCCGATGCGTTGCATATTGCTCTTGGCTTATCCCCCATTGCGCATGGCACTTTGACCAAGCTAAATCTCGACGCAGTTAAGCAAGCGGCAGGCGTTATCGATGTCATTACCTTCCACGACGTGCCTGGCCATACTGACATAGGGCCAGTGTTTCCTGGCGACCCCATCTTTGTTGATACCGACATTAGCTACGCAGGCCAATGTCTGTTTGCCGTTGCAGCGACGTCACTACAAGCAGCCCGACGGGCGGTAATGCTCGCAAAGATTGATGTTGATGAACAACCTGCCAGCCTAGATCCGGTCGAGGCTACCGAGCGCGAAGAATTTGTGCGCCCAACCCACGTGCAAGAGCGCGGAGACTGGCAACAAGCCTTACATCATGCCGAGCAACTCATTGAAGGCGATCTGTTCATCGGCGGGCAAGAGCACTTTTATTTGGAAGGGCAAGCTTGCATTGTGCTGCCAACCGAAGATGAGGGCGTGATTGTCCATACCTCTAACCAGCACCCGAGTGAAACACAAAAGCTCGTTGCGGAAGTGCTTGGCATTCCCTTCCATGCGGTAACGGTCGAAGTTCGCCGCATGGGTGGGGGCTTTGGAGGAAAAGAAACCCAGGCATCACCATGGGCTTGCATTGCCGCCATCATCGCCCGTCGTACTGGCAAAGCAACCCGCTTACGGCTGCCCCGTCGCGAGGATATGCACGCCACGGGAAAACGCCACCCCTTCCATAATCGCTACAAGCTTGCGATTGACGCGCAAGGGGTTATCCAAGGCGGTGAAATTACCGTTATTGGCGACTGCGGGTATTCACCGGATCTTTCCGACGCTATCGTTGATCGTGCGATGTTCCATGCTGACAATGCCTACTCGCTTGGCGATGTAAAAGTAACCGGACACCGCGCCAAAACACATACGGCGTCCAACACGGCGTTTCGAGGCTTTGGCGGCCCCCAGGGCATGATGATCACTGAAGCCGCCATGGATGATATCGCTCGCCAAGTGGGCGAAGACCCCTTAACGATCCGCAAGCGCAATTTTTATCGTGAAGGTCGTGACGTTACCCATTATGGTCAGCAAGTCGACCAGCGCCAACTTCTGCATACGCTGGTCGAGACGCTGGAAAAAGACAGTGACTACTGGGTACGCCGAAAAGCGATTAGCGCATTTAATGTTAATAGCCCGGTGATTAAAAAGGGACTCGCGCTCACTCCGGTTAAGTTTGGCATTTCATTTACTGCCCAGCACCTCAACCAGGCCGGGGCGCTATTACACGTATACACCGACGGTAGCGTCATGATTAATCATGGCGGCACCGAAATGGGCCAGGGACTGCATACCAAGATTTGCCAAGTAGTGGCCCGAGAACTGGGCCTTGATTTAGATAATGTGTGTATTAGCGCAACACGTACCGACAAGGTACCCAACACCTCGCCAACCGCTGCGTCTAGCGGCGCTGATTTGAATGGCATGGCGGCACGCGATGCGGCGAGCAAGCTGCGTGAACGCCTTTTTGACTTTGCGACCGAGCACTTTTCTGAGGGACTAGACCGTGAAGGCATGCGCCTGACAGATGGTATGCTGATCGCGGGTTTCGGCGAAAGTGAGCGCAGCATTCCATGGGGTGAACTGATTCAAACGGCTTATCTCCATCGCATTTCACTATCAGAAAAAGGCTTCTATGCCACTCCGCTGATTCACTATGATCGCTCAGTCGGCCAGGGTCGCCCCTTTTACTACTATGCGTTTGGCGCGGCGGTAGCCGAAGTCAGCGTGGATACGCTCAGCGGCGAGTATCAGATCGATCGTGTCGACATCTTGCATGACGTGGGCGAAGCACTGAACCCCGCTATTGATATGGGGCAAGTAGAGGGTGGCTTTATACAAGGGATGGGCTGGCTAACCAGTGAAGAGCTAAAATGGAACGATAAAGGCGTGCTCGTTACGGATGGCCCTGCGACCTATAAAATTCCTACCTTTGGCGACCTGCCCGCTGTTTTTAACGTTGCCCTGCTGGAAGGCCACCCTAACTCCATGGCAAGCCTTTATCGTTCCAAAGCCGTCGGTGAGCCCCCTTTTATGCTGGGTATTTGTGTATGGTCGGCGCTGCGTGATGCGCTTTCTAGCTTAACTGACTACCAGTTATCGCCTCATTTAGATACGCCAGCAACCCCTGAGCGCGTCATGCTCGCGGCAAATTTGATTAGGAAAAAAGCGCTGTGACTCTACAAATTGCCAACACATGGCATGCGGCGCTTGATTACTTTCAGCGCACAGGCTCACCACACGTTCTCGCGACCCAGATCACCAGTGCAGGATCGACTCCTCGTGAGCCTGGCGCTCGAATGATCATTACCGAAGATGCTATCTTCGATACGCTAGGCGGCGGTACGTTTGAGTGGCAAACCATTGCTGCCGCACGTGCGCGCTTGGCAGAACAGTGTTACGGACTCAGCTTAGAAGCCTTTTCATTAGGCGGACGTAGCGGCCAGTGCTGCGGTGGTTTCGTCAATATACTGTTAGAAGCCTTTCCCGGGTCAACAGCAACACTTGCAGTGTTTGGTGCAGGCCATGTTGGCCGTGAAATCGTTAAGTTAAGCGCCCCCTTACCTTGGCAGTTATATTGGTACGACAGCCGCAGTGATGCCTTTGATAATATTGGCGAAAATATACAACGTCAGCCTCGCCTGAGCTATCAAGCGCTACATGATGCTCAGCAATGCGTGGCCGAACTGCCGTCATGCACACATGCGCTGGTACTCACGCATCATCATGATGAAGATTACGCACTGATTGCGGCGCTTATTCAGCGAGATGACCTAGGTTCCATTGGGTTAATTGGCTCTGAAAGCAAATGGGCAAGCTTCCGCGGGCGCCTTCAACGTGACAATTATACTGCTCAACAAATTCAGCGGGTGCGCAGCCCCATCGGCTGTCTTCATGGCAAAAAGTTGAGCAATAAAACGCCCTATGCGATTGCTTTGACTGTGATCACTGAGCTGCTGTGGCTAGCTGACACGCCTGGCCCACAGGACACTCGTGGCCTTGATTCTCAGGCGCTGCGAGCACTATTTGACGAATCCTCTACTACCACGAGTTGATATGATTTCCTCTACCGATACACTTATTCGCGCCGAATTGATTAGCTTTACACGCGATCCTGGAGACGGCGACACACCACAACCGGGTAGCCTCGAGCACTATGGCGATGGATTACTTTGGTTAAAGGGCCAGCATATTTATGCCGTAGGGCATTTTTCGGAGATAGCACCCTTGCTTCCAGAGGGCAGCCATGTGCTTGACTATCGTGATAAATTAATCATGCCTGGATTTATTGATACTCATGTGCACTACGTCCAGCTCGACATTATGGCATCATATGGTCGACAGCTACTGGACTGGCTAAACGATTACACATTTCCGGAAGAGTGTCGCTTTGCCAATCATGCGCATGCTGAAGCATTATCCAATGCGTTTTTAGATGAAATGCTGAGAGCAGGTACAACTACAGCTCAAGTCTTTGGCTCTAGCCATCCTGGCTCGGTAGATGCCTTTTTCACAGCCTGTCAAAAACGACAGCTGCGCATGCTCGTTGGCAAGGTCCTGATGGATCGCAATGGCCCAGAGGCACTGATGGACGGCGCATCTGGCATTGCAGATAGCGAGCGTCTCATTGAAGACTGGCACGGCAATGGCCGGTTGGGATACAGCGTAACACCACGTTTTGCACCGACATCGACCAAGACACAAATGGATGCCGCCGGCGCTCTTCTACGCAATGATTCAAGCCTTTGGCTACAAACACACCTAGCCGAAAATAGCGGTGAATTAGACTGGGTAGCCGAACTTTTCCCTGGCAGTCGTGATTACCTAGCAGTTTATGAAGAGGCAGGCTTAGTAGGCCCTCGCAGTACTTTTGCACACGGTATTCATCTGACGAACGGCATGCGTCAACGCTTAGCGGATAGAGGCGCTAACGTTGCCTTTTGCCCTAGCTCCAACCTTTTCCTTGGCAGCGGTTTATTTGACCGAGAAGCTGCCGACCATACAGGTATGGCATTTACATTTGCCAGTGACATCGGTGCAGGAACGGATCTATCTGGCTTTGCAACGCTCAAAGCTGCCTATCAAGTGAGCCAACTAGGCGGGCAACCACTTACCGCATGGCAAGGATTTTATGGCTTAACGTTGGGTAATGCTAAAGCTCTCTCTCTGGACATCTATATTGGGCGTCTAGCTCCTACTCTGGAGGCCGACTTCATCGTCATCGACACTCAGGCGACACCATTACTGTCTCGACGAGTAGGCCATTGCACAACGCTTGGGGAGCGGCTTTTTGCCTTGATGATGCTGGCCGATGATCGAGCTATTTATGAAACCTGGGCCGGTGGTCAATGCCAGCATCGCAGAGACCTATAACAGCATGCTTAAAGCCGCTTCATAAGCGGCTTTAAGACTTTGTGTAGCTCGCAAATGTATCTCTCAAATTAAAATCGCTTTTTTCACGCAAAAAAAATCCCCCGGGGCATGTGCCCTGGGGGATTTTTAGTATAAGTGCCTGACGATGACCTACTCTCGC
>NZ_JBQDLQ010000086.1:0-6368 GCF_052095695.1 Halomonas sp.
GCCGCTTTCAAGTGCACTTCAGCAGATTGATAGCCCCGCCAAACGCCGCTGGCCTTGGGCGAAGTGGAAGTAACAAGCCTCTGGCCAGTTACCTTCTATTCGTTCACAGCCTCGAAGCTCGCCAGCGCTGAGCGGAGATTTTCCATAATCTCTTCTGCCAATATCTCAGGCTCAGGCAAATTTTCCAGGTCCGTCATGGAAGCATCGCGAAGCCAGAAGATATCAAGGCTTGCTTTATCTCGAGCCAACAACTCTTCCCGATCAAAAGCACGCCACCGCCCATCAGGCGTTTCTTCACTCCAGGTAGCTGTGCGCTCATGTCGATTACTCGCGTGGTAGCAAGCAATAAAGTCTTCTAAATGAGTGTAGGTGAGAGGCTTTTGCTTTAGCGTATGATGCACATTGGTACGGTAATCGTAATACCAAACCTTGGAAGTTTGCGGGTCAGGGCTAGCAGGACGGTTATCGAAGAAAAGAACATTCGCCTTAACCCCCTGCGCGTAGAAGATGCCGGTGGGCAGCCGCAAAATGGTGTGGAGATCTGTAGTTTGCAGCAGCTTACGGCGAATCGTTTCGCCTGCACCGCCTTCGAACAGCACGTTATCAGGCACCACAACGGCTGCTCTACCCGTCGTTTTCAGCATCGTGCGAATGTGCTGAACAAAATTAAGCTGCTTATTCGAGGTGGATGCCCAGAAATCCTGACGATTGTAGTTGAGCTCCTCAGATGTCTGCTCGCCTTCAGCATTGGTGAAACTCATCGAGCTTTTCTTGCCGAACGGCGGGTTAGCCAATACGTAATCAAAGGTCTCATCAGTTGGTGAGACCAGTGCATCAGCGGGAGACACCAGCGTTTCGCCGGTGATTTCACCAATCCCATGCAGAAACATGTTCATCAGACAGAGCCTACGGGTGCCCGCAACAATTTCATTACCAAAGAAGGTTGAATGCTTAAGAAAGCTCTTTTGATCCTTGTCTAAAGCATAATGGTTAGGATCCGTCAGGAAGTCATGCGCTGCCAGAAAAAAGCCACCTGTACCACATGCGGGATCGGCAATAGTTTTACCTGGCTCAGGGCGAACACATTCCACTATTGCGCGAATCAAAGCGCGAGGAGTGAAGTATTGGCCCGCTCCAGATTTGGTGTCTTCAGCATTGCGCTCTAGCAGGCCTTCGTAAATATCACCCTTCACATCAGCGCCTAGCATCACCCACTTTGTACTGTCCACCATATCGATCAGGCGGTACAGCTTGGCAGGGTCGGTGATCTTATTTTGCGCCTTAGTAAATATCTGGCCCAGCATGCCTTTCTGTTCGCCCAACTTACGCAATAGAGTGACGTAATGCACTTCTAATTCCGCTCCGCGCAGGCGTGTCAGGCTCGCCCAGTCGTCCCCTTCAGGAATGCCCACATCGCGATTGTAAGGCGGTCTGGCATATTCATCCGCCATCTTGAGGAAGATAAGATAAGTCAGCTGTTCCAGATAATCGCCGTAGCCCACGCCGTCATCGCGCAGCGTGGTGCAAAAACTCCAGACCTTGGAAATAATGGGGGCAGTGTTCATTAATGCGAATCCTTGGTGGCCAGCACACTCTGACCTAAAACGGTTAACCGGTATTTTTGCAGACGACTGCGGGGTTTATCAGGGATCGTCATCTCAATTAACCCCTGCTGAATGGCGATTTGCTGATAGTGTTCTCTGAAATGCTTTTCATCTTGCAGCCCCAAGGCTGTCATTAAATCCACTCTTCCCATTTCACCCTCTAACACTTCAAGCAATCGTAACATTTCGGGGGTGACTTCGGGGGTGACTTCGGGGGTGACTTCGGGGGTGACTTCGGCCACTGCCTCAGTATTCACCAGAAATCCTTTGTGAACAGGTAACCGAATTAAAAAGTAGCTGCGTTCCTCGTCAGTTTCGAAAACAGGATCTGGAGAACCATTCGCTTTCATCACTCGAAGGATCTTGGGCACGCCCGTTGAACGGCCTTCCGTCAAATCTAGCTCTTTTAAAAACTCACCAATGCGCCGATTACGATAGCGACGGCTGACCGCTTTGCCTGCCTGCAGGTCTTGCAAACGGATAGAGCGATCTGGCCCTGGAAAGCTTAGTACTATCAGCTCTTGTCCATCAATACGTATTTCAATGGGCTCACGAACTTCATAGGAACGATGGTAAACCGCATTCACCACTGCCTCTTCAATGGCAGCCAGCGGGTAATTCCAGAAACGCTCAGCCTGAGGACGATCAGCGTGCTTGGTAACGCCTTCTTTCAGGTAGTTACGATTGATGTAGTCCAAAGCATTGCGCGTAATAAGGCCCAGAGGCCCTTTGAATACTTTTTCTTCAAAATGGTCACCGCCCGCACCGTCTGGGAAGTACACCACGTCTATCTGAGTGGCCGGGAAGAATTGCTCGGGTTGCTCATTAAAAAACAAGAGGCCAACGTTCTTGGGAAAGGCCATTTCGCTTGGCCCACCGACCACGTTCATTCGGCGACCCAGGGTTTCAATATCCAGCTCGCGGGCTTCAGCCAATAACTCACTGCCGATATCATGCAAAAAATCACGCATCAAATAGGGAGAAAGATCGCTTAAAGTGGCCATTTGGCGATAGCGGTCATCAAAAGGGACGGTGGCTGCCAAACTGAGCAACTCGCGTTCATCTTGCCCCGAGGCCTTCACGGTGCTGGTATGCTTACGCAGGTAATAGGCCCAATCACTCTTCTTGCCCAAGCTAGTTTTGGCTTTATAAGGCCGTGTTTCTCCGCCTGGAGCCCAAAGCGCCAGGATGGTTTTACCCTGAATCTCATAGGTAGCGGTTAGCGGATGATAATGCGGTGCAATGGCCGAATGCCCCAGGTTTAAAAGCTCTTTTTGGATGGCATCGATTTGCTCAGGTAACAGACCAATAGGCGGCAACTGCGGCTGGCCATTCTTTTCACAAACACCAACCAGTACATAACCTCCACCCAAGTTGTGAAAGTCATTAGCGAAGGCGCACAAGGTGTGCAGGATAGCCTCAGGATTCCAACCTTCCTTGTACTCAATCCTTTCGCTTTCCACCGTGCGGTGGTGGAGTAAGTCATCAATATTGATAGGGAGTTTGTTATTCATTAGCCAACTTCAATAAGGCTGGATAGATCAAATGACCAAAATAATTACCACAGCACACCCCGTCATAACGCAAGATAGCAAAAAAGCTCCATACCCTGTAAACAGTAGAGTCTGTGTTCATGTGAATCCTATGATGAAGCCAAAATAGCGTCGATCAAAGGGTTCTCTTTGTGGCGTTGTAAAACACGTTTAGCGTATGCGGAGAATTGAGCTTTAGGCTGAATGGCTCGATGTAGATAAGCGACAGCATCATCAAAACTGGCTTTAGATGCCAGGTCTCCGGCGGCACATTGACGCTCAGCATGGCAAGCCGCAATGATCTTTTCTTTCAACAAAATTGAATGTTGCCTACGCTCTTCAATTAAAGCTGAGTGATTTAAATGATAAGCTTTTATCGAAATCTCGCCGCGCATCTTACGCACATCGTTTTCATCCGAATATTTTGGTATTACTCGGCCATCGGTTGTGAACTCAATCGCTAAGGGATCGCCAGCTTTACAAGGATCAAGTAGCGCAGGAAGCTCATTACTCTCTTCGGCTTCACAAGTGGCACGATGACACCCTGTGCAAAGAGGAAAAGAATCTCCTTTTCCGCCGGTTTCGCCTGTTTTTTTATCTTTCCTAAGACTATTGCAAAAAGTGCAGGAGAAACGAAAATTTGAAAACCGGAACGCAGCCCAGCTATAAATCGATTTTGGGCGATAGTGATCAACAGCTCCATCAGAGCGAGGTTCACGTACTTCACAATAAAAACATTTTCCATTGGAAACACTTTTCAAGTTATCTTTACAATCTCTCCACACAACCGAATGATCATTTATTTTATCAGGACCATCATCAAAAGCTCTTGCTGCACGCTCATTATAGTTCTCGGGCATTTCAGCAAAAGCAAGATCAATAAATCTCATTTTTTGGCTCCATCCGCATTCGTGCTAAGTGCCTCTTTAACCAAGCGGCGAGCATCCTGAGCACTTAAATGCCCTCCATGTTCATTTTTTTCATTATCAGCAGTAAATGATGCTCGTGCTTTAATGTATTCAGTAAAAACAGGATCACGCATCTGATGACGAAAACCAAGAGTCTCTAACTCAACACTCAGCTTCTCTAAGTGATTACTTTCTGCACTAGTCAATTCAGGCTTTACTATGAGACTTTTTTGCTCTTCGAGAAGCTGTTGTGTATACGTATCCAGAGCGGCATTTAGATCAAACATGTCGCTAGTAATTACTCCCGCATACCCCATACCAATAGGGTCGATGTCAGGCTCTTCGGCGGAAATACTTAGAGTCTCATCGTCACGTTTCAGTATCTGTACTTGTTCCTTCCGCAACTCCGCAACTGCAATAGGGTTATGAGTTGCCAGAAGGACATGGCTTGTCCGGTTATTGTCATTCTCATCTTTGAGAAAATCTTGGATATGCTGAAGATATTCAACACTCCAACGTGGATTGAGATGTGTATCAGGCTCGTCCAGCAGAAAAAGACTGGCTTCCTCGGATGTGAACTGAAGTAGGCCAAGAACAGTTAATAATTGCTGTTCCCCTTCACTTAATTCGCGGAACGTTACGGAGCCATCGTTCTTTTTCAGTTTAACCCTGATCCGCACCTCGTCGATCAAGCCTGAAACATGTGTGCTTTCAAGATCGCGGAAGAATTCAGCTGACGTTTTTCCATTGGCCAGCTCTCGTAAAGCATCAATGTCCTTGGCAAAAAGGTAAAGATACTCCAGCGTTCGATAACGTCTTACATCGTAAAACTCTTTGCGCTTGATACGAATCGGCGCCAGCGAGATATCGTAAAGCTTGGCAAGAAAGTCGCGAACAATTCCTTTAGAGTGCCAGAAACGAGCATCGCCGCCTGAGGACTTGCTATTGAACCAATAAGGCTGCTTGAGCACGAACAACACAGATTCAATTCCACCTTCTTCAAGCCCCAATTGCTTCTGCAGAAATTCGTTAGTCTTTCTCCTGTTATTAACTATAAAAGAAAGTAGCACAAAGTTGCTGTGCACAGGCTCGGCAAAGAACATACGCTTTAGCCCAGGCTCCTTGTTCTGGATCAACCTGTCATCGTAACTCTTAAGATAGGCGCGAAAGACATTCTTCATCCGTTCGCTTTCACCAGAGTAATAACCGAATAGAAAGCGAGGAATATGCTCCGATTCTTCCCCTACCAGCTTAGCCCGGCTTATTGACTTTCCTTCTAAATTATCAAATGAACCGCCAACCGGATAAGGCACTTGCTGATCAGCCTTATCAATTGTTTTTGCCTGATAGGCATTTTTCCGTTTAGGATCAGCGTCGATGAATACCCAGCGACCCCGGATTTCATAAGCGATCCGATATTTAAATGATGGAAGTCGCTCCGCCATCAGTAGATCGCGGAAGATAACGGTCAGGGCTTCGAGCACATTGGACTTACCGGTGCCGTTCCTTCCAATGAGTACGGTGATCAGGTGATCCTCTGAGAAATCGATCGTCAGATCCCTGAGGTTCTTATACTCTTCAACCCAAAACCAATCGATGCGCATTCAGCCCACCTCAGTTTTCGTGAGTCGTAACCAGTCTTCATCATCACGGCGCTCGATTTCGATAGAACCGTCTTCAACATATTCCTTGAGCTGGCGATAAAACGCCTCCACCTCATCGGAAGGTGTCTCATCAAAAATGCCCAACTCCCGAACAGCTTTAGACGCCGACATCCAACTATTTTGTTTTTTTAACACTTCAATTAAGTTGGCCAATGTTGGCCTCCTTACCTTCGTTTTCGGTTTGCGTGATGCCGTGGTCTTGCGTTCACGCTTGACGGTTCGTTCTTTCTCTGCTTTTTCGACCTTGAGATGCGCCAGCAGCTCCCTGGCAGACTCATCCATAGAGTCTTGAGGCACCAACTGACCAGAAAATGCTTTTTTCAGAATGGATTGTTGCAAGGCGGCTGCGCGAGTAAGGCCTGCATCAATTTCAGCTTCGAGTGCATCGGCGGCGTCGAGTTTTTCGTCAACGAGGCGGACAATTTCGATTTGCTCGGCATGGCCACAAAGAGGAACAACCAGTGTCTCAAGAGTATTAAGGTTAATATTTTTCTGCGCTGTGGCCGGCGCATAAGCTTCAATGTTAGCCCTGGCACTCTTGATAAAAAGCTCGACAAACTTCGGTGTGATGATCTCTTCGAAGGTCGCAAACCCAACAACACTATCTGGAAAACAAGCATTGAATGTCAAGAAAGCAGTTTCTGCTATGTTCGCAGCGAT
>NZ_JBQDLQ010000086.1:6378-8348 GCF_052095695.1 Halomonas sp.
GTTCAAGCCCAAGCTCAGAGTATGTTGCTTCATACTTGGAAATGTATCGGCCTGCTGCTTTTACCTCACCAGTCTGAATGAATGGATAAGGCCCGCCAAACAGCCGCTTATCGTTTCTGGGCCGATGTTTAGACTTTCCACGCCCCAAGTCACCTAAATTTGCAAGTTTAGTGTAAGACCAATCTTTGGGGATATTTGGCAAAAGCCCTAATTCGTCTTGGCTTATGTTAGTCAATTCTGCTGGCCGCTTTGGTTTTGCAGGCTTTCTGCCAACTCCGCCATCTTTACGCCAGGTATCTAGAGCTTGTTGCCAGTCATTCAGCGCGGCTTTATAGCGGGTTTCACGTTCGGTTCTTATGCTGGCAAGCAGCGCTTCAGGATCTTCCAACTTATCAGCGTTCGTTTCACGCCAGTCAGCAGTAAGGCGGCCTTCGAAGGCAGATTTCAACAGTGACTGACGGTAGAGGCCGAGGGTGTTTTTTGCTGCTTGCAGACTCTCAACGCCCTTGTCGATCTCGTCGAAAAGCGTTTCGATCTTTTCGACTATGCGGCGTTGTTCTTTGAGAGGGGGAACCGAAATACGGGTTTCTTCAAATTTTGTCTTCGTTACGTGACGTAACCCGACTCCTCCATGAGCCTTTGCTATAAGTTCATCAAGCGTCTCGTTGATGGCGAGTTTGAAGAACTTCAAGTCAAGTAAAGTTCTGGCGAAATCTACTCGGAAGATATGCTGGTTCAGTACAGCCTCACCTCCCCGCCAAATGTGTGCACCAAATGAGGTACCAGGGGTACCTGACCAAGCAAATAGAAGATCGTCAGATTGGATAGTAAAACGGTCTCGGATCTCGCCGTCAAAATGATTGTAGTGCGCGTCAGGGTTATTCAGGTTCTGAATTCGAACGATTTTTTTTCCGCTCGATGTCCAATCGCTTGGCTTGAACGCATATCCATTCTTGAGGTCGCACAGATCACCGATTTCGGCTTCAACCCATCCGTTTGATAATTCCCTCATGCCGAGAGTGCCCTATTAACTTCAGTCATCATATCGTCCATTCCCTCACCAAAGAGGGCGTACATTTGCCCTAGGCCGCCTCGGCTGTCAAACGGGGCCATATCGAGGTCGTCGCGTTCGATGGTAAATGAGGTGGCAAGGTGGTCGCGGATCATACGTAGCCACTCCATCTGTTCTTCAGTGAATTTGTCGCCGTGACCTGCGTGGTGGTTCAACACCCAGTTCTGGAAGTTGCGCCGCACCCGCTCTGAGTGTGGCGTCAGCGTCGCGTCCAGCCCCGTTACCCGGCGAATGAGCGCCACGAGCGCGGTAAGGTCGCTGGCGGGGTTGCTGCCTTTGTACTCATCCAAGTGTGCATAGGCCTGCCACACGGTCAGCGGCGCCAGCCGCGGGCGATCATCAGTCAGCTTTTTCAGCACATCCTTGATCATCGCGTAGGTGACTTCTGATCGGCGAGCAGGGGTGTTGAAATAGATGGTCAGCGCCTCTATCTGGTCGCGGTTTTCATCAAGGTACGCCTCGAACTCCTGGGTGATCTGTTGTGCGTTTTCCGCCACACTACCAGCCCATTCGGTGCGCAGCAGTGTATCAAGATTTTCGTGGTCGATGGTCTGTTCGTTATCGCGACGAACGGTATCCATCAAGTTAATCAGCGGGCCGGTGAATATGTTGGCCGCCTGTTTGATGCGCGCTTCCCGAGCAGTTTGCATGGCAGCATCATCAGGCTCAGGGTGGCCAGCGGCTTTGGCGTCAGCCTCTACTTTGTCGGGGTCGATGGCATTGAATAAGTCACTCACAATGGCGGTAAGCGAGGTGCCTGCTTCGGCGGTAATTTTCTGATGGTCGTCAGCGCTTAACTTGTGATCGAGCCTCGCCAGTCGAGCGGCTAGCGAACTCACCGTCTCTTCGGAACGGTCGCCCATCATCAGCCCCATGGCGAGGTCTTTAAACGGGATAG
>NZ_JBQDLQ010000086.1:8358-14366 GCF_052095695.1 Halomonas sp.
AGAGGGCTTGGAATCTAAAGGCTGACTGGCGGTTTTAAGCGATTTGGTCACACCTACCGCATCCACAATCACATAGTGGGTTTTGGCTTGAGCAGAAGGCGACACCTTTTGAAGATCATCGGCTTTCATCACACGGGTGCCACGTCCTTTCATCTGTTCAAAGTAGTTTTTCGATTTCACGTCACGCATGAACAGCAGGCATTCAAGTGGCTTCACATCGGTGCCGGTGGCGATCATGTCCACGGTTACCGCGATGCGCGGGTAGTAATCGTTGCGAAAGGCTGAGAGCGAAGATTTCGGGTTCTTTGCGCCGTTGGTGATCTTGCGACAGAAGTCGTTGCCTTCGTTAAACTCCAGGCGGACGGTTTGGATAATGTCATCGGCATGACTGTCCGTTTTGGCAAAGATCAGAGTTTTAGGCAGTTCCTTACGACTTGGAAATATCTCTTGCCACTTATCATGGAAGGCACGAATTACGGTGCGGATCTGATCAGGGTTAACAACAGAACGGTCGAGTTGGGTCGCTGCGTAGGCTAGCTCGTCGTCTTGGGTTTCCCAGCGTTTAGCACGGGTATCACGTTGGCGTTTTTCGATCAGTTGTTCCGGCTTGAGCGTTTCGCCCTTCTGAGTGATCTCCGTCTCGATCAGATAGATATCGTTACCCACGTTAACTTTGTCGGCAACGGCGTTTTCATGTGTGTATTCGCTGACTACATTTTTTTGAAAGAAGCCGTACGTGCGATTGTCCGGTGTAGCGGTCAAACCGATCAAGTAAGCATCGAAATACTCAATCACTTGGCGCCAGAGGTTATAAATCGAGCGATGACACTCATCGATGACCACAACATCAAAATATTCCGGCGGTAGCTTGGGGTTATAAACAACCGGCAACGGCTCTTTACGGCGCCATTTGTGTTCGGCTGGATGCTCTTCTTCCGCTCCTTCGTTTAGCTCTTCCCCTTTGAGCGTGGCGTACATGCGCTGAATCGTTGAGATTACAACCTGGTTATCGCTGGCGATAGAAGGCGAGGTGAGTCGTTGAACGTTATAAAGCTCAGTGAATTTTCGGTTGTCATCGTTGGGGATAAACGCCATAAATTCTTGCTCGGCCTGTTCGCCCAGGTTCTTGGTATCAACCAGAAATAGAATGCGGCGCGCTCCCGCATATTTTAACAGTCGGTACGCCTGTGTGATGGCGGTAAATGTCTTACCTGACCCTGTCGCCATTTGCACAAGTGCACGGGGTTTGTCCGCTTTTAGTGAAGCTTCTAAATTGGTAATGGCAGTGATCTGGCAGTCGCGCAAACCTTCATGATTGAGAGAAGGAAGCGCGGCAAGGCCAGAGCGAAAAGAGTGCGGAGCTTGTAACCATATGCTAAGCGTTTCTGGCCGATGAAAGCTAAATACTTCTCGTGAACGAGGTGCCGGGTCTTGAGTATTGGTAAAGCGTGTCACCTGCCCCGTGCACTCGTAGATAAAAGGAAGTGACTCATTGAGCGTCACCCATTTTAACTTGGCATTGGCATAACCTACCGACTGCTCTTCAACCGAGGTTAGCCGCGCACCCCAGCTATCGGGCTTGGCTTCGATAATGCCAACCGCTTGCCGGTCAACAAACAGTACGTAGTCAGCCGGGCCAATCGACGTCTGATACTCACGTACGGCGATGCCCAAACCAGCATTGAAGTCGAGCTCGCCCTTGCCTTGAATGCGCCAACCGCATGCCCGCAGGCGCTCATCTATCTTATCCCGAGCGGCTTGCTCAGGCATTTGGTTGACGTCATAACGCACGTGTTAGGCCCTTATCACGTTTAAGTTAACCTCATGATGTAGAACGGTGCTTGTAAATGCAATTTCCAAGCGGGCGGAACCACCTGCTAAAGAAGCGCGCCACTTGGGCAGCAGAAGGTCTAGCCGGCAAGTTCCTGTTATTTGAAAATTCGGACTTACTTGACCCTGCTATTTATCATGATAAATTCAAAGTAAGGCGCCAACGAGCGTCAACGCTGAGACACATCACAAGCAAGGGTATCCTCATGGCTGAACAACACACCGCGGCAGCCTCTGGCTCGCGTAAAAAGTGGTATCAGGCGGTTCCCGACCCCATGGTGCTAATCTTTATCATCCTGGTCGCTACCTATTTTCTGACCTTCATTATCCCCGCCGGTGAATTTGAACGCGTTACCCAAGATGGCCGAACGGTCGTGGTACCGGGCTCCTTTGCCTACCTGGAAAACGTCGCCAATATTCCTCTGTTCAATATTTTCGTGGCGATTCCTGAAGGCCTTATTTCCGCCTCTCAATACCTGTTTATTGTCTTTATCGCTGGGGGTCTGTTTCATATTCTGCAAAAGACCGGCGCGTTAGAGAATGCGATCGGCGTAGCGGTTAATCGTGTTGGCGTTGAGCGGCGTAACGTGATTATCGTCGTCGGCACCTTTATATACGGCTTTTTTGGTGTCGCCGTCGGGTTTGAAAACAACATTGCATTAGTCCCCATTGCGGTTCTCATCGCCAGCGCCATTGGCTGCTCCAGTTTGGTGGGTACCGCTATGGCCGTTGGTGGTATTGGGATCGGTTTTGCGCTCTCGCCCATCAACCCCTATACCGTGGGGGTTGCGCAAGGTATTGCGGAACTGCCGACCTTCTCTGGCGCTTGGCTGCGTACGTTGCTGGTGCTTTCGTCACTTGCACTGCTCTCGCTGTATATCTGCAAATACGTCGTCAAAATGGAGTTTGAAGAGCCGGATAATGCGGAAGCACTGAGCAAACCGCTCAGCGAATACCATCTCACCAAACGCAACATTCTTACGATGGTCGTGTTTGTGGGTGGTCTGGTCGCTATGCTCATTGGCGTGTTCACTCGCGGTTGGTATATCAATGAAATCGCAGGCACGTTCCTGCTCTTGGCGATCATCATTGGTGCCTTGAACGGCCTGTCGGCGAACGGCATCGTTAAACAGATGATGGAAGGTGCTGCCAGCGTTACCGCCGGTGCACTGGTAATCGGGGTAGCGGCCTCTATTCAGGTCATTCTTGAACAGGCCGTCATTATCGACACCATCGTCAACTCTCTGAGCTCACTGATTGACGGTATACCGTCGATATTCTCTGCCATCATGGCCAGTGTGGTGCAGGGCATCATCAATCTGTTTATTCCCTCCGGTTCCGGCCAAGCATTAGTGACCATGCCGATTCTCATTCCCGTAGCAGACCTTGTCGGCATGAGTCGCCAACTGATGATCACCGCATTCCAGGTTGGCGACGGTTTGACGAACCTGATTGTGCCGACCTCCGGCGGTACGCTGGCCATGCTGGCACTTGGTCGCGTCTCCTACGCCCAGTGGCTCAAGGCAATTCTGCCCTTTATGGTGCTGGTATATGTCTTGTCCTGGATAGGGCTGGTGATTGGCCACTTGGTGGGCTATTAAGCCCCTATAGCCACGATGACGCTTTCGCTGGTTCACTGCCACCCCGCCACAGGCACCGTTGCCACCATTACTGCCACCGGCGGGGTGGCGGTAGGTGGCTATGTGAATCACTGCTGGCGCGGCGTTGGAGCGTGCGTCACCCAAGGGCGGTTTACCAATCCATGGTACCCGGCTCATGTGCATGACGCACTTGTCGATGGCGCCACCGCCAAGCAGGCCCTTGGTGCGGTTATCAGCCAAGATAGCGACGCCGCACTGCGCCAATGCCTGGTGATGGATGCCCTTGGCCGCTCATCAGTGCATTCGGGGAGCGAGAATGTCGCTGAGGTGGAAGCCGCCCGCTTTCCCGGCGTCGCTGCGGTCGGCAACATGCTGCAGAGCAGCGATGTCGTGCAGGTCTTGGCAGAGCAGTTCTTAAGCCTTAGCGCCACCAACAGCAGCGCCGCTATCAAACGCAGCGAGGCGCCCCGCTACCCGAATCATCACGACCAACACTTACTGGCTCACCTCATTGGCGCCCTCGATGCCGGGTTGGATGCGGGTGGCGATAAGCGTGGCACCCGCTCAGCCGCGCTGCGTATCGAGTCGTTCCAGCAAGCTCCGATTGATTTGCGCGTTGACTGGTCGGAAGACGTCGTGGCTGCCTTGAGGGCGTTGGCTGACCAGTTCATGAGCGGCGACTTCCAAGCCTTTTGGCGCCAACTGCCGCTACGCTAGACGCGCTTCCATGCTGCTGGGGTTACTGGTGCCCCTCGCCTACCGGAGAGTTTATGACCAAAACCGCTGTTCACACTCCATTTTCCCAAGGTGAGTTGGGGCAGATATTGATCGAACGCCTGGACGAAGCCGCCCGCTGCTCGGCTCCTGGCGCCGGTGTTACGCGACTTTTCTGCTCCCAGGAGCACCGGGATGTACTGCCGCTGATCAGCCGCTGGATGGAGCAGGCGGGGCTTGCCCCGCAACTTGATGCTGCTGGCAATCTCGTTGGTCGCTGCTCCAAGGCACAGGCAGGCGAAAAAACCTTCATCATGGGATCCCATCAGGACTCGGTGATCGAAGGAGGCAAGTACGACGGCATGCTGGGCGTTGCGTTGCCCATTCTGGCGCTGGAAGCGCTTAAGCGCGAAGGGGTGACACTCCCCTTCGGCATCGAGGTGGTAGCGTTTGGTGACGAAGAGGGAGTGCGCTTTCCTACCACGCTGGTTGGCAGTAAAGCGCTGGCGGGTAACGTAACGCTTGATCAGCTTGCCGTCCAGGATGCACAAGGCGTAACGCTTGCAGAGGCCTTGACCGCCTTCGGCTGCCTGCCAGACGAGATCCCCGCAATCGCCCGCGACCCTGCCAACACGCTGGGTTTTTTAGAGGTCCATATCGAACAGGGGCCTATTCTTGAGCAGCGGCATCATGCGGTGGGCATTGTCACGGCATTGACCGGCATTGAACGCCACCGTGTCACGCTGCGCGGCAAGGCCGGACACGCGGGCACCACACCGATGCCCATGCGACATGATGCACTAGTCGGCGCGGCAGAAATGGTACTGGCCGTCGATAGCGTGCTGCAGAGAACCGATAAGCTGGTCGGCGTGGTGGGCAAGCTAGACGTCCATCCAAACGCCGTCAATGTCATTCCTGCCGAGGTCACTTTCACTGTCGAGCTACGCTCACCGGAGCGCAACATTCGGCAGCGAGGTCGCGAAGCTGTCTACGCCGCGATGGAGGAAGTGGCGACTCGTCGAGGGCTGGTGCTGGAGATGGAAAACACTTACAGCGCCGATGCCACCGCCTGTGCCGACTGGATGATGACTGCCCTCGAACAGGCGTGCACCCAGGTTGGCCAACCGGCAGAGCGAATGTTTAGCGGCGCTGGACATGATGGCTTAGCGATGCAGGCATTAACCGATATCGGCATGCTGTTTGTACGCTGTAAAGATGGGCTTAGCCACCACCCAGACGAAGCTATTACCGCCGAAGACGGCGAAGTCGCGACGCGAGTGGTCATGGCATTTTTACAGCAGTTGCCACGCCCATAGCGTTTTTCGCCCACAGCCCATTACGCTAGTGGCTCAGGTAAAAAGCCTCGGCGCACCTGAGCCTCCTGCTGATTCATCACGCGCTGGGCATCCAGCATATGCTCACGCATGATGTTATAGGCGCTTTCGGCATCGCCCAGCTCAATGGCATCCAAAATTTCTGCATGATAGCGACAGCCCGTCTGCCCTAAATCATGGGTAACTGGCTCATAGAGACGGTGATAAATCGTCAGATCCGAGAGCACCTGAATGGTGAACCGGATAATAAACGTCAGCAGTTGATTACCCCCGACTAACTCGGCAAGCATCAAGTGAAAATGCAGCGAATCAAGATGTTGCTGACGCTCAGTCTCGCTATCGTCCGCCGGGCCAGCGTAGCTACGTAGGCTTTCACGTAAGCGTGCCATATCACTAGCAGCCACGTTCCCCGCTAACGAAGCAGCTAGTTCAGGCTCTAACGCCAAGCGTATCTGGTAGATATCCTTAATTGATATCTCGCGGTTTCGGATAATAAGTGCAATTGGTAAGAGGGCGGCCAGCTGGTAGA
>NZ_JBQDLQ010000087.1:0-14295 GCF_052095695.1 Halomonas sp.
CAGAACCCTCATGGACGTAAAACGACTTTTATTACTGATTCCACTAGCCGTACTAGCCTATTTGTTAGTCGTCCAGTGGAATCAGGATTACGGGCAGCCAAATTATGATTCGGCTCCTGAAATGACGCAACGCAGCAACTCGGCGGTGCCTAGCAATGTCGAAACTGACGATGGCTTAGCCGTTCCCAGCAGTTCTCCGCAGCAAGACCCGGTTGGAGAAGGAATCGCGAGCAGCACTGAAAGCGAGTCATCAAGCCGCGACTTTATTGCCGTCACAACCGACGTTCTTGATGTGCGTATCGATCCCCACGGTGGCGATATTGTTTATGCTGCTTTACCACAGCACAAGCAATCACTCGATTCAGAGCGCAACTATGTGCTGCTGTCGGATAACAATAGCCGCAGCTATGTCGCACGTTCAGGGCTACAGCTCGACGGTCAAGCTAGCCGCATCGCGTTTACACCCGAGAATTCTGAGTATCGTTTAGGCGATAACGATGATGGGCTAAGCGTTAATCTAACTGCTGATGTTAACGGCGTTGAGATCATTAAACGCCTTACCTTTGAGCGCGGCAGCTATGCGGTCAACGTCAATTACTACCTAGCTAACAATACCGATGCGCCGGTTACTGCGCGCTTTATTGGCCAGCTGGCACGTGATAATAGCCCCGATCCCTCCAGCGGCGTTTCCATGGGCATGAAGTCTTACTTGGGTGCAGCCTACTCAACGCCGGATGCGCGCTACGAGAAAATCGATTTCGAAGATATTCAAAATCGTAAGTTTGAAAACCGTGAAGCCCAGGGTGGCTGGATTGCCATTATTCAGCATTACTTTGTATCCGCATGGGCACCGCAACAGGATCAGCAGAATCTGTTTTACGTTACCAGCGATTCAAGTAATCGTAACGTCGTCGCCTTTGCCGGCCCCACAAGCAACATTGCAGCAGAGGGCGAAGCGACCCTGGGCGCAACGCTGTACATGGGACCAAAGATTCAAGACTATTTGGAACAGGTCGCTCCAAATTTACGTTTAACCGTGGATTACGGCTGGCTTTGGTTTATCGCTAACCCGCTGTTCTGGTTGCTGGATCATATCCATGAAATCGTCGGCAACTGGGGTTGGTCGATTGTTCTGCTAACCGTGCTGGTTAAGACCGTGCTGTTCCCGCTTTCTGCCAAGGCTTACAAGTCTATGGGTCGGATGCGTAAGCTGGGTCCGGAAATGCAGCGTCTAAAAGAGATGTATGGCGACGATCGCCAAAAAATGTCTCAAGAGATGATGAAGTTCTATCAGAAAGAGAAGATCAATCCACTGGGCGGCTGTTTGCCTATCGTGATCCAGATGCCGGTCTTCATCGCTCTGTACTGGATGCTGCTAGAGTCGGTTGAATTGCGCCACGCGCCGTTTATGTTCTGGATTCAAGATCTATCGATGAAGGATCCTTACTTCATCCTGCCGATCATTATGGGCATCTCGATGTTCGTTCAGCAGATGCTGAACCCAACGCCTCCGGACCCCATGCAGGCGAAGATTATGAAGATGCTACCCATCATCTTTACCTTCTTCTTCCTGTGGTTCCCGGCGGGTCTGGTCATCTACTGGGTGGTCAACAACATCATTTCGGTGGCGCAGCAGTACTACATTACGCGCAAAATCGAAAATGACCCGAGTATCGGCAAAGGCATGAAAACTAAGTAGTTAAAGAGACCGTGATCTACCGCTGTAATCTGTCCCTTAAGACCCCCGCCCTGTGCGGGGGTCTAGCGTTTTAAGGCCGATAAATTCACACTAGTTCGAGCAATACTGAATCGATCCTTTAATATTTCTGCCCATTTTAAAGAGAGCCACCATGGCCGAACGCCTCTACACTCCTGACACCATCACGGCACTGGCGACTCCTCCTGGGCGTGGTGGCGTTGGTATTATACGAGTCTCCGGCCCCGCCTGCCGCGAGATCGCCCAAGCTATGATTGGGCACAGCCCAAAACCAAGGTACGCCCATTACGGCCCCTTTCAGGGCTCTGAAGGCGCTATTGATGAAGGTATCGCGCTGCTTTTTAATGGCCCCTATTCTTTTACCGGTGAAGACGTACTCGAGCTTCAGGGACACGGCGGCCCGATTATCATGGATATGCTGCTGGAACGTTGCATAGCATTAGGTGCTCGTTTAGCGCGGCCAGGTGAGTTTTCCGAACGGGCTTTTTTGAACGATAAGCTGGATCTTGCTCAAGCTGAAGCCATTGCCGATCTGATTGATGCAACCTCACGCTCAGCGGCGGAAAACGCCGTGCGCTCGCTGCAGGGCGAATTTTCAAAGCGGATTTCCGCGCTAGTGGAGCGCCTTATCGAGCTACGTGTTTATGTCGAAGCGGCCATTGATTTTCCAGAAGAAGAAATCGATTTCCTTGCCGATGGCCATGTGGCACAACATTTAAGCAGTGTACAGCAGGCGCTTAGCGATGTGCGTCAGGCCGCGGGGCAAGGTGCGCTGTTGCGCGAAGGTATGAGTGTGGTGATCGCAGGACGCCCTAATGCAGGCAAATCCAGCCTACTTAATGCGCTTACCGAGCAGGATACCGCCATCGTTACCGATATCGCCGGAACGACCCGCGACGTGCTGCGTGAGCATATTCATATCGATGGTATGCCGCTGCATATCATCGATACTGCCGGGCTACGCGATACACCTGATGCGGTTGAAAAAATCGGCGTCGCTCGCGCCTGGGACGAAATAGAAAAAGCTGACCGGGTGCTGCTGCTGGTCGATGCCACGACCACCGATTCAATCGATCCAATGGAGATTTGGCCAGAGTTCGTGGCACGTCTACCGGATCAGCAACGCTTAACCTTAGTCCGTAATAAGATTGACACCAGCGCTGAACAGCCGTGTTTAGACCTATCCACAGCCACACCGATCGTGCGGCTATCGGCCAAAACGGGGGTGGGTGTGGATAACTTAAAAGCGCACTTGAAGGAGGTTATGGGCTTTGCCGCTACTACCGAAGGCCGCTTTTCTGCCCGTCGACGACACCTAGATGCGCTTGACCGCGCCATGACAGCGCTCGATACCGGCCGTGCTCAGCTTGATGGCTATGGCGCAGGAGAGCTGCTGGCTGAAGACTTACGTGACGCCCAGCAGGCATTAGGCGAGATCACCGGCGAATTCAGCGCCGATGATCTACTCGGCGAGATTTTCGGCAGCTTCTGTATCGGTAAATAGCAGAGGCAGCTACTCTTGTACCCACCAATCTGCCTTATAGTAGCTGCTGGAGCCTAGTAGCGGCGTTATCTCCGCCATTGCCGCTGCTAGCTGCTGGTCTAATCCCCAGGGTGGATTGATCACTAACATGCCACTGCCATACATGCCGTGAGCTTGCTCGGCTGGGGCGCGCAATAGCAGCTCGCTGCGCCAAACCTTGCGCACTCCACGCGTCTTTAATGTATCTAGTAGCGCGTGATGGTGGCCTGCCGGTAGCAATGGATACCAGATTAATATCACGCCATGGCGCACTTTTTCCAAAGCGTGTACCACCGTCTCAGCGACCTCTTTATACTCCACTTTGCGCTCATAGCTTGGGTCGATAAGCACGCACAGCCGCGGCGTTCTCACCGGCAGCATATCTGTTAATCCCACTAAACCATCACCAAAAACGCGCTGGGCGTTAGGCGATAATACCTGGGCGTTAAGCTGCTTGTGCTCTCCAGGATGGAGTTCAAACAGACGCAGCTTATCCTGCTCACGTAGCACATTACTCATCCACCAGGGTGAACCCGGATAATGCGTTAACGTGGCTGCGTCCGGCTGGGCACTTCTTAGCGCCTCTTTCCATGCGCTTAAGAGCGGATCGCTGGACTTAGGCTGTTGCCAAAGTGGCCAAATACCCTCGCGGTACTCTTGCAAGCGTTGGCTCTCTTGGCCACTGAGAGGATAAAGACCGCGCCCTGCATGAGTATCAACATATGTAACGGAAGATTGTTTACGTAATAAATAATCAATCACCGCATACAGGGACAGATGCTTATGAACATCGGCAAAGTTACCGGCATGGTAGGCATGTTGATATGACAGCATGGGGACTCGTCAGTAGATGAATAAAAAAGCCCGCTATGTGAGCATAGCGGGCTATCAGTGGCAATAAGTAGTTACGCTAAGCGAATCGCTTACTAACGCTGACCCTGACCATCGCCGGTGGGTGTCAACGTGATTTCGACACGACGGTTCTGGGCACGGCCCTGCTCGTTGTCGTTACTAGCGACAGGCTGAGTTGCACCATACCCGGATATATTAAGGCGTATAGAGCCGACACCGTTCTGGGTTAAGTAACTGCCGACAGCCTGGGCGCGGCGTTCAGACAGGCGCTGATTGTAGCTTGCATCGCCGGTACTATCAGTATGACCAGCAATGTTAACGCGAGTGTCTTGGTACTGCGTCAATACGCTAGCGACTTCGTTCAGGGCGCTGCGTGCTTCGCTGGTAAGGTCTGCCGAGTCAAAACCAAAGGTAACGCCGCTGGGCATATTGAGGACGATATCGTCACCGCGGCGATCAATCTCAATACGTGAACCTTGCAAATTTTCACGCAGCTGCTGCTCTTGGCGGTCCATATAAACACCAACGCCAGCACCAGCGGCAGCGCCGACGGCAGCACCAATCAGCGCACGGTCGCGACGGCTAGTACTGCCATCGCCCGACAGCGCACCCGCAGCAGCACCGATTGCGGCACCAATGCCCGAACCCATAGCGGTGCTAGAGCGCTGCGTTTGGCCACCGTAGGGGTCAGAGGTGGCACAACCTGCGACTAAAATAGCAGCAGCCAACGGTGTCAGTAGTCGAGAAATACGCATCACTCACTCCTTGTTTATCTTCAAACATTTGTTTCTTAGAAGATAGTTGGTTTATTACTTATCAATCATCGCCAATTAATGTCAGCAACTCATTCAAGAATAATAGACCTCGAGGCGATGCACGCAGTTTTTCAGGCATTTGCATCAAAAGTCCTTTTTTATCGGCGGACTGTAAACGCTCCAGTAACAAGGTATGTGACTGCCCTGTGTTAGCTGTCCACGTACCCAGCGTAACGCCCTCCGTCAGCCGTAAAGCGTTCATGGCAAACTCCAGTGGCAGTTCATCTGCTGTTATTAACTGCTTACCCGCCACAAAACCGCGCAAATCGTCCATACGTTTAAGATAGGCATCAGGCTGGCGGGTTTTCCAGCGCCGCTCGATATTCCACTGTTTGTCTCGATCAATGTGGCTAAGCTTGCCATGGGCGCCTGCACCAATGCCTAAATAATCACCAAACTGCCAATAATTAAGATTATGACGACTTTGATGATTAGCAGTGGCGTAAGCCGAAATCTCATACCGCTCAAATCCTGCCTGCTCTAAACGCTGGTGCCCCGTGTCCTGAATATCCCAAAGCGCCTCCTCTTCCGGTAATAATGGGGGATTAGAATGAAAGGCAGTATTCGGTTCTAGAGTCAGTTGATACCAAGAAAGATGCTGTGGGGCTAACGCCAAGGCTTGCTCAATATCATCCATTGCAAGCTTAGGCGTTTGCTCTGGCAAACCGTGCATGAGATCAATATTGATATTGGTAAATCCAGCGTGCCGTGCTTGGGTAACCGCTGTCACGGCTTCTTGGCCGCTATGAATGCGCCCAAGTGCATGTAATTGGGCGGGCTGGAAGCTCTGAATACCCAGCGATAAACGGTTAATGCCCGCATTACGATAGCCAATGAAACGTTCTTGCTCGGTAGTGCCTGGATTGGCCTCTAAGGTAATTTCAATATCGTCGGCAAAAGGCAGCCGGCGCTTAATTTCTGTCAGTAAACGATCATAAAACAGTGGCGAAAGCAGGCTAGGCGTACCACCGCCGATAAAGATAGTCTGTATTTTCCGCTCAGCGGCTAACGCAAGGTCGCCCTCCAGATCTTGTAACAGCGCCTTAAGATAAGCATCTTCAGGCAACGCCTGCGGCGTAAAGCCGTGTGAACCCGGCTCATGAGAATTGAAATCACAATAAGGGCATTTACGTACGCACCAGGGGGTGTGGATATAAAGCGATAGCGGCGGCAGCGTGTCAGCCATGCGCCACCTTCAACAACTCTACCAAGCCCTGAAGTGCGCGGCCTCGGTGGCTAAGGCGATTTTTAGTTTCGCTGGGCAGCTCCGCAACACTCATTCCCTGATCCGGTAGCCAGAAAAGAGGATCATAGCCGAACCCTTCCTGGCCCCGCGGATGAGCAAGAATTTCACCTTCCCAACTGCGCTGTACGATCACCGGAACCGGGTCTTTAGGATGGCGCAAGTAAACCAGTACGCACCAATAGCGCCCGCTGCGCTGACCTTCCGCACAATCGCTTAACGCGGCTAATAACGTCTCATTATTTTTTTGATCACTTTTTGGCTCGCCGCCATATCGCGCTGAATAGATACCCGGCGCACCATTCAATGCGTCTACTTCGAGGCCAGAGTCATCCGATAGCGCGGGCAAACCGCTAATAAGACTCGCTTCACGGGCTTTGAGCAGGGCATTTTCTATGAATGTTAACCCTGTCTCTTCGACATCAATAACCCCAAAGTCTGCTTGAGGGCGAACATCAAAGCCTAAAGGTGAAAGTAATTGATTGAATTCTCTTAACTTTCCGCTATTTCCACTGGCAAGAACAAGGGTATTGGCTGCTGACATGACAAACACTCCAGACATTAGAGCGTCAGTTTACGCGCTCATCCGTCGTATCAAAAGCCAGCAAAATGTTACTGAACGTATCTTAGGAAAACATAGGTTAGAACACGCTAATTTAAGATAAATTAATGCGCTGATATTTAGATATCCCTACCGCATCACTAGCGTTAACGTATCTCCCAAGCCTTGAGTAGATGAACAAGTGCGGTTAGTGCCTTTTTGAATATCAACGTCCAGCCGCTCATTATCACTCAACAGTTTAACGGTACCCTCCAGTTCAATACCGATAAACGTGTACTCGGCAGGTACGGTCCCACGCTCTTCGACATGCTCCGTCGTTTCGCCCTCGTGGGTAATACGCCAATGGGCTGAAAACTCTGCGCCTGGAGAGCCGCTCGTAATGAGCGGCTCTTACAGTATAGTGAGCTTTACGTTACTCTTCGTTACATAACTGCAAAGGCTTTCTCTGCTGCATCCAGCGTGAACTGGATATATTCCGGGGTATGAGCACTCGACATAAAACCCGCTTCATAAGCAGAAGGGGCCAGATAAACACCGTGATCTAGCATCGCACCAAAGAAGCGGCGGAACGCATCTGGATTACAGGCCGTGGCTTGGGCAAAGTTATCCACACGACGCTGAGAGGTAAAGAAGAGCCCAAACATACCGCCAGCGGATTGCGTCATCATTGGCACACGTGCAGCGTTGGCACGCTCTTGAAGCCCCTGACATAGCGTATTCACGCGCTGAGTTAACGCATCGTGAAAACCCGGTACCTGAAGCTTCGTTAGTAGGGCTATTCCCGCCGCCATCGCCAGAGGGTTACCGGACAGCGTACCCGCCTGGTATACAGGGCCCATGGGAGAAATATTCTGCATGATCTCGCGCTTACCACCAAACGCGCCCACCGGCATGCCTCCACCGACAATTTTACCTAGGCAAGTTAGATCCGGGGTAATGCCATAGTGTGCCTGTGCACCGCCTAGCGCCACGCGAAAGCCAGTCATCACTTCATCAAAAATCAGCACGCTAGCGTGTTCATTACACACTTTGCGCAGTGTTTCTAAGAAGCCTGGCTGAGGAGGAATACAGTTCATATTGCCAGCCACTGGCTCAACAATTATGCAGGCAATCTGATCACCAATCTCAGCAAAACACGCCTCAACGCCTTCAGGGTCGTTATACGACAGGGTGATCGTGTGCTCCGCCAGTGAAGCGGGTACGCCTGGTGAGCTGGGCTCACCGTGGGTAAGCGCCCCTGAGCCGGCTTTTACCAGCAGTGAATCCGAGTGGCCATGATAATTACCTTCAAACTTAACAATCTTGTCGCGCCCGGTGGTGCCACGTGCCAAGCGAATAGCCGACATGGTGGCTTCGGTACCAGAGCTCGTCATACGCACCATATCCATAGAGGGAATCATCTCGCAGATGAGGTCCGCCATGGTGGTTTCTACCGCCGTTGGGGTACCAAACGAAAGGCCATTATCCAAACGAGCCCGTACGGCTGCCAGTACGTCTTGGTCGGCATGCCCTGTAATCATTGGTCCCCAGGAACCCACGTAATCCACGTAGCGGTTACCTTCAACGTCAAACAGGAAGGCGCCCTGAGCGCGCTCCATAAAAATCGGCGGACGGTGCAAACCTTTAAATGCCCGGACAGGCGAGTTTACGCCGCCGGGAATATGGCGGCTCGCTAGATCGAATAGTTCAGCAGATGTGGTCATGACATCCTCTAAATAAAAGGCGTACAGAAGACAGGATTAAAAGCGGACAGCCTGTGAAAAGCGATTAGGCAAGCACTGGCCACTGAGTGGCTGAAAGCCATGAGACAAGCTTTCCCAAGTAAAGTGCTGAGCTTGCTCACAGGCAGTTGGTAAGCGCTCACCTACAGCCAGACGTGCGGCAATAGCTGAAGCAAGCGTACAGCCAGAGCCGTGAAACTGCTCGGGCAACCGCGGCCACTGCCATTGACGAGTGGTCTCTGGCGAATGCAATGTGTGGACTACCTGGTGCTCGTTGCCCGGTAATGGTTCATCGGTGGCCGTTACTAAAATTGCCTGGCATCCTTGAGACATCAGCGCCACCGCGCGCGAGGTATCGTCGTAAAGGGCGGCAATGCCCGGCGTTAGCTGAGCAAGCTCTGCGCGATTGGGCGTTAAGATATCCACAAGCGGTAGCACGCGATCAATAAACAGCTGCCGTAAATCGGGTGTGGATAACTCAGTTCCGCCGCCTGCTCTAAATACCGGATCGGCGACCACGGGAATGCCTGGGAAACGGCGGATAATTTGCTCCGCCGCACGCAGCGTGGCTTCATCGGCAAGCAAGCCAATCTTAATGGCCGCGACCTGCATCTCACTCATCGCCTCGGCCATTTGACGCATTGCGTTAGGGTCAGCCGGTATCACCCTAGTCACATTATGACAATTTTGTACCGTCAGCGCGGTGGGAATAGTGACAGCCCAACCACCGCATGCCGAAATAGCTTCGCTGTCAGCCATTAAACCCGCACCGCCAGTCGGGTCATGTCCAGCCAGCACCAAGACAACGGGAGGAAGCGGTTGGCGCATCAAAAGGGCTTCACAACCGCGAGTAACACAACCGCGAGTAACACAATGACGGGCGCTTCGTTAAACCAACGAAAAAACACATGACTTTTGGTACAGCGATTCTGAGCGAACTGCTTTAAATAAATCAAACAAACGTGATGATAGGCAATGAGAACCGCTATTAAGGCCAGCTTAGCGTGCATCCACCCTTGGCTAAACCATGCCGGCACCAAGTAAAGCATCCAACCGCCAAACACGAGTACCGCAATCATAGACGGCGTCATGATGCCGCGGTAAAGCTTGCGTTCCATGGTTTTAAAATAGCTCATTGCCTGGTCATCGCCATTATCCCGTGCGGCGGCGTGGTACACGTACAGCCTAGGCAAATAGAACAGTGCAGCAAACCAGGTCACCACAGCTATTAAGTGAATAGCCTTCACCCATAGATACATTATCGCTCCTTAAACTGATGAATCTTTCTCTCGTAAATCGTTTTCACGGGGGTCGGCACCGCGGGACTCTGAGTAGTGATAATAACGTTCGATAGCACCACGGGTAATAATACCTGAAATTCGTTGCTGCTTAGGGCGATAACCATGAACGACATACAGTGCTCCCAACGCATTATCCTGAAGTTTTAGAAAGGCTTCAGAAAGCGTTGCCTGCAGCCCTATCGGTGCCAATTCTAAACGCTGCCCGGGGATTTCTAACAAATCAATCAACTCATCGTCTGGCGGATATTTACCTTCTAGCGTTTCATCATGTTCGAGTAACCAGCGAGCAAGCTCTGCGGCTTTGAGCGCCAGCACCGGTTTTTCCTCGCTAGAACGCTCGATCACCAGCCACACCGGATTAGTTTCGAGTAGCAGGCGCGCCTGATCAGAGGTAATCATTCGCTCAGTTCGCACCAGCTGACGTTCCATCACGGCGGGTACGGATACTCTTGAGAGCGCTTGCATCAGTGGTTGCTGCAAAGGATGCAAACCATAGCGTACCGAGCTAATAAAAAAGCCTTCACAGCCGGTAATTTGACGCGAAGTGAGACACGCAACGACCACCACCAACATGCCGGGCAGCATAATACTCGGCGTATGCGTCAACTCCAAAAGCGCCATCAGCGCTGCTAGCGGCGCTTGCAACACCGCCCCCATCATCGCGGCCATGCCTAACATGGCATAAACACCCGGGTCAGCGGCTTTATCGGGCCACAGCCAGCCGCCCAGCAGCCCAAACAACGCGCCTGTCGCTGCGCCGACGACTAGCACGGGGCCGATAATACCAATTGGCACTCCGCCCGAAACGGTCAGCGCCGTCAGTAACAGCTTGGCTATCATTAGCGCCAGCAGAACTTTAATTTCCAACTGATTATTGAGCGCAGCCGCCACGCTGTCGTAACCAATACCCTGTACTTGTGGAAACCACCAGGCCACAGCGCCGGTGGCTACGCCGACTAGCCCTAAACGCAGCCAAAGCGGCCAGGCTTGTATCCGTTGACTGCGCGAAATATGAATAAATAGCCCCGCCAGCAAGCCGATAAATAACCCGGTGAGCACAATCCAAGGCAGATTCATTAACGAACCAAGCACTACTTCTGGAATGCGAAAAGCCGGCTCATTCCCATAGGCAAGCTGTGCCACCAGCGCGCCCATCGTAGAAGCCAAAATGACTGGCATAAAGCTCATCAGAGTGTACTCCATCATGACAACTTCCATGGCAAAGATGACCCCGGCGATAGGCGTATTAAATGAAGCGGAAATGCCTGCAGCGGTACCGCACGCCACTAGAACTCTTAAACTATTATTGGGCAGGCGCATCTGTTGGCCTAACCCACTTGCTGCCGCGGCGCCTAAATGAATAGCGGGCCCTTCGCGGCCAGCGGATAGCCCGCCAAGCACAGAAATGACGCCAACCCACCATTGATTAAGCCAGTTACGCAGAGGAAAGCGACCTTGATGGTAGGAAAGCCGCTCAATGACATGGCCAACACCTAGCTTGCGCGCGGTAGGCTTTTGCCGATACAGCAAAACACCCACTAAGGTAACCGCCACCAGTGGAAGCAGCGTACGCAGCCACGGCGCCATGCTTTCAAAGGCTTCAGGGTCGCCATCGGTCATGTACAGCGCCGCGCCTGTTTCCAAAAGCAGGCGAAACGCCACCATCACCGCGCCGGTAATAATCCCAGAGACGAGCCCCAGCAAGCAAAGCTGTGGAAGGGCATCGACATTGGCTAACTGGCGACGAAAGCTCTCTAGAGTAAAATCCGAACGGGAAAAACGCGCCACGACGACCTTCCTTGTTTTTTTGCCTTGGTGCTCTGTGTCTTGGGTTAGTCTTAGTGTTCTTGTGTCTACATCCTCTTGTGTATCATAGCCCAATACGCTTAGACAGCCCGCAGCAATCCGCTTAGGCTGTTGTTATCGATACTCAGGTCAAAAGTAATTTACATTTTTTTCTAAAATCTGTTTTGCAAACCCGCAAGGAGTTATTTGTGATTAAGGTCGGCATTGTTGGCGGTACCGGTTATACCGGCGTTGAGCTACTGCGGCTGCTCGCCCAGCACCCCCACGTCAACGTCGCCGCGATTACCTCGCGCTCAGAGGCGGGCATCAAAGTATGCGATATGTACCCTAATCTGCGTGGCCATTACGACACGCTGGCGTTTAGCGAGCCGGATGCCAAGCAGTTGGGCGCCATGGATGCGGTATTTTTTGCCACGCCCCACGGCGTTGCTCACACCCTAGCGGGTGAACTGCTCGACAACGGCACCCGCGTCATCGATTTATCGGCTGACTTTCGCCTACGCGATGCCAATGAGTGGAGCCGCTGGTACGAGCAGCCTCACGGGGCGCCAGCGCTACTGGACGAAGCGATTTACGGCCTGCCAGAAATGCACCGCGAAAAAATTAAAGACGCACGCTTAATTGCGGTACCCGGCTGCTACCCAACAGCCGTACAGTTAGGTTATCTACCGCTATTGGAGGCAGGATTCATTGATCACCAACAGCTGATTGCAGACTGTAAATCCGGCGTTACCGGCGCGGGCCGCGGCGCAAAAGTGGGCTCGTTGCTCGCAGAAGCCAGTGAATCAATGAAGGCTTACGGTGCGTCGGGTCACCGCCATTTACCGGAAATTAGCCAGGGCCTTAAGGATATTAGTCATGCCCCGGTCGGGTTGACGTTTGTACCTCACCTTACCCCCATGATTCGCGGTATTCACGCCACGCTTTACGGTCAGCTAACCGCTGAGCCAGGCGATTTACAGGCACTGTTTGAACAGCGCTACGCCGACGAGCCGTTCGTTGATGTCATGCCTGCCGGGAGCCATCCCGAAACGCGCAGTGTCAAAGGTATCAACACCTGCAGGCTGGCGGTGCATCGCCCTGGCAATGGCAATACCGTAGTGGTGCTATCGGTGATTGATAATTTAGTCAAAGGTGCTTCAGGACAAGCGATTCAAAACCTTAACTTAATGTTTGGATTTGATGAAAACATGGGATTAACAGCGCCTGCATTGATGCCTTAACGTTCGACTAATTCCCAGCAATAGTTGACCAATTTGCTGGGAATTACCCATAATCACCCCCCAATGCCGATTTATTCGTTCTTTAAGCTCGCGGGAGGTACCCATGAGCGGTGCAGAAGCCTTTGTTCCGACCCCATTACTGCTGTCTGATAGTGCACGAAAACGCATTAATGCTCTGATTGCAGAAGAAAATAACCCATCTCTTAAGCTACGCGTCTACGTTACCGGCGGCGGCTGCTCTGGTTTTCAGTACGGATTCGATTTTGCTGAAAACGTTGCCGAGGATGACACCGTCATCGCGTTTGGAGATGCCTCCTTGGTGGTAGACCCACTGTCTTATCAATATTTAGTCGGCTCCACCGTCGATTATGAAGAAGGGCTGGCAGGCGCTCGTTTTCGTGTGCAAAACCCTAACGCTACCGCTACCTGCGGCTGTGGCGCCTCCTTTATGGTCTAAACAGCGTTGGCGCAAAGCACACCCCGTGACTTGACGCCTTGTCGGTTTCTCGCCAAGGTTAATAGGTTAATAACGGCCTTAAGGCTTTTTCAAACGGCAAAAATCGCTTGGAAACCTACGACAGGCCACATAAAACACGGGGAAACTTATGAAAGTAACGCTACCACTCAGTCTCACTAAAACAACGCTTGTGCTAGCCCTTGGGTTAGCTGGCACCACAGCTGCCATGGCTGAATTGCCGAAGGTAAACGTAGCGACCGACCCAAGCTTTGTCCCTTTTGAAATGATGGACCAAGAAACCGGTGAAATGGTCGGTTTCGATATGGACATCATCAACGAAGTGGCTGAGCGTGCAGGCTTTGAAGTTAATCTCACCACAATGGAATTTGCTGGCATCATCCCGGCCGTACAAACCGGCAGCCAAGAGATCGCCATCGCCGGTACGACCATTACTGCAGAGCGCGCTGAGATAGTTGACTTCTCAGACCCCTACTATAATTCCGGTCTACAAATTATTGTTCGCGCTGACAACGACGATGTAGAAAGCATCGAAGACCTCGCGGAACTGTCTATTGCCACGCGGATTGGTTCCACCAGCTACGACTTCCTACAAGCTGAGCTAGGAGAAGATGCCGATATCACTCCTTTCCCCGCTATGAGCGATATGTATATGGCGCTATTAGGCCGTAACGTCGATGCCGTGTTCTACGATGCGCCTAACGTTGCTTACTTCTCACAAACCCGTGGTGAAGGGCGCACGAAAGTAGTTGGACCGCTTTACGAAGGTCAGCAGTACGGTATCGTTTTTCATAAAGGCAGCGAGTGGGTAGAACCTACCAATGAAGCGCTTGCCGCGATGAAAGAAGACGGTACCTACGATGAAATTTATCAAAAGTGGTTTGGTGAAGCGCCCAGCGAAGAGTGAGATTAAAGACTCGCTAACCGCATAGCATCATAACAGGGCCGGGTGGCCATAGCCCCCGGCCCTGCTGCGTTTCTCAAGTGTTTTTCTCATCTTTTTTGTTTCAGGAGTCTACGCGTGGACGTCAATTTTCAGTTTGATTGGTCGGCAGCGT
>NZ_JBQDLQ010000088.1:0-14123 GCF_052095695.1 Halomonas sp.
CCAATGAAAAGTGGTTCCTGCCGGGGCCGGATGACGAGCTGCCCGCTGAGATTCTCGATGAACACTGCCTCGCTATCTACAATCCCGAAGGTGAGCTGTGCGGTTCCAACCTGATTGATACCAACTCCGGTAACGAGGCGCGGGGCGTTGTTTCGCTGCCCTTTGTCCGCCGCTCTGACGGCGAGACAATCTACTTTCCCTCGAACCTAATCGAAAACCTGTTCCTGAGTAACGGCATGAGTGCCGGTAATACACTGGTAGAAGCGCAGGTGCAGTGTCTTTCCGAAATTTTCGAGCGAGCGGTAAAGCGTGAAATCCTCGAGCAGGAATTAAGCCTGCCGGATGTACCGCAAGACGTGCTGGCGAAATATCCGAGCATTGTGGAGGGCATTAGCGCGCTGGAGGCTCAAGGCTTTCCTGTGCTCGTTAAAGATGCCTCCATGGGTGGGCAGTTCCCCGTGATGTGCGTCACGCTGATGAATCCGCGTACCGGCGGTGTATTTGCTTCTTTCGGAGCGCACCCAAGCTTTGAAGTAGCGCTTGAGCGCAGCCTAACCGAGCTCCTTCAGGGCCGCAGTTTTGAGGGCTTGAATGATCTTCCGCACCCCACCTTCAACTCCCAGACCGTGGCCGAGCCTAACAACTTTGTAGAGCACTTTATCGACTCTGTGGGCGTGGTTTCTTGGCGCTTCTTTAGTGCTAAGCCCGATTTCGAATTCTGCGAGTGGGATTTCTCCGGCAGCAATGAGGAAGAAGCCGAAACGCTATTTGGGATATTCGAAGAGCTGGGTGCTGAAGTCTACATGGCGGTGCACGAAGACCTGGGCGCTCCTGTTTGCCGTATTCTAGTGCCGGGCTACTCAGAGGTGTATCCGATCGAAGATTTGATTTGGGATAACACCAATAAAGCGCTGGATTATCGAGAAGACATTCTTAATCTGCACCGTCTTGATGATAGCCAGCTCAATGGTTTAGTGGAGCGGCTGGAAGAAAGTCAGATAGATGATCATACGGACATCATTACGCTGATTGGCGTGGAGTTTGATGAAAACACCGTGTGGGGGCAGCTCACTATTCTGGAATTGAAGCTGTTGACGAACCTGGCACTTCAACAATATGACGACGCCTTAGAGCGCGTTGAAATGTTCTTGCAGTATAACGATAACACCGTCGAGCGAGGGCTTTTCTACCGTGCAATTAACGCAGTATTGGAAATCGTGCTGGATGATGAGCTGGCGCTTGATGACTACCTGCCTAACCTTACGCGCATGTTCGGTGCCGAGACGATGGCGGCCGTGGTCGGCTCAGTCAATGGCGATGTGCGTTTTTACGGTTTAACGCCGACCAACATGCAGCTAGACGGCCTAGATCGCCACCTGCGCTTGATTGAAAGCTATAAAAAACTTCACGCTGCTCGGGCGGCTAAAGCGAGCACGTAAGTCTCCATCACACACGGTGATAACCAACCTGCTTGGTAGGTGCTACAGCACCTGCTGAGTAGGCTTGGTGCTTGTGAAACGGTAGTTAAGGACTTTCTATGAAACACCGAATTATCTTCGCTATTCTTATGTCGTTCACGCTATAGCTGATTATGTCCGCCTGGGTCACCTACGTGAATATCGGTACCCATACCGATTTTGTGGGTATTTGGATGCATGCGTGGTTATTAGCATAGCCGGCCGCTGGCATCATCGCCTTTATCTGTGGGCCCTTTCTGCATAAAGCCGCTTACCGCATAGCTGAGAAGATGTGATGGCGCGTTTAACTCACTCAATACAATAGCCACCGACAACCCTCCCCAAAGAACCAGTAGCACACCGCTATAGCCGTGATAATACCTGCCGCATCGGCCACTAATGCACAGCCTAAGCCGTGGCGGATACGGTGATGCAACGGAGTTAACATCCAGCTCCTAGACGACGCGAAATATCGTTGCCTGCAACAACTAAATTATGCCCTAAATCTTTAATTGCTTCGGTGGTTGCTTCGCTGCGGGTCAGCGATATGGCCATGCCGGCAACTGTATCGCCAGTGTGGTTATGCAGCGATGTGCCCAAGCAAATCATACCTTCGCGAATCTGCCCGTCATCAATTGAAAAACCACGTTGACGGGTTTCATCAAGTTCACTGCGTAATTTCGTCAAATTGCGCACACTACGCGAAGTCAGTGGCCCAGGAAATTGATTAGAAAAAAGTTCGTGCAGGGCTGATGTGTCAAGTGCGGCCAGTAAGGCTTTACCGGTCGCTGTAAAAGCCGCGGGCAGTCGCATGCCTATCCGAAATGTTGTGCCTAACGGTAAGTGGGCGTTGGAACAGGCAATATAGACAACGTCGCTTCCATCAAGCACCGTCATCGTCATTGTGTATTGGCCAAGGCTGTGGGCATCGGCAAAATAGCTTTTAAAAATGTCTACCAGATCATTTTGGGCCAAAAAACCATTGGCCCAGCGCATAGGGTGTGGCCCGGTACTGAAGGTTCCATCGAAGCCCTTGGTTAAAAGCCCAGCTTCGACCATCGTCAGCAGAAGCCCATGAAGAGTGCTTTTCGGTAATGATAAAGAATGCCCTATTTCAGAAGCCTTGGGCTTCCTTGGTGATGCTGAAACAAAATCCATAATCGCAACCGCGCGGCGCAGAGCGGGCACCTTTGTCGTTCCTGCTTTGGGGGCTTCACCACCTTTCACCTCATTTCTCCTTATTGACTTTACGCGATACTTAGATGCATTGTTGAGTTCACTTTGCTGGTTCAAGTTCATTATGATGAACTTTGTAGAAAGAACAAAGATGAATTAACGTCATCCACACCTTTTTAAAACGGCATACTTCATCTTAGATAAATGAGAACTCGCTTCAAAGCTAGTCTCTTACGATGCTAACAGCTGTCATGGCGGCAAGACGTTGGTGCCTGTGTTAAGCGCTTTTAGAACGGGCATCGCTATTCGACAATTCCTAAAACGTTCATCCGATACATAAACACAAGATGGAGGAAACGATGACCACAACACCTTTTGGTTTCACCACTGTTGCCGACATTTATGTCGAATGGGGCGGTGCTGCTCGCCTAGGTGAATTGCTCGGCGAGCGCTTTAGTGAACGCAAAGCATTGCTTGTCACGGATCGTGGGCTGATTGATGCGGGGCTTATTGCGCCAGTTGAAAAGACATTAAAAACACTGGGCTTTGATGTTTCGATTTTTGACGAAGTCGTTGCCGACCCGCCCGAGGCCGTCGTGCTTGAATGCGCTGAGAAGGCTCGCGCACAAAATATGGATATTGTGATTGGCCTTGGTGGGGGATCATCGCTTGATATTGCCAAGCTTGTGGCGGTTATGGTCGGTAGTGAACAACCGCTGTCTGACATGTATGAAATCGGCAATGTCATCGGTAAACGTTTACCGCTGGCCCTAATCCCTACAACCGCGGGCACAGGCTCCGAAGTTACCAATATTTCCATCATCACTACTGGCGAAACCACTAAAATGGGTGTTGTTTCGCGGCAACTTTTCGCAGATTTTGTCCTTCTCGATGCCGAACTAACGGTTGGCCTGCCGCAAATACATACCGCAGCAACCGGGATTGACGCGATGGTGCATGCCATCGAAGCTTATACATCCAAAATCAAGAAAAACCCATTGTCAGATGCCCTTGCTCGCGAAGCTCTGCGTCTGCTGGGCAGTAACCTGATTGCGGCATGTAAAGATGGTACTAACCGCAAAGCACGTGAAAACATGCTGCTGGGCGCCATGCTGGCGGGGCAGGCCTTTGCCAACTCCCCGGTGGCAGCGGTTCATGCTTTAGCTTATCCGCTGGGCGGACATTACCACCTGCCACATGGCTTGACAAACGCCCTGATGCTAGGGCCGGTCTTGCGTTATAACGCTAAAGTGGCGGCACCACTTTATGCCGAACTGGCTGATGTCATGAGCGTGCCGGGCGAGGGTGGCGATATTAGTACACGTTCAGAAGACTTCGTAAGTCATATGCTGGCTCTGATGGATGAAAGCGGCGCGCCACGCCGTTTGCGCGATGTCAATGTCACTGAAGACAGTTTGGCGATGCTGGCAAAAGATGCCATGCAACAGCTCCGTCTTTTGGTGAACAACCCGGTGGAAGTGACCGAAGAGGACGCATTAGCACTTTATCGCGAAGCCTATTAGGGCTTCATAAATTGACTGTTAAAAAATCTGGTCTCAACCAGCAACACAACAAGAAAGGTGAAAACCATGACTGACATTCGACTTTACATGTTTCAAACCGGCTCGCTGAAATGCAAAGTGCACAATATCAAAATGAATGAAGGTGCTGGTGCCGATTATGAAATTCCGGTTCCATTTTTTCTGATCACCCATCCTGAGGGGCATACCATTATTGATGGTGGAAATGCCGTTGAAGTGGCCACTGATCCGGTTGGGCATTGGGGCGGAATTACCGACGTGTATTGGCCTGTGATGGAAGAGTCTGAGGGTTGCGTCGCTCAGCTTAAAAAAATGGGGATCCAACCGGAAGATATTCGCTATGTGGTACAATCACATTTGCACCTGGACCATACAGGAGCGGTTGGCCGCTTCCCGAATGCGACGCATATCGTGCAACGTGAAGAGTATGAATATGCCTTTACCCCTGATTGGTTCGCAGCAGGTGGGTATATTCGCAAGGATTTCGACAAGCCAGGTTTGAAATGGCAGTTCCTCAATGGAACTGAAGATGATCATTACGATATATATGGAGATGGCACACTGATCACCGTCTTCTCGCCTGGTCACGCGCCGGGACATATGTCATTTAAGGTAAATCTGCCTAATAGCGGCCCCATGATTTTGACAATTGATGCGGCGTACACTACTGATCACTGGGAAGAAAAAGCACTACCGGGATTCTTGGCATCGACTGTGGATGCCGTCCGTTCTGTTCAAAAGCTACGTGCACTTGCGGATAAAACCAAGGCAACCGTTGTTACCGGTCACGATCCGGATGCCTGGGCTACTTTTAAGCATGCCCCAGAATATTATGATTAATACCAACGGATTATGCCAGCCCGTGCTTTCGGGCTGGCATGTGCACTTCAGGTGATCGGTTTTTTATCATGAAAGCTGTGTTCATCTACCTCGCCGTGGTGGATTTTCTTCTTGAGATGTTCGCGGCTACTGGGCAGGAGAACCTACCCAAAGAACCAGTAGCACACCGCTATCGCCGTGATAATACCTGACGCATCGGCCACTAATGCACAGCCTAAGCCGTGGCGGATACGGGTAATGCCTATCGCGCCGAAGTACACTGCCAACACGTAGAAAGTGGTTTCGGTGCTGCCTTGCAGGGTAGCCGCTAAGAGCCCTGCAAAACTGTCTACGCCAAAGGTGTCCATGGTTTCAATCATCATGGCACGTGCGCCGCCCCCTGAAAGCGGCTTCACAAAGGCGGTGGGCAGGGCGTCGACAAAGCGAGTATCCCAGCCAAACCCTTCGACGATCCAGCGTATGCCGCTTAGCCCTGCATCCAATACGCCGCTGGCACGCAGCACGCCCACGGCGACCAGCATGGCAATCAGGTAGGGCAGCAGCGTCACAGTGAAGCTTAAGCCCTCTTTAGCCCCTTCAATAAAAGCGTCGTAAACCTTCACCCCGCGTAGTGCCCCAACCACTAGGAACATGATTACAATACTAAAGAGCGTAAGGTTGCCCACTAACGTGGAAGCTGCCGCCAGCGCCTGAGCCGACATTCCCGCAAGTGTCGTGAGTAATAAGCCTAAGCAGAGCGCTGCCACAACGATATAGCCCAGCACCACCGGCTGCCAAAGCTTTATGCGCTGAACAATGGCCACCGCTAAAAGCCCCGCCAGACTAGAAGCCGTTGTCTCGAGCAAGATAGGCAGAAACACCAGCGTAGGATCAGCAGCGCCTTGCTGGGCGCGGTACATGAAAATAGTGACTGGCAGCAGCGTTAGCGATGAAGTATTCAGCACTAAAAATAGAATTTGCGCGTTGCTGGCGGTTTCCGAGCTGGGGTTCAGGCTTTGCAGCGAGTGCATGGCTTTAATGCCGATAGGCGTAGCCGCGTTATCCAGGCCTAAAATGTTAGCTGCAAAATTCATGCTGATCAGCCCCATGGCGGGATGCCCGCGAGGCACTTCAGGCATTAAACGACAGAACAGCGGGTCAAGCACACGCCCCAGCAGACGAATCAGCCCTGCTTTTTCGGCAATCGAAAGAAATCCCAGCCATAGCGTCATCGTGCCGAGCAGCACCAGAATGATGTCGACACTCACCCGAGCCATGTCGAAAAGCGACTGCACCAAGCGGGCGAACACTTCGCCGTCGCCACCTACCAGCCACTGCCAGAGGGAGGCCGCGAAGGCAGCGACAAAGAAGCTTAACCAAATTCCGTTGAGCATGACGAGGGGGCATCCTGGGCGGTGAGGCGAGCGATGACGCCAATCCTACCGAATTCAGGTCATTACCACACTAGTGCGGTTAAGAAGCCTAGGCTATGCCGTCACGAATAGTTATAAAATAGCTTTCACTGCCTATCTGTCCGCCTTTCAATGCCACTTCCAAGCCATCAAAGGTTGGCTGGTTACTATGGGCGGTGCAAAGTGGCGAACCTGGCGTTTCTGGTAGTGGCAGGCGCGTGGTCAACGCGTGCACGCCAAGTTGGTTAAGTGCATGGCTGGAGGTGTCTCCTCCCGCAATCACCACGCGCTTAAGCCCGCGGTCTTCTACCATCTGGCGTAATAGTTGACCCAGCGAGCGTCCTATAAGGTGGCGTGCTTGTTCGCCACCCTTATGCACAGCATTTGCATCGCTACTTGGCCCCATGGCGGTATACACAATAACGCTGTCACCTTGAGCGAGTGCCTCAATGGCGCCTTGTAATGCCTGATGCAGCGTGTCGGCATGGGTACGTTCGTTGATAAGTTTGACGACATCAATAGCAATGGCGCGAAAGCCATTGGCCTTAGCAAAACGGATTTGTCGGGCAGTCATTTCTGAGCAACTGCCGGATACCACCGCAATTTGCTCAACTGCTCCAGGAGAGGAGAACGATGGCGGGATTTTGGGTATTAAGTCTAGCTTTTGCCAAGTGTCGACTAGCGCATATTCGACGGCAGATGAGCCCACAACGTAGCTACCATCAGGCAACCGAGTTCGCCACAGTTGTTCGCCCACTTGTGCCTGATGGTCGTGGGTAAGTGTGTCATACAGTAGTACGTCGTTTGAGTGGCTAAGCTGATCGACTTGCGACTTGAGATTGGCCGCTTCGATACACAGCACATCGGCTAGACCAATGGAGAGTCGAGTTTGTTTAGCCAGATGGCACCTTAAATCGGCTTCGGCCATGGGCGTTACCGGGTGACGACTCATGACCGGGTGACGATCAATCCGATGTACCTCACCATCGAAGGCAGCAAAATGTTGGCCAAAAACGGTATAGCGTTGTAGCTGAGGGGCGCCGAGCACCAGTGGCACGCAGCTTTGCTTGAAGAGTGCCTTGCCTATTTCCAGCGCTTTGCCGATATTGCCAATGTCCGGCGCACTATCGAAGGTTGAACAAACCTTGTAGTGACAAAGCTCGGCGTTGAGCGATGAAAGCCACACCAATGCCTTATTTAAGTGTGTTTCCATCCACGCAGGGGATTCGCTGCGGCTTGTGCCTGCTAAGCCAATCGCGGAGTAATCGGCAAAGGGGGCTAATTGGTCTTCACTAGGTGGAGCCAGGAAAAGTACTGTTTTCACCCCGTAGAGGCTTAACGCTTCCATGACATCGGTCGATCCAGTGAGATCATCGCCGTAATAGGAGAGAAGGAGAGGCGTGCTCATACGCTAAAGGTCTCCATGGCCTGGGCAAGCTCTTGGTGCTCACGGGCATAAATTGCCAGCGGAATACCCGCCATGGCTGCTTGCCACGCCTGGCGCAGGCTGGCTACCCCACCGGCAATGCCTCCAGGGTGAGCCATGATGCCGCCGCCACAGCAGTAAATTAGGTCGCTATTGCCTAATGCCTCATAGGTATCAGCCACTTGGGCGGCACTTTGCCCTGAAGAGAAAACTGGCATTATCTGATAACCCGCTGCAGGCGCCTCAAACATGGGATTTTGGCAGGCGCGTGCGCTGTTAATCACGCTAGCGTCCTCTTCGCTGAATTTATTGCGCAGGCCATTGACGTGAATATGATCCACACCGGCTAGTCGCCAAAGCTTATGGTAAGCCGAAAATGCCATTCCCAAATGAGGTGAGCGGCTCAACATTCCCCAGCCCGCGCGATGACCATGCAGCGCTACTTGGCAGTGGCGACGCAAGTGCGCTACTCCTGCCAGGCCCACGCTGTTGAGAGCGACCATGACACAGGTGCCTCCAGCGGCGACCACGTAGTCATGTTGAGCACGCATCTCATCGATATCACCGCTGATATTAAAGGCGTACATGACCTTTTTGCCGGTGCGCGCTGCATGGGCATTGATGATCGGCATGATGGCATCGACACGGGCGCGCAGTGGGTTATGGGGCCCGTTGGCTTGTAGCTCGTCATCTTTAATGAAATCAATGCCTCCCACTACGAGTTGCTCCACCATGCCAGCGGTTTCAGCCGGAGATAAACCCACGCTTGGCTTGATAATGGTACCAATCAGCGGGCCGCTGGTAATGCCGGTTAGTTGGCGCGTGCCCGACATCCCAAATTGTGGGCCTGGGTAGGCGCCTGCGAAGGCGCTGGGTAAGTTGATATCCAGTAACTTGAGTGCGGAAAACTCTTTGAGCTCAAACAGGTTGCCCGCAACGGTAGACACTAGATTCGGCAGAGAGGGGCCCATGTTTTCCAGCGGCCAGGAGAGCTCGACTAGTGCGCGCTGAAACAGAGTGTGGCCTTGCGGCGCCAGATCAGCGCGCATAGGCAGCGAAGGTGTCTCAGCTGCGTCCAGTGTCTCAATGTTTTCGACGACCGCCCCATGGGCTTCCCGGAGGGCATCGGTTTCATTGGCTAAGCGCGTAAACGTGCCGGACGACTGCTCACCAGCCATGACCTGAGCAGCGTGCTCAACTGGATAGGGTGTCTCAATCAGATAGCGGGCGTAAATTCGGGCGCTCATTCATTAGGCTCCAGTAACTTAAAAGAGGAGATCGCGTAGAAACAGCGAGATCATCGGCACATAGGTAATCAGCATCAGACAAGTGATGATGGTGAGTACCGGTGGCAGTAAAAAGCGAAATAGCTGTTCGACGGGCAGCTTGGCGACTTGCGCAGCGGCAAAAAGGTTGACGCCAAGGGGCGGGGTAAACATACCCAGTGCTAAATTCACGACGATTACAATGCCGAAATGCACGGGGTCAATGCCGAACCCAATCGCAATGGGGGCCAAGATAGGCGCGAGAATCAAAATGGCGGCAGAGGTTTCGATAAACATGCCGACCACCAGTAGCAACATATTAATAGCTAAAAGAAAGGTGTAGCGATTATCAAAGGTGTGTTGTGCCCAAGCGCCGATGTCGCTAGCCAAGCCTGAACGTCCAATGACAAAACTAAGAATGGAGGCCGCAGCAATAATCAGCATGATCGACCCTGCTGAGAGGGCGCTCTCACGAAAAATACGCGGCAGGTCACTAGGTTTTATGGTGCGATACACCACCATGCCCAAAAACAATCCGTACAGCACCGCAACCGCGGAGGCTTCGGTGGGGGTAAAAATGCCACCGTAAATCCCGCCGATAATAATGACGGGCATTAACAGAGCGAGAAAGGCGCTGCGAAAGGCGGGCCAAATTGGCGAGCGTAAATCGCCATCTTGGGCGCCATAGCCTTTTACCCGACACCAGATAATCACCATCACTATCAGGGCTAGCCCGATCATTAGGCCGGGTCCAAAGCCAGCGAGGAAAAGCTGTGTGATTGAGGTTTCTGTGCTGACGCCGTAGAGAATCAATGGCACCGAAGGAGGAATAATGATGCCCAGTTCAGCTGACGATGCCTGGATAGAGGCGGCCATTGGCGGTGGATAGCCACGGGCCACCATGGCGGGAATCAAGATAGCGCCGATGGCAAAAGTAGTGGCCACGCTTGAGCCTGAGATAGCGGCAAACATCATGCAGGTCACCACGCAGGTGCAGGCAAGGCCGCCCTGAATGCCACCCACTAGTGATCGGGCAAACTCGACCATGCGGTTTGCAATGCCGCCGTTGCTCATAATGTGGCCAGCTAAAATGAAGAATGGCACCGCCATCAGTGGGAAACTATCCAGCCCGACGAACATGCGCTGTGGGACAACCTGAAGTGGAACGCTGCTGAAAAAATAAAGACCAATCACTGCGGTTAGAGCTATAGCCACTGCGATAGGAATCGATAAAGCAAACAGCGCGATTAACGCTGAACCGATTGCCAAGTTCATAGCGTTTCTCCCGCGTTAGCGCTTATAGGGGTAGCGTCGCTTTGCCTGTGATAGTGCTGATACTCAGCACAGAGCTGGCGCGCTACAACGGCAACGAAAGCCACCGCACAACCAATGGGGATGGAAGCGTAAAACCACGACATCGAGATTTGTAGCATGGCAATTTGCTGACCAGAGACGCGCAGCGTAATTAGGTAGCCTTGCCAGACAAGAATAGCGAGTAGTGTTAATACGGTGGTACATACCAAACGCTGACCATAGATACGTAAGCGCGGAGGTAGGCGATCAAGGAAGAGGTTAATGGAGATCATGGCGCCATACCAAAAAGCGGCCGCGCTTACTAAAAATACACTCCAAATAATTAATCCCCGCGCTAGAATTTCTGACCAAGCGGCTGGGTCGCCAAGGATAAAACGGGTAAAGACTTGGTAGGAAACTAACGCGACAGCTATGGCGAGGAGTATTGCGGCGAGATTATGGGTGAGCTTGATGAGCCCCTGTGCCAAGGTATTTAGTAGCGACAGCATAAGTGTAAACCTCATCATCGGGGAAACGGTGCCTCCCGTTAGGGAGGCACGCAGTAGAAGGCTGATCACTCGGTAGCGCGAATGCGCTCCAATAGCTCACTGCCATACTGATCTGCATAGCGTTCGTAAGCAGGCTCGACAGCGCTACGGAACTGCTCATAATCGATCTCGGTCACGACCTGCATACCATTACTGCGCAGTAGCTCCACCCCTTCCGCTTCAATGCGCTGAACAGCATCGCGTGAAGTTTGAGCAGCTACTTGGGCGGCTTCTCGGAACCAGCCTTGCTGCTCTTCATTCAAGTCGTCCCAATAAATTTTCGACATCACCAGGGCCGTAGGAGAGTAAACATGGCCGGTCAGGGTCAGGTAATCCTGGATCTCCCACATATTGTTTACGGTCAAAATGGGCATCGGGTTTTCTTGGCCATCGATGGTGCCTTGCTGTAGGGCGGTAATGACTTCTGTCCAAGAAATTGGCGTTGGCGCGGCGCCCAAGGCTTTGAAAGTTTCCAGATGTACCTGGTTCTCCATGGTGCGAATTTTCATTCCTTCCATGTCTTCGGGCGTTGCAACAGGACGCACGCTGTTGGTTAAGTGTCGAAAACCGTTTTCAGCCCAGGCCAAACCAATTAAGCCTTCGTCTTTAAACTCCTCTAGCAATGATTGGCCAATCTCGCCATCCAGCACTTTATGGGCGTGGTCGTAGTCGCGGAACAGGAACGGGAAGTCGAGGGCGTAAACCGAAGGGACGAAATTACCGATAGGGCCGGTTGAGGTTAGCGTCAGCTCCACTGAACCGATTTGTAACCCTTCAAGCACGTCGCGCTCGCCGCCTAATGCACTGGCAGGGCGCAGATTGATTTTAAATTCACCATCGCTAAGCCGATCAATCTCTTCGGCAAACGCTTGGCCAGCCTCACCATAGTGGGAGTTGAGCGGCGGCGTGAACGCTAGGTTCATCTCTTGAACGGCAAACGCTGAGGTGCTGGCGGTCAGAGCAAGGGTGGCGGCGATGGTAGCGGAGATTTTGTTGAGGCGAAAAGTCGTCATTTTCTACTCCAGATTTTTGTAATTAGCGTTGGTGTGTTGCTACTAGTGCTAGTGTGGCGTTGACGTTAATGATGGTTAGGTAATACGCCGAATGCTTTCGGCAATTTCTTCAGGCTCAAATACGCGCTTCCAGTCATCGCGCATCAGCTGTGGTTTGCCATTCTCAATCGCTTTGTTGCAGGCATCAGAGAATACGCCGGGTTGCTCATCGAAAATGACCGCTGCCAGAATATTCATATGGCCAAGCAAAAAGTCGCGTGCGCACTGTTGGTCAACGCCGCGGGCGACGACTTCATCCATTGCTTCCCGCATAACGACTAGCAGCGTGGCGCATACCGTTTCAGAAAGGCCCGGCTCTAGCAGTGCCATCTGCTCAACCGACACTCGATGCGAACGAACCACTGGCGCATAAATGGTTTTAGCGATCGCTTCGCCTAATGCATAAAGCTCTTCAGGGCCCTGCATCAAAGCGTTAACAATGTGCTGTTTGGCTTTGGCACCGCCAAAGTAGTCACGCTTGGCATCAAGTTCTGTTTCATCATTGAAGATCGGCGGGTGACAAGGGTGGGTCACGAAGTAGACCAAGTCGTCACGGTTGGGCAGATGGCCGGCAAAGGGAGCGGCGGCATCTAGCGTGATCACCATGGTGCCGCTTGCCATCAGCGGCGATAGCTCTTCGGCGACGCGCCCTACTAACGTGTCGGGCACCGCGAGTATCACTACTTGGGCATCGGGCACCGCCTGTTGGGCATCTACGCAGCTGATCCCAAGGCCTTCTGATAGACGTTGGCGGCCTGCGTTACTCAACTCGACGTGGCTAACGATGTAATCCGATTGTTTCAAGTTGCTCGACAGGCGGTAACCCATTTTTCCGCCAGCGCCGATAAGGGCAATATTGGTCATAGCAGACTCCAGTGAAGATGTTTTAAGGCGTTAGCCATGTGGTTGCCGAAGGAGAAAGTAGGAAGGTTGTTTACCTGGAAACTGGTATGATGACATAATATCTATAGCAGTCTGTCAAATGCTGCTTTGGTCGTATTTAAGTAAAATTTGCCCAATTTATCGAACTGCAGCGCTAGACTGCTGATGCTTAATGGATAACCAAGCCGCTATTTGGCTTGCGAGGAGAAATAGCCGTGCAACCAGCCCCTAAAATTACTCGGCGCAAGCTGTCAGATGAGGTGTTTGATCGTTTGTATGAAATGATTGAAGCGGGCCAGTACAAGCCTGGAGATACACTGCCTTCTGAGCGCGAGCTGATGGATAGCTATGGTGTGGGAAGACCGGCCATTCGAGAGGCAATGCAAACGCTTGAACGTATTGGACTGGTTGAAATAAATCATGGCCAGCGCCCTAAAGTGCTGCAGCCGACAGCGGTGGGGCTGATGTCGCAGATCGATTTAACCGCTCGTCATATGCTAGCTAGCTCGTCACAGTCGCTTGAGCAACTGAAAGAGGCGCGCACATTTTTTGAACTTGGCATGGTGGAGAAGGCCGCAGGCCAGGCCTCTGCCGCTGACATTGCTCATTTGAGAGAGCTGTTAGAGCAACAGCGGGGGCATTTAAATGGAGATGCTCAGGCCTTTATTGAGGTCGATATGGCGTTTCATACCGCCATTGCTGGAATAACCCGCAATCCCATTTTTATGGCAACTAGCCAGGCTATGCTGGGCTGGCTGGCGCGTTTTCACGCGAGCTTGCTGCACTGGGAGGGAAATGAAGATATTACTCTGCTGGAGCATGCCAAAATTATTGACTTCATCGAGCAGGGGGATCAGGAGGCTGCTGTAGAGGAGATGCGCAAACATTTAGAGCGCGCACGCCTGCTTTATTGCCTGAACAATTAGGGCCTGTTGACGTTTCATCGCGAACCGTTTTGTGGGGCAACCCGAAGGGCTGGGCCCGTTTTTATCCGCGGCGGCGTTAGTTGTCGTTCATTTGGAACCACCAAACTTCTCTCCTCCTGCCTTGCCGCGAATAAAAACGGGCTCCAGCGCGGCCGCGAGTGAAACGTCAACAGGCGCTAGCCCGAATTTCTCACAAGGGATAATAGAAAGCGGCAGAAAGTTTTATTATTTCAGTATGTTACGCCATAAAAAACACCAGCAGCCGCTATCCGAAATGGTACCTGAAAAACTGACCTTCTCGCCACTCTCTCGCCGTCAAATTGAAG